>NZ_QNRY01000093.1 GCF_003315515.1 Brenneria salicis ATCC 15712 = DSM 30166 | reverse complement strand
GCGGTATTGCTGCTGTCCAGTTGCTCGAAGTTATGTTCACCGGTATCGACGACACTCACTGCATAGCTTTCACCGTCCTGATAGACATCATCGCCCTGCACCGCAAAGGCGGTTGAGGTGCCAACCGCACTGTTGGCGGCAAAGGTGATGGTCGCGCCATTGCTGAGCGTAACGGTAAATTCGCGGTCGGTCGGCTGGCTTAATGTCGCACCGATGGTGGCGGTGCCGCTGCCTTCCGCCACCGTCACATCCCCCAGCGTCAGGGTGGTGGTATCTACCGTATCCGTCACGGTGACGGTCGCGGTATCGCTGCTGTCCAGTTGCTCGAAGTTATGTTCACCGGCATCGACGACACTGACCGTATAGCTTTCACCGTCCTGATAGACATCATCGCCCTGCACCGCAAAGGCGGTTGAGGTGCCAACCGCACTGTTGGCGGCAAAGGTGATGGTCGCGCCATTGCTGAGCGTAACGGTAAATTCGCGGTCGGTCGGCTGGCTTAATGTCGCACCGATGGTGGCGGTGCCGCTGCCTTCCGCCACCGTCACATCCCCCAGCGTCAGGGTGGTGGTATCTACCGTATCCGTCACGGTGACGGTCGCGGTATCGCTGCTGTCCAGTTGCTCGAAGTTATGTTCACCGGCATCGACGACACTCACTGCATAGCTTTCACCGTCCTGATAGACATCATCGCCTTGTACCGCAAACGCCGTTGACGTCGCGGTGGCACTGTTGGCGGCAAAGGTGATGGTCGCGCCATTGCTGAGCGTAACGGTAAATTCGCGGTCGGTCGGCTGACTTAATGTCGCACCGATGGTGGCGGTGCCGCTGCCTTCCGCCACCGTCACATCCCCCAGCGTCAGGGTGGTGGTATCTACCGTATCCGTCACGGTGACGGTCGCGGTATCGCTGCTGTCCAGTTGCTCGAAGTTATGTTCACCGGTATCGACGACACTCACTGCATAGCTTTCACCGTCCTGATAGACATCATCGCCCTGCACCG
>NZ_QNRY01000092.1 GCF_003315515.1 Brenneria salicis ATCC 15712 = DSM 30166 | reverse complement strand
ATTAAGCGATAACTTTAGCAACAACGCCCGCGCCAACGGTATGGCCACCTTCACGGATGGCGAAACGCAGACCGTCGTCCATCGCGATCGGGGCAATCAGGTTTACCACCATCTTGATGTTGTCGCCCGGCATGACCATCTCTACGCCTTCCGGCAGTTCAATGGTTCCCGTCACGTCCGTTGTACGGAAGTAGAACTGCGGACGGTAGCCTTTGAAGAACGGCGTATGACGACCGCCTTCATCTTTGCTCAGGATATACACTTCTGATTCAAATTGCGTGTGCGGCTTGATTGAACCCGGTTTAGCCAGTACCTGACCACGCTCTACGTCGTCACGCTTGGTGCCGCGCAACAGCACGCCCACGTTCTCTCCCGCGCGACCTTCGTCCAGCAGTTTGCGGAACATTTCAACGCCGGTACAGGTGGTTTTCGTCGTGTCTTTGATGCCCACGATTTCAACTTCTTCACCCACTTTAACGATACCGCGCTCTACACGACCGGTTACTACCGTACCACGACCGGAGATGGAGAATACGTCTTCGATCGGCAGCAGGAACGGTTTGTCAATCGCACGCTCTGGTTCCGGGATATAAGAATCCAGCGCTTCAGCCAGTTCGATGATTTTCGCTTCCCACTCGGCATCGCCTTCCAGCGCTTTCAGCGCGGAACCGCGGATCACCGGCGTATCGTCGCCTGGGAAATCGTACTGAGACAGCAGCTCGCGAACTTCCATCTCCACCAGTTCCAGCAGTTCTTCGTCATCAACCATGTCGCATTTGTTCAGGAACACGATGATGTAAGGAACGCCGACCTGACGACCCAGCAGGATGTGCTCGCGAGTCTGCGGCATCGGGCCGTCCGTCGCGGCAACCACCAGGATCGCGCCGTCCATCTGGGCGGCGCCGGTGATCATGTTTTTCACGTAGTCGGCGTGCCCTGGGCAGTCAACGTGCGCGTAGTGGCGAGTCGGGGTATCGTATTCAACGTGAGACGTGTTGATGGTGATACCACGCGCTTTTTCTTCCGGCGCGTTATCGATCTGGTCGAATGCACGCGCGGAACCACCGTAGGTTTTAGCCAGAACGGTAGTGATAGCAGCGGTCAGCGTTGTTTTACCATGGTCAACGTGGCCGATAGTACCGACGTTAAC
>NZ_QNRY01000091.1 GCF_003315515.1 Brenneria salicis ATCC 15712 = DSM 30166 | reverse complement strand
AAATTGTGTAATTGCCTGTTTTTGATATCGTTATCCGAACAGCGGAGACAGGCAAATTATGGACGAGAAGAAACTTCAGGCACTTGCTACAGAACTGGCCAAAGGCATCAAGACTGAAGCTGATCTCAATCAGTTTTCACGTATGTTGACTAAGCTCACCGTGGAAACGGCGCTGAACGCCGAACTCACTGACCACCTTGGGCATGAGAAAAACACGCCTAAAACCGGCACCAACACCCGTAACGGGTACTCCTCAAAAACATTGCTTATCGATGACGGCGAGATCACGCTAAACACGCCACGTGACCGTGAAGGTACCTTCGAGCCGCAGCTCATCAAGAAGAACCAGACCCATATCACCCAGATGGATAGCCAGATTTTGTCTCTTTATGCCAAAGGCATGACCACGCGTGAAATCGTCGCGACGTTCAAGGAAATGTATGACGCTGACGTGTCGGCCACGTTAATTTCCAAAGTAACGGATGCCGTTAAAGAACAGGTAACCGAATGGCAAAATCGTCCGCTGGACTCACTGTATCCCATTGTTTATCTTGACTGTATTGTGGTGAAAGTCCGACACAATGGTTCGGTGATAAACAAGGCCGTTTTCCTTGCGTTGGGTATTAATACCGAGGGCAAAAAAGAGTTGCTCGGCATGTGGTTGGCAGAAAATGAGGGCGCGAAGTTCTGGCTTAATGTACTGACCGAGCTGAAAAATCGTGGTCTTCAAGACATCCTTATCGCCTGCGTGGACGGACTGAAAGGCTTCCCGGAGGCGATAAACAGCGTTTACCCGCAAACGCATATCCAGCTTTGCATTATCCACATGGTACGCAACAGTCTGAAATTCGTATCGTGGAAAGACTATAAGGGCGTTACTGCCGGGCTTAAAGCGGTCTATCAATCGCCGACGGAAGAAGCCGCCTTGATGGCGCTGGATGTGTTCGCGAACGCCCGGGATGGTAAATATCCTCAAATCAGCAAAAGTTGGCGGGCCCACTGGGAAAACCTCAATACCTTCTTCGGTTATCCGCCCGATATCCGCAAGGCGATCTACACAACTAACGCGATAGAGTCGCTGAACAGCGTGATCCGGCAGGCTATCAAGAAACGCAAAGTGTTCCCGACGGATGACTCGGTACGCAAAGTGATATACCTCGCGATACAGTCAGCGTCGAAAAAATGGAGCATGCCGATTCAAAACTGGCGGCTGGCGATGAGTCGTTTTATTATTGAGTTCGGTGACCGGTTGAACGGTCACATTTAATAGGGTGGCAATTACACAGAATTATTTACAGGGTC
>NZ_QNRY01000090.1 GCF_003315515.1 Brenneria salicis ATCC 15712 = DSM 30166 | reverse complement strand
GGCGGCTGTCAAGGATGTTGGCACCCTTAGTCATTTTTTATGCTGCATTTTCCAGCGCTGTTTCCGGCTTATCCGGATTCAACATCACCACTTCGACACGTTGCCATTGGCGACAGTGTTTTGACCATCGTTCCGGGTTGGCCCTTTGGGCTGATTCATACAAGGCTTTTCGGTTTGCCAACAGGGCAATGTCATGCCCCTGATGGCGTTGTTCCGGCGTCACATAACCGATAGCGCTATGCCGGTGCTCTTCGTTGTACCATCGGCTAAAACACTCAACCCACTGTCTTGCCTCATTTAGGTCCAGGAAGCCCGATGACGGCCACGCTGGAACATATTTCAGCGTTTTGAACAGCGATTCTACATACGGATTGTCGTTGCTGACCCGCGGCCGGCTGTGCGAACCGGTGATCTGCAGTTCTTCCAGCTTTGCTTTCAGCGTTTGGGATTTCATCGGCGCCCCATTATCGGCGTGCAGCACCAAAGGTTGCCGGTAGCACTGTTCACGCAGCACGGTACGCTGCAGCAGGGCGGCGGCCTGGTCACCATTTTCTTCTTCGTGAACCTCGTAACCGACGATTTTTCGGCTAAAGATATCTTCTATCAGATACAGATAAAAATACCGGCCACGGACTCGGGACGCGAGCCAGGTGATGTCCCATGTCCACACGTGGCGGGGCGCAAATGCCTGATAGCTGGTCGGTTTATTGACCTTCAGCGGTGCCAGGCTACGCCCTCGATGATGCACCTGACTGTGGCGCCGCAGGATCCGGTAAAACGTCGATTCGCTGGCCAGATAGACCCCTGTGTCCGCCAGACGTGGCACGATTTGCGCCGGCGGCAAACTGGCATACTCCGGCTCGTGACACACGGCCAGTATTTGATGTTCTTCGGCGAGTGTCAGCTTATTGGCCGGTCGTGGGCGCACCGCCGAAGGCCGGCGGTCTTCGGCCTGCCCGTTCCAGCGCCGCCAGGTGCGCAGGCTGATGCCCACTTCTCGGCAGGCGGGGAGCAGGCGCGCACCGGCGCTCGTCGCCTCGCCTATCCACCGGATAAATTGCACTCGCTCGTTCGCTGGCGTCAGTCGTCCTCGTCTGCTATCCCGTAATAACCATTGAGCTTTTTTCGCAACACCAGCAACGCGGCCGCCTCCGCCAGGGCTTTTTCCTTACGGGCCAATTCTCGCTTCAGCCCTTTGATTTCTTTTTGGGCCTGTTTTTGCGACTGCCGGGTATCGGGTTGTGGCGTTTGAAGGAAGTCCTGCTTCCACTGGGCTATTTGTTCTGGATAAAGCCCTTTACGACGACAATATTCGCCTAACTCGGTTTGACTGAGTGTGGCGGTTTCCACGATCACGGCGAAACGGGCTTCGGTCGACCATTGTTCGGTAGTTTTATTTGCTCCGGGCACGGGCTTTCCCTCCAATTTGGCCTGAATACGCCAGTTGTAAAGGGTAGCTTCCGATATTCCTTCTTGCTGTGCAAGTGCGCTAACA
>NZ_QNRY01000089.1 GCF_003315515.1 Brenneria salicis ATCC 15712 = DSM 30166 | reverse complement strand
CCGGTTGGTGATTTGTGATTTTTGGCGATTGATCAGATCGCTCAACTCGGACTGAGTTCCCTCAAAGTGATCTACTATTTGGAACAGCTATTTAGAATTTAGATGGGAACTTATTTAATGAGAAGATGAACATGACAGTTCCGCGCACCACGCTAGAGCAATGGATAGTGTTGCAAACGGTCGTAGAGCAGGGGAGCTATGCAATGGCGGCTACCGTTTTAAACCGCAGTCAGTCGTCGGTCAGCTATGCGCTCAGCGGATTGCAGGAACGCCTTGGGTTGTCGCTGCTGGAGATTAATGGGCGCAAAGCCATATTGACTGAACAAGGGCGTGCCTTGCTGATGCAAGCTGCGCCGCTGATTTCAGCATTTCTGCAACTTGAGCATCGCGCTGCCGGGTTGAAAGGCGGTGTCCGAACTGAACTGAGTTTAGTGGTGGACAGCGTATTTCCTAAAAATAAGCTGTTTCGCGCCCTCAAAAATTTTCAGCGGGAATTCCCTGATACGCGGGTGCATCTGACAGAAATATAGCGCGGAGAAAGTCTCGAACAACTCAACGAAAGAGCGGCTGATCTCACCAATGAAATCGTATTCTTTTACATTGAGTAAGCATCTGCTTGCTAATGTACGAATATGTTCAGACTCGCTGGTGTTTAAAATAATCAAGCTCAATTCAGGCATCAACTGGTTATTAACCGGGGAGTCTGCCAGAAGTTCTAAAATTAAGTCACGTAAATGCCCCTCATCGCCCATCGCTAAAAGAGGTTTTATTTCTTCAACAACGTCTTGTGTGAAAAAACCGGCCGCGCTGAACCGTCGCCAGAAATCGCTCCGACGAAAGTAAGGATCTGCGGCTTCAATCTCTTTAAGTCGATGAAGAAGCTGTCTTTTCGATGAGCGTTCAAGCTGCGATGGATCGCCGTTTGCGAGTACCGCATAGGTGTCAAGCTCAATAATGGCTCCCTGTACCGACCTGTTGCCTAATGCCGCCATCCATCCTAGCAGACCTCTCAACTCATCTCTGGCAGTACCGTTAGGTGCAATAACAGACAAGCACTTTGTTAAAATGAGGTCATCCGCAGGATCGGCAATTCGTTTAATGAGATAATCCGCTGCGCAGTATTCAGCGACGATCTTGTGGACCGGGCGGTGCTGGTCTTCATTATCGCCGGGTTTGAAAAGCTGCGTTGACAATATGTCGTAACAGGCAGTACTGCCGTTAAACAACGCTGGCAGCATGGGATACATCCGGTTTGCGGTCGTGTCGATGGTGCTGATGCCCTCTGCGCCCGACAACAGAAGTTTGGCATAAACCTCAGCAGAAAATGCAATCTTCTGTGCAACTGAAAGAGATACAGAGGCTTTCGGGATATCTGGGTTGACTTCCTTGGCCAGTCGTTCGACCGCTAAAGCAAAGATTGAACGTTTGTCAGCAAATCGTCTGTCACTTTCTAAATAGGCATCGGTGAACATTTTCAGAAACTGAGGGTTTGGTAACAACATGTCTAAACTAAACCGAGTGACTTCGGTCTGGAATGCAAAGAAGTCTTCTGCTGGCGCATGGTGCTTAAAGATAGCGTGTTGTTCGTCTTGATCGAGACTGTAATTAAAATTGTGTAATTGCCTGTTTTTGATATGTTCACTCCAGTAGCGGAGACAGGCAAATTATGGACGAAAAGAAACTCAAAGCC
>NZ_QNRY01000088.1 GCF_003315515.1 Brenneria salicis ATCC 15712 = DSM 30166 | reverse complement strand
TGAATGCTATGATCGGCATAACTCAGTCCGGTTGGTGATTTGTTTTGATTTGGCGATTGATCAGATCGCTCAAACCGGATTGAGTTCCCTTCAGTGATCTACTATTAGGCGCAGTTATTTAGCTGAACAAAAACATATATTCCCTGCGCCAGATGTCACACAGGAAGAGTACACTATGTTAGAACAGTTCTGTCATGAGTTGTTGAACGAAATTGGTTACAACCATGGCCCTTGCCACATAGAAGCAAGAATAACAAAAAATGGTATTAAGTTAATTGAAATTAATAATAGAACTGCGGGTGACTTTATCTGGCAGCTGGTAAAATGCGCCACTGGAGTTGATATGCTAACTAAAACAATTAAAGGAGCATTTATCCCAAAACATGTAATACCTGAGTATTCATCTTTGCAGAATAATAATACCTTCGCCAGCTTTGTTTTTTATGATCCTGTTGACACAAATATGCTTAGTGCGCGAGTAAATGACTTGATGAACATTTCAACATTGTACTGTGAAGAAGGAACAGATATTGATGAAGAGAAAAAGGAACTTAACTCAAATGATATATTAGGTTTTTTAGTGGGAGAGAAAAAAGTTTCTCTCAGTTTGAATGAATGGGTTTCGGAAATAGAAAAAATAATCAAAGAATCAACTTTCGCCAAAGAAATAAATTCAGGTGATATAAATGAGTAACATAGAGATATTAAGTTCAGGAGAGTTTGACAAAAAAATAACCGGCGGTAAATTTAATGGCTTGTGTGAATCATCAAAATTAGGTTTTAATATTCCTAAAACCTGCGTTGTCACAACTAAAGCTTTAAATGCGCATATCATTGAGTGCGAATTGAGTGATGATATAAAAAATATTATTCGTGACTTGAAAAATGATAATTTATCCGCCGCAAAGATAAAATCAGGTTTATTAAAAGAAAAAATATTATCATCAAAAATAAACAAATCATTAGTGGAAAGTATTAATAAAAACATAAAAAAATGAGCTGTGAAAATATTGCTATACGCTCATCGGCAACGGTTGAAGACGGGACAGCGAAAAGCTGGGCAGGGCAATTTGAAAGCTATTTAAATGTGTCACCCGAAGATATTCCCAACAAAATTCTTGCATGCTGGGCGTCACTTTATAGCGACAGAGCAATCGATTATAGTTACAGAAATGGTTATGTCATTCTTCAACCGGAGATGGCTGTTATTATTCAGGAAATGATACCAGCATCAGTTTCAGGTGTTATTTTCACCGCTGACCACGAGATTGCGATGTGTTTAAAGGTGCGGGTTTTGTCTACAGCGGTTTTTTCGGATTCACGGGGCAGTGAAGGACAGATGCCGGAGGCCAGCAGCTTGCGGGCAGCGTCGCGCTTTTCGCGAGCCTCCGCCAGCGTTACCTGCGGATAGGCGCCTAAAGCCAGGCGGGATTCTTTGCCGCCGAAGCTGTAGCGGAAATACCACAGACGCGAGCCGCTGGTTGATACCAGTAGATACAGACCGTGGGCATCGGTGATTTTGTAGGATTTTACGAAGGATTTAGCAGCGCGGATTTTACTGTCAGTCAGAGCCATGTGAGGGTCTCTCCATTCATCGAACTGAATGACCCGCAATTTGACCCCACATTTTCCGGATACCTAGGGATAAATCAAAACGTATCGGAAAGGGTTCTTACGCTAACCTATTGAATTTAAGATATATAGGGATTCATAAGAAAGCATAAAAAAGAAATGGTGGTGCCCGGACTCGGGATCATGCTCACGATTAACTTGCTGTT
>NZ_QNRY01000087.1 GCF_003315515.1 Brenneria salicis ATCC 15712 = DSM 30166 | reverse complement strand
ATCCATGGCTTTTGCTGCTTCAGCAACGGTGTAGTTCTGATCGACAACCAACTGAGCCGCTTCACGTTTGAACTCTGCACTAAAATTTCTTTTTTCATTGGAGCACCTGTGTTGTTCTGAGGTGAGCATATCACCTCTGTTCAGGTGGCCAAATTCAGTATTCCACTACAGTTCAGGTCATAGGCATTGACAGAATGGAAAACACGGTCGCCCCGCATGGAGGCGCCCTTGATAGTCTTCCCATCAATCGCAATCAGAGGCTTGCCGGATTCGGCTCGTATGTCATTGAGCCAGCTAAAGACACAGAGTTGAAAGCTGTCATGGCTCACGGCTTTCATTATACGGGCAATCGTATGGCGACGGGGTATCCCATTGGAAAACAGACGAAATTTTCTTAACCAGCCAAGGCGAAGTTCGCCAAACTGTTGAATTTCGGCCCATCCGTTTTGTCCGCTGGCGACGGCGGCAAGAACGAGAAACAGCACATCGACAAGATTATGTCGCTGATTAATGGGAGAACGTGTCTCTTCGACAAGGGAAAGATGCTCAAAAAGCGTCATATCAAGACCTCAAAAAAATTATTTTATTTTGAGATCAGCGAATTAGTGAATAGTTCAGGTTTTTAACAAAGTGTGATCCGGCCCTGGGCTGGCTATAAAGGCGATATTATATGGACATATGTCCTACACCATCCAACACAAATATTGTTGCACTTATGCCACCAGATTAGATCTATCGTAGATACAAATGGAATAACTAAAAGGCTGGCATCAATTTCCGGTGTAGGAAAAATTGACAGTAACAGCAATAAAGGAATTTGTCAGTAATGAGCAACAATTTAACTCTGGGCATAGTTGCCTGACTTGAACTTGCAGCACGATAATATTTAACAAGAAGCAAACAGCGTTTATGAGAGACGAATAAAAGAAGCTTATTGAAAATCTGGCGCACTTATTTCATCTTGAACTTATGTATTAGATAAGATCTGGCAGTTACCGGTTATTTATACAGGTGTCTGTCATATTATATCTGGCTTAAATTTTTCTCAGCCCAGATGCATTTCCATTAAGTAATGTTTCCACTGGGATTCCTTCGCATGCCGCCTTCCTGAAACTCGAATTATTTAGGTATATCGCAAGTGTTTTTTACTTTCGTTAAAAAATAACATCCCCCCCCTCAAATCCACTTATCGCCTCCTTTCGTTATATATTTATGCCAACAACCTTTCCGTAACGAAACAATTATAGTGATAATTATTTAATTTCAAATGTAAATTAATAAATACAACCCTACGATAAAAAACCAAAAATAAGACACCAAATAAATATAAACGGAATGAAAATATTAGTAATAATAATTATTAACATGCTTCATAGATGAAAGTAAATAACTATCAAATTAAGAAAAACGTAAGTTCGGCGTTATCACTGAAGCTATTTGTGAGTAAAAAATCAGAACACGTTTAAATCCTTATTGACATCAGATTACATTTTCGATAATAGTATTTACAATTTATGATTTTCAATGAATTCCACTAACACGGAAAGACGGTAGTATTATTTATTTTTCAAAAAGATATAAAAGATAAGTAAACACAATGTTAAATCAAAGTAAAATAAAAAAAACACTCATTGCGCGTTAAAACAAAAACCACAAAAAATATACAAGCAACTGAAAACATTGAAAAAAAATACCAACATAAGAAATCATTTAATTTTAATAGCGAAAAATCCCTATATATTTACCATAGCAACAAAGCTCATTATGAAATATTAATTCACTCAAGTTGCTCACATGAATAATAAAATAACTACTTCATAGTGCTGGCTGAAATAAACATAGCACTCAAGTATAATTAAGTTAATAAAATATAACTTACAATTCTAAAACTCATTAAGAACACTCATCATTAGTTAAATATGACTAAAAACGGTAATTTAAAAAATGCTACTATGCCAAAAATAATTCTAACCCCAGAAAGGTGGCAAAGAAAAGATAAATTCGTCGGGAAAGAATTCGACCAGCCAACATATGGTCTTCGTTGAGGGACAGGATACTTCTCATGTCATCCCGATAAGCTAACTCAGGTAAGTGATCGGGTGAGTGAACGCAGCCAACGCACATACAATTTGAAGTATGACAAGTATATTTAATAAAAGGGAAAATGATGAAACACATATTGATAATAGGTGGTTATTTTAATCGATTCGATTCATTTAAGGAACTTAACGTTGATATATCATTAATTCAGGAAAAAAACATGATTCATGATATGCATTATCAAGCATGTAAAGATGTATATCTGATAGATAAATTCGAAGCTAAAGAAGTCACAGAAATTGCCTCGCAAATTCACTCCAAGTCACCAGTAGATTATGTGTTTTCATTTATTGAAGAGGGTTTATATCCAGCTGCCTATTTAGCAAAGGAGCTGAAAATTGAAGGTATGGATTACGATGTGCATAGACTTTGCTTAGATAAAACGATAATGAGGGGAAAATTTAAAAATACAAAATTTTCAATTTCATATTTAAAAACAAACAGTAAAAATCAAGCATTTTATTTTTTTAGGGAGCATAAACGTATTGTTATAAAAGATCCTTCAGGATGTGGAAGTGAAAATGTTTATATATGTAATACTGATGAAGAATTTTCTTATGCATGGCTGAAAACAGCTAACCTTAAAAATGAAATACGACTTTTAGAAGAATTTTTGGATGGAAGAGAGTATAGCCTCGAAACCCTAAGCCTAAATGGTCATCATAACTTTATTGGAGCAACTAAGACTTTCCTTTATCCTGGGCATCTAAATAACTGCGCCTATTACCGCTCCACTTTTGTTAGTCCAGGTTTGTTGCCTGGGAAAGGTGATGCGGTTTTAATAAATTGTCTGACATTTTT
>NZ_QNRY01000086.1 GCF_003315515.1 Brenneria salicis ATCC 15712 = DSM 30166 | reverse complement strand
AGAATCCGAAGTTTCGTGTTATTTATCAGCCGGTTTACTCGCCCTGGGTAAATCATGTTGAACGGCTGTGGCAGGCGCTGCACGAAACGATAACCGGAAACCACCAGTGCCGCTCAATGTGGCAGTTACTGAAAAAAGTGCGTCACTTTATGAATACTGTCAGCCCATTCCCCGGTGGGAATCATGGGTTGGTAAAAATGTAGCGATATTAGGATCAGTTATTTAGGTGATTTAACACAACGACGGCCGTCAGGCTGGCGCCCGTCTTCCTTTCTCGCCGTAGATTATCCCAGTCCCGACAAAATCCTGCCAAATAAGCAGGGTTACTGCATCTCTCACCAAAATTTGCCATAATGCGCGCTGCATTTTGCTAAAGATTAAGAGACTAATGGCTGATAAAAATGACCTGAACGCCCTGAGTGGACGTTTCCGTGGATTCTATCCGGTTGTGATTGATGTCGAAACCGCCGGGTTTAATGCCAAAACCGATGCGTTGCTGGAAATCGCCGCGATAACGTTAAAAATGGATACGGATGGTTGGTTACAGCCGGATGAGACATTACATTTCCATGTTGAGCCTTTTGAGGGCGCGATTCTGGAGCCCGCAGCGTTGGCGTTCAATGGTATCGATCCCGCCAATCCTTTGCGCGGTGCGATCAACGAATATGATGCTTTGCATGAAATTTTTAAAGTGGTACGCAAAGGGATAAAAGATCAGTGCTGCAACCGGGCGATTATCGTCGCGCACAATGCCACATTCGATCACGGTTTTCTGATGGCGGCAGCCGAGCGCTGTAGCCTGAAACGTAACCCGTTTCACCCTTTCGCCACTTTTGATACCGCGGCACTAAGCGGGTTGGTGCTGGGACAGACGGTTCTGGCGAAAGCCTGCCTTACCGCAGGGATTGAATTTGACTCAAGCCAGGCGCACTCGGCGCTCTACGACACCCATCAGACGGCATTGCTGTTTTGTGAACTGGTGAATCGCTGGAAGCGTCTGGGCGGATGGCCCATCGCGCTTGATGAGAATTCGTCAGCGGCGGAATCTAAAGCAAGTTAAACAAAAAACGCAGGCGCGTTTTTCAACCTCGCTTGCGGCGCCCCGGGGCGGGGCGGGCAGAATGTTCGGTTCGCCACAAGAAATAACGGGTGCGCGAAGCACCCGTTGTCTTTATGCCAGATCTTCCGCCTGAGGCTTATACTTTTCAGCCGTTTCTTTAATCAATTGCTGCAGCTCACCGCGCTGATACATTTCAATCACGATGTCACAGCCCCCGACCAGTTCACCGTCAACCCACAATTGCGGGAAAGTCGGCCAGTTGGCGTATTTAGGCAGTTCAGCGCGAATATCCGGGTTCTGTAAAATATCGACATAAGCAAAACGTTCGCCACACGCCGACAGCGCCTGTACCGTTTGCGCGGAGAAGCCGCAACTCGGCAACTTGGGCGAACCTTTCATATACAGCAGAATCGGGTTTTCAGCGATCTGACGCTGAATCTTTTCAATTGTTGTTGTCGTCATTCTCTTTCTTCCTTAAATCTTATAGGATGGCTAACATCATGTGCATTAACCACGGGCTTCTGTCAGATGAGCCATTACAGCGCGATCTACTCAATTTATATTGTACCGAGGGCCGTAGCCACAAAAAAACGCCATTTTTTGTAGGGTTTTATCTTGTGACGCCAGCCTCAAGCGATAATGCGCATTGATGAAATCTGCGCCAGAAACGATGATGATTCCAGCAAAAAAAAATACCTATTCACGTTTTTTCATTATTTTGTATTAATAAACACGCCATTCCCACTTTTTTATCACGCTGCTTTCGGGAATACTGTACCAATTGAACGATCTAAGGTTTATATTCGGTCATCCTTAACATGCGCTTATTTATTACGCTTTTTATTCTGTTTTTTAGTCTTCCATTCCTGAGTCAGGCGCAGGCAGCCCCCGATATCCCCAATTCATCGCAGCGCAAGACCAGTGTGAAAAGCGTCATTGAGAGCGATCATAAGAAAAGCAAATCGGCCAAGCGTAAAAAATTATCATCAACACCAATAAAAAAAACCTCGTCAAGAACCCAAAATTCTACGCCGGCACTGGTTAGAAAAGGGCTCAAAAAGTCGCATGCAGCCAGTAATATAAAACAGGTATCCACCCGCAGCCGATTAAAGTCAGGGTTAAAAAACAAAATGGGAGCAGGGAAAAAGGAAGAACCAGATAATAAAGGTTTAACCCTGAGTGTCGCGCATAAAAAACGTTATCAACATGCCAGATTGACTGCGATAAACAAATTGATGAGTCAGGTGGGCAAGCCATATCGCTGGGGAGGCTCATCGCCCTTGACCGGTTTTGACTGTAGCGGACTGGTTTATTTCGCCTATAAAGACGTGGTTAACATCCCAATCCCCCGCACGGCTAACGAAATGTATCACTTGCGGGACGCGGCCCCGATCAAGAAAAATGAACTGGAAAGCGGCGATTTGGTGTTCTTCCGCATTAATAATCGCGGAACGGCGGATCATGTCGGGGTGTATCTGGGAGATGGCAAATTTATTCAATCGCCACGCACCGGATCGGATATACGCATTAGTAAGTTGAATGAAGATTATTGGCAGGAACATTATGTCGGCGCACGCCGGATGGTTACCCCGCAAACGATGCGTTAACGTCTTTGCCGAAGCCGCGTTTCTTACACTCGGCAACCGCTTCAGACAGAGAATAGGTTCAGACACAGTTTGAATACGCCAGCCTGTGTCTGAACGGATACCGATGAAACAAAGGGGAGGCTAAGCCCTCTCAGTTCAATACCGCGGTAAAGCTGAATATTATAATCATTACCAGTGCGCCAACCGTTGCCAGCAGTGATAGTTTCAGATCTGTATCCATAAGTCTCTCCTTTTGTTAGGCACAAAATCAGGGGAATAAACGGCTGATCATCATTTGGGATTTAAAGCCCCGAACCGTCGCTTAATACGTCAAATGACAGGACGGTAACGATTTTTCCATAGTTTAAATAAAAAATCTCGTTGCCGTGCCTCATTAAGAGTATAAATTACCGCTTTCACTTTCGTGGCAAATCGGACAGAATCCGCTGTTTATGCTAAATAACTGCGCCTATTACCGCTCCACTTTTGTTAGTCCAGGTTTGTTGCCTGGGAAAGGTGATGCGGTTTTAATAAATTGTCTGACATTTTT
>NZ_QNRY01000085.1 GCF_003315515.1 Brenneria salicis ATCC 15712 = DSM 30166 | reverse complement strand
AGAATCCGAAGTTTCGTGTTATTTATCAGCCGGTTTACTCGCCCTGGGTAAATCATGTTGAACGGCTGTGGCAGGCGCTGCACGAAACGATAACCGGAAACCTCCAGTGCCGCTCAATGTGGCAGTTACTGAAAAAAGTGCGTCACTTTATGAATACTGTCAGCCCATTCCCCGGTGGGAATCATGGGTTGGTAAAAATGTAGCGATATTAGGATCAGTTATTTAGTGATATACGCCATAAAACTTCTTATAAATGGAACGGTAAAAAATTTGCATTTGTCACAAATTTGCCACAATAAGTCGCCCTCAGCTATAGACGATAGATAAACACTAAATCCATGACAATATTATTACAGTTTGGATGATTTTAAATCTGGATCTGACATCTTTATTTTCATTATAGAACTGGTCAGAGGAAAGTCTCTAATTATCATCACGAAAAACATCAGATGAGAAACGGCTGGTTTGAAGAATCACTCTCATTATGTTCTATAAAAATAAGGAGCAGCCCGCTACCTTCATGCAGCGACAATTTTTTATCAATTGCTTTGGCGGCTTTAACTTCCGTGTCTGTGAAGGGCTTTGCTTGAATTGCCATGATCGTTACCTTTGGGACTACGGTTTTATGGCACTACGCTGATTTAGGTTTGCTTTTGTGAAAGCTTATTATTCACCATTTTGGCGGTAAGCGCCTGTGCGAGAGCGCTGTGCATCAACTCGCCGACACGTTCGGCAGGAGTAGGTTTCTTACACGTAGCAATTGCAGCGGCGTAAATTGCCCATTATCACCAGCCAAAGGAAAGAATGCCTGGCGGCTGCGTTCTCCATGTTTCACCGCATTGGTGTTACCAACTAGTGTGCCTGCACCGGTACGTTTGCCGCCCCAGCCGGACGATCTTGATTGTTGGTGGTGTTTTTTCTCGAGTTTCATGGTTGTGTTAGGGTTGTTAGCGTAATCGTTTTATTGCATCGGCGTAGGCCTCGGAACGCTCGCGTTTGCCGACTGACACGACAAAAACCACTACTTTTTCATCCTGCACCTGATAAACCAACCGGTAGCCAGCAGAGCGCAGCTTTATTTTGTAGCAGTCCGGCATCCCGCGCAGTTTGTTGGCTTCGATACGTGGTGCTTCCAGAATATCGGCTAGTTTCTTTTTGAATTGATTGCGAACTATCTCGCCCAGCTTGCGCCATTCCTTTAGTGCGCGTTCGTCAAAATCCAGAAAATACGACATTAAAGATCATCCAACGTCACACGTACTGGCTTGGGATTGCGAAGGCGTTCACGGACAATTTCAACCAATTCAGCATCTTCATCACTAAGTAACGTCTGTTTAAAGGGAAGCCGTTCATTTTCAGCAATGTATTCCAGCGTAAGGCGCAATGCTTCAGAAGGCGTAACCCCCAATTTTTCGAGTGCTGCGTAGGAACGTGTTTTAAGATCATCATCGATACGGAGATTAATGCTACCCATCATACTTACCTTTGTAGTTACGTTTGTCTTTACGTAGTGTCGCGCTTTTCTTGTTCAGCCGCAAGATCATATAAGTAAAACTGCGTAATTTTCCGACGCCATGACTTTTCCTGTTGCGGCATTCTCTATGAACTCACCCCACCAACACATCAATACCTTGCGCTGTTCCAGATAGGTGGAGCGGTTATAGCAAACGCTGGAGCGTCTGATTGAGTGGCGCGGGAAGCCGGTTTCAATACGCTGTGACAACGGTCCGGAATATACGAGTAGCGAGTTGATGCAATGGGCTAAAAACAACGACATTGAACTAAATTTTATCCAGCCGGGTAAACCGCAGCAAAATGCCTATATCGAGCGTTATAACCGGACCGTGCGTTATGACTGGCTGGGGCAATATATATTTTCATCACTGGACGAATTACAACGGTACGCAACAGAATGGCAGTGGTTTTATAATCACGAAAGGCCGAATATGGCGTTGGGCGGATATACCCCAAAACAGCATGTGTTACGTGCTGCATAACTCTACTTATGACCTCCGTTAAAAATGGGGGGATTACCCTTCCAGTCTAAAGGTCTACTATGCGCTATAATCTTGGTAGTGTAATCGAGGCTAAAATCTACTAACTGCATGACTGCTAACATGATATTTTAGAGCCTATCACATGTTGGTATTACTATGTGTTTTTAAAAAATAATTAGCTGATTAATGATGATCTGCGTATTGATTTAGTTGTGACAATATTTATTAATGTGATTACCAAAGGATACTTTTACTATTTTAAAAATGGTTTTTTGATATTTTTATCTTTTAAATGGTGAGGTTTGGTAATTTAAAAGTTTCTTTTGTGCATAACGCCGTTTCTTATATGAAAATATTATTTTCAATACTAATTTAATTATTTTTCATTGTTTTAAGTAGGGCTGGTGAAAATAAGCCCTGAATTTTTGTTAAAAATTTCTTAAATCTAATTTTTCTACGTTTTTATATATTCCATTTATATCTTTCCATTTTATTCTGAATTGATTTCTTTTTTTAACGATTGAACTTCCATCAAAATATTTGATATTGATACCCGGATCATAATAGATAGTTGAGGTGGCTAAGGCAGAAAAAAATCTCAAGTTCTGCACCTGTTGCCAGTGTTATCGATGGTCTATAACGATAATGTCTTCCAGAACATGAGTCTTGAGACTCATAAGAGACAAAGCAGGTTTTTGCGTGTTTTCTTTTCCAGTGATTTAATAATTTTTCAAAACTCCATCTGGCAACTAATACGCCTGAATGATTTCTGAGGAATAACCCTCCATCGGGATCTTCTATCTTTCTTTTGGTGATGTTATAACCTTCAAGATTTAGTGATAAACCTGTTTTTTCATTTATATCACCAACTCTATGTATACTGGCAAAATCAACTCTTTTTTCTTTTTTACTGGAGGCATAATCACGCATGAATAAATGTATATCTTCGATATACTTGCCTGTATTAGGCTCAGGAGTCATTAAGGTTATTACAGATCCTGAATGTGCTTTTAATTCCCAGTCTAAAAAATCCGGTTCGGATTTACCGTTAGGAATTATTCCAAAGAAACTTTCAAGAGTGAATCCTGCACCATTTTTTGCTTTATAGTCTATAATTCTACCTGTTTTATCTAATTTTCTTGATTTTATATATCCAAATGAGGCGGCTGTCAAGGATGTTGGCACCCTTAGTCATTTTTTATGCTGCATTTTCCAGCGCTGTTTCCGGCTTATCCGGATTCAACATCACCACTTCG
>NZ_QNRY01000084.1 GCF_003315515.1 Brenneria salicis ATCC 15712 = DSM 30166 | reverse complement strand
ACCTGACCCCATGCCGAACTCAGCAGTGAAACGCCGTAGCGCCGATGGTAGTGTGGGGTCTCCCCATGTGAGAGTAGGGAACTGCCAGGCATCAACTAAGTGGAAAGCCTCCTGCGTAAGCAGGGGGCTTTTTGCGTTGTGGCGGGCTGGAATAAGATTGGCTGTGTGACCTATGTTTTCTGTGACAACCACACGGCTATAAACTGGGCTACTTGTTGTGGTTGATTGATATCTAACCTTGGAAGAGGGGCGGTTTCTATTTCTGTGTCTGAAGCAATAGCAATCACATATTCATCAAGTAAATCAGCAAGCTCTCTGCCTAAAGATTGACGAAACAAGACGATCTTACTGACCTCTTCATGTTTGAATCCTTCGACCAGGACAAGATCAAGCGATGACGTATCCATTTTACTGGCTAATTCATAGAGATCAGGTGATTTCTGTTCCGCCGTTTCTGTCATCAACGCCCATCGTTGGTTACTTGCCACGATGGTTTGTGTCGCCCCTGCCTTGCGTAATTCGTAGCTATCCTTGCCTGGCGTATCAATATCCATTTGATGGTGCGTATGCTTGATTAGACCCACCTTAATGCCGTGTTCTACCAATTGTGGGATGACTTCTTTGAGCAGCGTGGTTTTTCCTGTACCGCTATAGGCTGCGATGGCAAGCAGAGGTGGGACATTAATATTCATTATGATGCCTCTGCCAGTTGAATAAGTCTTCCGATGAGTTCAGGTTGAGGAAGGCATTGGGTTGATCGGCAAATGAAACCGCTTTGGCACCTATCTGTTCGATAAAAAGCATCAATTTACGATCTCCATTATGAAGATAGGTTTTCAGTGGTTCGATGAGGCATCGATTGATTAGCAACAGTGTCGGATGATCACGATGCCCATCGGTTACATAGACTGCGTTATTTCCCTCTTTCGCTTCACAGAGTCGATGGACAAGATCCAAGGGGAGCCCTGGAACATCACAAGGAACAAAGACAATCCATTCAGATGTCGCCGCCTGCATTCCGGTTAGGATACCAGCCAATGGACCAGCAAAGCCTTTATCAATGTCACTGATGACTGGATATCCACTTTGCCGGTAAGCACAAAGATTACGATTGGCACTGATGATGATGCCATCAACCTGATTTTTTAGCCGGCTGAGGACATGCTGGTATAGCGGTATGCCCTGGAGCTCCATCAGCCCCTTGTCATTACCGCCCATTCGTGTTGACTGTCCACCAGCCAGAATGACGCCCGTGATCATTTTTTTGCCCCTATAACCTGAGTTATATGTCATTTTCTGAAAACTTTTACTGAAGACCAAGTTCTTTCCACATACCACCAAGACTGTTATTTTTGTCATAGTTTTACTTTCTGAGGATAAAAAATGAAATGCCATCGCGTTAATGAACTGGTCGAACTGCTGCACCCTGCCTGGCAAAAAGAGCCTGATTTAAATCTTGTTCAATTTTTACAAAAACTTGCACAGGAGGCGGGGTTTGAGGGGCAGTTAAATGAGCTAACTGATGATATCCTTATTTACCATCTGAAGATGCGTGATTCAGATAAAGAACAGGTGATTCCTGGTTTGAAAAAAGATTATGAAGAAGATTTCAAAACGGCATTACTCCGTGCGCGTGGCGTCATTAAAGACTAACAGGTTCCAGATGCCGATAAGTGCTCATAGTTATCTTACATACTGATAGTGGTTGTTATGAACAGCTCAGTTTTTAATTTTCAGACATTGTTCCCTGAATTAATCATGGATGCATTGCTGGACGCCGGATTGCGTGTCGATTCGGGTTTGACCGCTTTAAACAGCTATGAAAACCGGGTATATCAGTTTACAGATGAAGAACGGAAACGGTATGTCGTGAAGTTTTACCGCCCGGAGCGGTGGGCGGAAGCGCAAATTCTTGAAGAACATGGGTTTGCCCAGGAACTTGCTGAAGATGAAGTCCCGGTTGTGGCTCCGTTAACGTTAAATGGCCGTACTTTGCATCTTTATGAAGGGTTCCATTTTGCGGTGTTCCCCAGCGTCGGCGGGCGGCAATATGAAATGGATAATGAAGAACAGTTGGAATGGGTTGGCCGATTCTTAGGTCGAATTCATCAGACGGGCAGCAAATCTTCCTTTTCCATGCGACCAACGATCGGGTTGAATGAGTATTTGTATGAACCTTATCAATTGTTGGAGCATTGCCCATTAATACCGAAAAGCCAGCGAAATACTTTTTTACAGGCAACCAGTAGACTCATTGATATAGTTGAGTCTTATTGGCGTACTGACTGGCATTCGCTGCGTTTGCATGGTGATTGTCATCCGGGCAATATTTTGTGGCGCGACGGTCCGTTTTTTGTGGATTTAGATGATGCGCGCAATGGCCCGGCAATACAGGATTTATGGATGTTGCTGCATGGCGAGCGCCAGGAACAACGTATACAACTGGATATTCTATTGGAGGCTTACAGTGAGTTTGCTGAATTTCAGGATGATCAGTTGGCATTAATCGAACCTTTACGCGCGATGAGACAGGTTTATTATCTGGCCTGGGTTGCTCGCCGTTGGGAAGATCCCGCTTTTCCCCGAAATTTCCCGTGGATGACAGACGCTGATTTTTGGCTTAAGCAGACATCAATATTTATCGAACAGGCTAAGCTGCTACAGAGTCCCCCTTTGCAGTTAATGCCAATGTACTGAAATTAAATGAAGAGAGTATATTTTATGAAAAAACTATGGTTTGCACTGATTGGTATTGTTCTGTCATTTAGCGCTTCGGCAGCAGAGTTTTCCAATGGCAAACAATTTGTCGAATTGGATAAACCGGCAACTCAGGAACCTCAGGTTCTTGAGTTCTTCTCGTTCTATTGCCCGCATTGTTATCAATTTGCGCAGGTTTATCATATACCGGAAGCGGTGAAGAAAGCGCTGCCGGAAGGGACAAAAATGACTCGCTATCATGTTGATTTTTTGGGGCCTCTGGGCAAAAATCTGACGCAAGCTTGGGCTGTGGCCATCGCATTGGGCGTAGAAAATAAAATTACCCCGCCAATGTTTGATGCGGTTCAGAAAACACAAACAGTAAAAACGCCTGACGATATTCGTAAGATTTTTATCGACGCTGGCGTCAGTGCGGAAGAATTTGATGGTGCGCTAAATAGCTTTGTTGTGAAATCTTTGGTTGCTCAGCAAGAAAAAGCAGCGGCGGATTTACAATTACGTGGTGTTCCAGCCATGTTTGTTAATGGCAAATATATGATTAAGAATGATGGTTTGGATACCAGTTCAATGGAGGCGTATGTGAAACAGTATGCCGATGTTGCGAAATTCCTCATCGATAAAAAATAAGCGATAAATAAACCACGCCAGTCAAATTGGCGTGGTTTATTTAGTCCCTTCAGCCTTTTTATCTCTCAATAAAGTCCTAAAATTTAATAATTTTTTATTAAAGCAATATTATATCCACAAAATGGATTGTCTTTTATTGAAGCCTGAAAATAATAAAAATTATTTTAACTTTATGAATGATATGGATATAAAGAGAATCAACGTTCCTAAATAGCTGTTCCAAATAGTAGATCACTTTGAGGGAACTCAGTCCGAGTTGAGCGATCTGATCAATCGCTAAAAATCACAAATCACCAACCGGACTGAGCGATGCCGATCATAGCACCAATACCCCGTACCGAACGACGTCGGATGCAGAAAACCATCCATAAAA
>NZ_QNRY01000083.1 GCF_003315515.1 Brenneria salicis ATCC 15712 = DSM 30166 | reverse complement strand
TGAATGCTATGATCGGCATAACTCAGTCCGGTTGGTGATTTGTTTTGATTTGGCGATTGATCAGATCGCTCAAACCGGATTGAGTTCCCTTCAGTGATCTACTATTAGGCGCAGTTATTTAGATCTCGCTGAATAGCTTTAAGGTTTACCAGGACATGCCGATTATATTCTGGTTAGCGATTTAGGTAATGACATGTCATCTGTGATGATTTTTGAACCAGGGCACCAATATCGCCTGCCGGCTGTATGGTAAACATAATTATTCTCCTGAATATGAGCGAATGGATATGAAAATAACATCAAGGTCTGATCAGCAGGGTAACACTGGCTTGTTGAGTGAATTACGGCTTGTTCCTTTATTCGTCATTATTCTTGGCGGCATCATGCTGCTATTTGGTTTATCCATAGGGACGTCCAGCTATTTTTTACAACGCAGCAATCAGTCGCTGGCGGATGTTACTCAATAGATTGATATCCGAATGGGTATATCGGATAGCTCCAGTCATCTCCGTACCGCACGTTTATTATTGATACAAGCCGCTGCCGCCGCGCGTATTGGTGATTCGGATGTTTTTAATGACAACCTGAAGCAGGCTCTAAGCAGTGTGGAGCAATCAAAGCAATCTTTTCGGATTTATGAACAACGCCCGGTTAAAACGCCTCAGGAATCCGCGTTAGATGCCGACTTACGCAAAACCTACGATGCCTATGTCAATCAAGGCATCATGCAAATGCTCGAATCCGCAAAAGAAGGGCTGTTTGAAGAAGTGATTACGCTTGAATCGGAAGAAACCCGCGTATTGGATCTGACCTATAATAAACCGTTGCGGGAGGCCATGACCTATCGAATACAGCGCGCAAACAATCTGAATAATACGGCGCAGGCCAACTCCTTGTTAGGGTATACCTTGATGGGGGTCAGCTTCGCTATTGCTGCTGTATTAGCCCTTCTTACCTTCATGCTGCTTAGGCGCGTGCTCATTAAACCAATAAATGACTTAGTCAGTCGGATTCAACGAATCGCGCAAGGCGACCTCACTCAGATGCCTGACAAATATGGCAGAAATGAAATCGGTACGCTGGGCCATAATGTTCAACAAATGCAGGCTTCTCTGGTAACCACCGTCAGGGAAAGCGCCGATTCCATCTACCAGGGCTCAACAGAAATTACCTCTGGCAATACCGATTTATCTTCACGCACAGAGCAACAAGCCGCCGCGCTGGGACAAACCGCGGCGAGCATGGAACAACTAACGGCGACAGTGAAGCAAAACTCGGAGAACGCCCATCACGCAAGTCAGCTTGCGGCGAATGCATCAGGTAAAGCCAGGCAAGGTGGTGATATTGTTGCCAATGTGGTCAACACCATGAATAACATTTCGGCTAGCTCCAGAAAGATATCTGAAATCACCAGCGTGATTAACAGCATCGCGTTCCAGACCAACATTCTGGCGCTGAACGCCGCAGTAGAAGCCGCCAGAGCGGGTGAACAAGGCAGAGGTTTCGCCGTGGTCGCCGGTGAAGTCCGCAATCTGGCGCAACGCAGCGCCCAGGCAGCGAAAGAGATAGAAACGCTTATCTCGGAGTCCGTCAATTTAGTTAACAGTGGTTCGGTACTGGTTGATAATGCGGGCCAGACAATGCGGGAAATTGTGAATGCCGTCACTAACGTTACCGATATTATGGGAGAGATTGCCTCGGCATCCGATGAGCAAAGTCGAGGCATCTCTCAGGTTGGTCAGGCGATCGCCGAAATGGACAGCGTGACGCAACAGAATGCCGCGCTTGTCCAGCAAGCCAGCTCTGCCGCCGCATCGCTGGAAGAACAGGCCGCCGTGTTGACTCGGGCGGTAGCAACATTTCAGTTATCCAGCCAACAATCTCAACGTTACGCCATGGCTCCCACAGTCCAATCAACGTTAACAGCAAAATCAAATGTCTCCCTGGCGCTATCGGAGCAAGGTGCAAAACAAGGTAATAATAACTGGGAAACTTTTTAATTCAGTGAGATAGCATCAATCGCCACAGGTATTGGCCACATCGGATGAAACCAATACCTGCAATCGGTTATTTTTCAACAGGATTGACTGGCTCGACAAATGTTCCGTCTTTACTCTCCACTTCATTGAAGAACCAAATACCGGCAGGATAATCCTTAAGCGATACTAAATACATTGTTCCTTCCTGAAACTCTTCAATCGCCAGAACCACTCCTTCCCGTCTGACTTCGCCATCTGTCTTTACCGTAACTAAATCATTGACTTTCATTGTCTTTTCTCAAAAAAGCTTCATCAAAGAATAAACGCCGACCTCAGTCCTTCCACATAACCCCGTTAGGTTTACTCACCCTCCACCAACGATTATTAAACAAACTCTCCCAATCTAAAACGACTAATTACGTTAAACTAATTGTTTTTATTTTTAATACAAGTGCGTCAAGCGTACTCGCATAAAGAGACCCTATTCGCAGTCATATGGCCGTGCAGCTAAAAATGAAGAATCCTATCGATTGTTTTCTATTCCGGAAAATGCGGGTATGGAGAGAGAACGTAAAAATGCCGCATTGTTAAATTGGGAAAATGCATTTATTTTCAGCGTTGCCACGGGCGTCCCCTTGACCAACATTTCCGAGCTAAGCGGATCGGAGTTTGGTTTATGGTTCAACCATAAAGGAAAACCCAGTTTCAGCAATGCGCAGGTGATCAGAGTCATAGGCGAGTTGATTGTCGAAACTGACAACTATATTAGTCATTTCAGCAAAGCCAGTCCGCTATCGCCAGGCAACTACACGCCTTTACTAAAGACGGTGAGAAGTAAAACCTATAAAATCAAAACGTTGTTTGGATCATTATTTGACGATATACAGAAACTGGAAAGCGGCAAAGATACGCTGACATTATTATTGAATCGCCGTTTTCTACCAACGATTCTACGACATGAAACCTCATTGGCAATGCACTCAAATTCAGCGCTCACAGTTGCGATGCTTGATATTGACCACTTCAAAATAATCAATGACACCTATGGCCATACCACCGGCGATAGCGTATTGAAAAGCATCGCAGAAATTCTGTACGAAAATACCAGAAACAGTGATTATATTTTTCGCTACGGGGGAGAAGAATTCATGGTGGTATTGGTAGAAACACCAAAAGCGATGGCTTACGCGCTGATCGACAGACTCAGGAAAAAAATTCAGGATCACAAAATCAATCTGCAAAGTGGCGAAACCATAACAACCACAATCAGCGCAGGCATTGCAGCCTACAACGGGCATCCTGATTATGAGTACCTGATTAAATCCGCCGATTACGCACTTTATAAAGCTAAAGCCAGTGGTCGAAACCGGATTGAGTGCGCATCAGAATGATAGTTTACTGAAAACCGGTCTCCTCTCAAATGGCTGCGTCAGCGGCCTGGTTCAAACTTGCTCAAACCCACACCAGAAATACGAAGCGGCCATCAGCTTTACCCACCCACAAGCCAAAACTTCTGGTACACAGATCAACACATAAGCACGATCATTAATAACACAGCATGCTTAAAATCCTATATAGTTTCATACTGTGTTTAATTAACTCAATGGAGGGATAATCATTGCAGCGACAACCCGTTTCATCATCAAGGATTCGTTCGATTGGCTATGACTCAAAGTCGCGTATCCTTGAAATAGAATTTCATAATAAAGAAATCTATCAATATATTGGTGTTTCTGAACGCATTTATGGGAAGTTTATTTCTGAAGCGGTGGTATCAAAAGGCCGTTTCTTCGATGGCGTAATAAAAAACAAATTTTTATGTCGCAAAATCAGCTAACCACCCGCAGCCGTAATATTCATTCATCAACACGACCTGTCCTCGCTTAACCCTGTCTATCGGCGCCTCACGACATTGCACAACCTGTTTGTTCTATTCGGTTTAAATCAATGGTGCCGGATAAGCATGGAAAGAGGCGCTATCTAATTACATCGTTCATTAACCACCCAATTGTAATTCAACGTTATCTTTTGGCTTCATCTATAATCCATTGTGCAAAGGCTTGTATTGGCTTTTCACTTAAGCCGAGCGGCTCAGGGAGAATGAGGCAGAAAGTTTTGGAGATGCTTTTCCCCTCTGGCCACGGCGCGATCAACCTGCCTGACCCAAGTTCGGCGTCAACGTACAGGCGCGGCACTAAATAACTGCGCCTAATAGTAGATCACTGAAGGGAACTCAATCCGGTTTGAGCGATCTGATCAATCGCCAAATCAAAACAAATCACCAACCGGACTGAGTTATGCCGATCATAGCATTCA
>NZ_QNRY01000082.1 GCF_003315515.1 Brenneria salicis ATCC 15712 = DSM 30166 | reverse complement strand
TCTGCACTAAAATTTCTTTTTTTCATTGGAGCACCTGTGTTGTTCTGAGGTGAGCATATCACCTCTGTTCAGGTGGCCAAATTCAGTATTCCACTACACGCGCGGTTCACAGTTGCGTCGGTAACACTTTTGCCAAATCCCGAAACCAAGGTAATCCATGCCAAACCGCAGAGTTACCAATTACGAAAATATGTTTTTTCGCACGGGTAAGGGCAACATTCAATAGATTAGGTTTGCTCGCCGCCCATTTCGCGCCGCCATCATTATTTTCATCACACCCCAGCACAAAGATGACAATATCATTCTCTTTACCCTGAAAAGTATGTACCGTGCCGATACATTTCTTTTGCCAGTCATCAATATCTTTGCGCTTTATCAGCGGGGCATATTGCCGCCATGCCTTTATGTCCCGCTGCTCAACCAATTGCAACAATGCTGCTTTAACCGCTTTGAACGGGGTGATGGCATAAATTGAATCGAGCGCTACGTTCTCCGCCAGTAAGCGATCTAATAGGTTGAGTAAATCGTCGCCGTGGCTGTCGCGGTACTGTTTTTCACCTATCCCGCCCGCAGAAACCAGCCAGTGATTGTCGATTACGTTATTTACCGACTGGCTACAGATTTTGTCAGCATCAAGCCCATGGATCATACGGCCATTGTAAGCCATCGCATTAGACAGGCTGAACATTGGTTCAATACAACGGCGATGCACCCACAAAGGAATACCAATCCAAACCGGCAGGCTCATCATCTTCAATTCACATCCCCATGAGTTAACGCGATCGGCAACCTGTTGCACCGAGAGCAACCCCGGATTCCAGTCTTTAGCATGCTCCAGTAATACATCCTGACACAGGCGTTCAACCAACGGTGGAGAGGTAGTGAATACGGGTTCAATCTGTAAGGGATCGCCAACCACTAATACTCGTTTGGCACGCCAGATCCCGCCAACCGCCTGCTGTGGTGGCGCCTGACCAGCCTCATCGATCATTAACCAGCCCAGTTCTTCGCTTTTCACTCCTTTGAACATACGTCCGACTGAAGCAAACGTAGTTGAAAGTACCGGTACAATCATAAACAGCGTTTGCCACCAGCGTAAGGGCGTCATTTCAGTATGGGGTTGTGCCAGAAAATGATAAAAACCACATACAATACGTCTAAAACGAGTGATTCCCATTGCTTCATAAAGCCAGGCCTGATGCAGTTCCATCGCGGCGATGAATAATGCGGAACGTTGACGGTTTATCTGTGTGTTCTGCCAGAACGCAGTACGTTGTAATGCTGCATCATCAATTGGCAGATTGATATCTGGCAACGCGATATCGGGGAATTGTTCTTGCAGTGTTTGCAAACTGTCCTGGTCATTCTTCTGCTGTTGGGTAATGTCGGCAATATCCTGCTCGATACCTCGTTTTTTGTGCTCAATATCATTACAACACTTGAGTTGTTCCGCTACGTCCTGAGCAAACTCTGCTTGCTCGCCTGTCAGCCTTAACAGTTCGAGTTTTATTATATGTAACGCATTCTCGTAGTCAGCTACCTGCTTGCGTCTTATTAAACGGGTGATCCAACCTGGTGCGCGACTTTCGACGATTTTTTGCTGTTGTTCCACGTGCTGAATTTGTTTTTCCACTGCATCCCGTTGCGCTTCGGCGAGTTTCAGCGTGGCGAGATGCGCCGCATGGCGCTTTTCGATTTTAGCCAACGTTAGTAATAAAGCATCAAGGGAACCGTCAGGTCGTTTGCCGAGCAGAGCGGCAAAGGTGATTAATCGCTGTTGTAACGTTTCAGTTTGTTTCAAACACTGGAGGAAGTTTTCTTTCGCCGCCACAAAAGAGAGCGGCGAATGATGGTGCTTCCAGCGCCACAAGCTGAGAAAATCCTCATTGTCAGGGCGAAAGGCTTCAGCTGGAGTTTTACGTAGAAAATGCTCGTCAATGAGTAACCGTTGCGCAAATTTGGTCCGATTTGCTTTCTTCCCCAGCGCAGCGGAAATCACACCCCAACACCGCTTATCGTCTTCCAGAGGTTTAAAAAGATGATAATCTCGCTCCTTTCCCTCACCGTTTTTATCTTTTTTATGTTCACGCTTTGGTCGATACTCTGCCGCTATCTGATTTGCCGTTGGCGCTAAATAGTTAAGCGAGCGAAATTCTTTAGCCAGTGATTTCTTTTGCGGTAGCTCTTTTGAGATGTTTTCCACCGCAGAGTTATTGGATGACGCGACAACCATTTCAAAACCGGTGAGCGACTGTACAATAAAGCCGTCACTATCCAGCGTATCATCAACCTTTTTGAAACAAGACAGCGCCTTCGCACGTTCAACAATATTGTGTGCCACCAAATCACGCAGCAGCGTTGTTTTACCCGAACCTGGCGGGCCATTGACGGACAGCACCCCACCATCAGTCAGCTCATCTATCGCTGTATTAATCGCAAACTGCTGCATTAACGACATGGCATGTTCGGGTTCGGAAGGCCAGCGTCCATGCGGCATGTTAGTCGGATGCAATTTATCGATGATTGCACTAAGCCCATCTTGTGAATATAGATTAGCGGTAGAGGGAACACTGCGGGAAAGATAGGTTCTAAGCGCCTTACATCTGTCCTCGCGTTTTAACGCCGCAATAGCATGTTCAATATCCTCAAAAAAGAAACTGTTCAAGATTGGCAGCGCTAATTCCTTATCGCTGTCGCTCACTTCTTCTTCAATTTCGTCCTCTTCTTCTGAAAACGTTTCCGAACTGCTATCGCCCCCCTTAAACCAGTCGATTTATAAAACGTATTCCCACTGTGGCGCAAAATCCGCCCAGGCCACTAAATGCGTAGTGAGCAACATTAAAATATCATCAGCCTTTAATACACCAGGGCCCTTCTCGCGTACCGGCTTTAACGTAGCACTGAAATTCCTGAGCGTATTAGCGAGACGCTCACATTCCGCTGAGAAAGTGTCAGAGTTAATCGACTGAAAACGTTTTTCTTTTAGGTGGCCGAGCGCCCAGGGAAGCGAACTCACCGATAGTTTTTCCAAGGCTGGAACACCCTCTGAATTAAGCAGTACTTTGGCAAAACAGGTTATTCCTTCCTGATCCAACCGTTGCTCTCGCTCTTCTGCATCGAGCCCCTCATCGGGACCAAATACATCCTCGCTAATAGTGCTGGCTATCTTTTTATCAAATAAACCGATATGAACGCTGTATGACGCTTTTGTCGGGATTTCATACTGTTCACGTAGATCTGCAGACAGCCAGGGCAACAGGTTATCCCCACACTGATTGATCTTGTTAAGCGGGATTCGCAAACTCTTCTTTTTTTCTTCAAGCGCATAGGGCTGGAAAAACTCAATACGCTGCCAGGCACGGAGAATATCATTTTGGAGAGAATTTTTGGCCATCATAGCTCTTTGATTATTATCCTAAAAAACTTAAATTAAAGAAAAAGGATTTTGAACGGCACCGTTTTTGTTAGTAATGGGCTGAATGCTACTACATATTATTGTACTGACGCAGCAAAAACTCACTGACTCGCAGCCACCATAGTTCGTTAAATTACATGGGTTCAGTATTTCAGTACAAACTCGTCCAGCGTATATCCCATTGGCATATCCCAAAACATTTTATGCTAACAACAGGGTGAAATTTATGCAGGAGAACACGATGGATAAAATTACAGTATTCAAAAAAAATCTCAGTAAGGCAGCGCGTCTTCCAAAAGCAGTTGCGCAACAGATGATGTCAAACACGTAGACATCATCGTCATTGGCCGTATACGAATTATTACGCCGACAGGAGAAAGCTGGGATAGCTGGTCTGAAGGAGTAAATGTAACGTCTGACTTCCTGGCAAAAAATAGAAAGCTGGTCGTCCCCTATGATGTCATGCCGACAGGCCACGCAGCGCATCTGGATTGATACTGATAACCAATAGTGTCCGTGAGTTTGAACATGTACCGGCACTTCGAGTAAAAAACTGGGTAAATGGATAACCGAAAGCGTAAACACCCGCTATCTTCCGATGTTTTTCTGCCCCTCTGCTATCCTTACTTCAGGCATGCAACAATCAAGGAGACAAAATGTTTGGTAAAGCTGAAGACAAAGCAAAAGAAGTGGCCGGGGCAACGCAAGAAGCATATGGTGAATTGGCTGACTCACCTGAACATGAATTAAAAGGCGCCGCGCGTAAATACGCCTCGCAAGCAGGCTATGCTGTCCGTGATACGGCTGATACGGTGCGTAATCATGTTGAGTCTAACCCACTGGCCGGTGTTGCGATCGCGGCGGCGGTTGGTGTGGTTTTCGGTTTTCTTCTCGGAAGAAAGTAACATTAACAAAGGGCCATATCGCGGCCCTTTAACATTTTGGCTTAGCCTTTCATATTATCGTCAATTGCTTATGAGCTTAAGCTAAATAGCTGTTCCAAATAGTAGATCACTTTGAGGGAACTCAGTCCGAGTTGAGCGATCTGATCAATCGCCAAAAATCACAAATCACCAACCG
>NZ_QNRY01000081.1 GCF_003315515.1 Brenneria salicis ATCC 15712 = DSM 30166 | reverse complement strand
GCGGAACCACCGTAGGTTTTAGCCAGAACGGTAGTGATAGCAGCGGTCAGCGTTGTTTTACCATGGTCAACGTGGCCGATAGTACCGACGTTAACGTGCGGTTTTGTACGTTCAAATTTTTCTTTAGACATCGATTGTCCCTCTAAGACACGGATAAATCGGTGGTATCACCACATCAACCAAGCAGTTGCTTGCTGAATTTTTTAACAGAAAGAAAATCAGGAGGAATAAAAAGAAGTGGTGCTGATAGGCAGATTCGAACTGCCGACCTCACCCTTACCAAGGGTGCGCTCTACCAACTGAGCTATATCAGCACATCTTGGAGCGGGCAGTGGGAATCGAACCCACATCATCAGCTTGGAAGGCTGAGGTAATAGCCATTATACGATGCCCGCATCCTGGAACTCGGCTACCTGATTTCTCTGTAGATTTTGAACTTGGGGATAAAAAAGACTTATACACCCGCATTCTTCGATCCGGCCTCAAGTTACATACCGCATCGATTTTATCCTGTCGCCAGGATTGAATTTGGTGGTGGGGGAAGGATTCGAACCTTCGAAGTCTGTGACGGCAGATTTACAGTCTGCTCCCTTTGGCCGCTCGGGAACCCCACCTGATTGTGTACTTGATGGTGCCGGCTGCCGGAATCGAACTGGCGACCTACTGATTACAAGTCAGTTGCTCTACCTACTGAGCTAAGCCGGCATCAAGTGCTGCGCATTCTAGGTAGACCGAACGACCTATGCAACAAAAAAATTGCGTAAAATGCGCTATCGCCTAGATTTTATCCAAATTTGAACATGAATTCACAATACCATCAAGGATTCGCGCAAAGAACCGCCAAATTTAACACCATTGCAAAGCACACATAGTCACATTTCGTCCTTATTTCCTGCACCAAAAATGCAAGCCATGCACTTTGAAAAAGCACCCTGTGAGCTAGCAGAATACATTTCATGCGATTAATGCTTCAAAAACCTGGAATGAATATTGCTTTACTAAAAGGTCTATCCATCGTTCAGGAGGTACCTATGAAAATCGTATCACTCAATGTCGCTACGTTACCCGTTTATCGTGGAGAACTTGCCGATTTACTGGTTGATGCTGTTGCTAAGGGTGCATCTATTGGATATCAGTCACCAGTATCGCATGAAGAAGCAGAGAGCTACTTTCATAGTTTACGGCCTTCTATCGCGAAACGTGAGCGCATGTTATGGATAGCGCGCGATTTCGAAGGCGTGATCGGCAGCGTACAATTGGAATTATGCCAAAAACCAAATGGGCAAAACCGGGCAGAAATTCAAAAATTGCTGGTACATAGCCATGCCCGCAGGATGGGGGTGGGCAGAAAATTGATGCAGGTACTGGAAAAAAACGCCCTACAGCAACAACGAGGTTTACTTTATCTGGACACCCAAGCAGGTTCGCCAGCGGAAATGTTTTATCGGACCCTCGGATATCGCTATCTGGGAGAACTGCCAGATTATGCCTGTACACCCGATGGCTATTATCACCCCACCGCCATCTATTACAAACGACTCTTCGCGGTGAATCACATTGGGCGAGCGATAGCTAGCTGATATTGACCTCGATGCCCTTGTAAAAGTGGCAACGTGTGAATATCAAGCCGATTTTCTCTTCTTTTTTCCACTAGCAAAGTGGTAACCTGCCTGTAATCGGAATTTACTATACAAAGAAAAGGTTCTACGACCTGAGTTCCGCTAACTAAAACCTGGGTTGGCTGAACTTCCTTTTCTTACCTGTATAAGCAGGCAGAATCAGACTTATGAGAAATAGAGATCAATTTTTGGCTACGCCGTATCTACAATTCACTCGTCTTCAATGGGCAGCCCTACGTAATTCAGTCCCTTTAACCTTAACGGAAGAAGAGATAGTTAAGCTCAAAGGGATTAATGAAGATCTGTCATTGGACGAAGTCGCCGAAATCTATCTGCCTCTGTCGCGCCTGCTTAATTTCTACATCAGTTCCAACCTGCGCCGTCAGGCTGTCCTTGAGCAATTTTTGGGCACCGACGGCCAAAAGATCCCTTATATTATCGGTATTGCTGGCAGCGTCGCGGTAGGGAAAAGCACCACTGCGCGTGTCTTGCAGGCATTACTCAGTCGCTGGCCGGAGCATCGTAGTGTTGAACTCATTACGACCGATGGCTTTCTTCATCCAAATAAAGTTTTAAAAGATCGTAACTTGATGAAGAAAAAAGGATTCCCGCAATCTTACGATATGCATAGCCTCGTCAAGTTCGTTTCTGCTATTAAGTCCGGCGCCCCAAAGGTCATTGCTCCAACCTATTCACACCTAACCTACGATATCGTGCCTGATAACAATAAAGTTCTGGAGCAACCTGATATCTTAATTCTGGAAGGTTTGAACGTCCTGCAAAGTGGAATGGACTATCCACATGATCCACATAGGGTTTTTGTTTCCGATTTTGTGGATTTCTCAATTTACGTCGATGCACCGGAAGAACTGTTAAAAAAATGGTATATCAACCGTTTCCTGAAATTCAGACAAGGGGCATTCTCAAATCCAAACTCCTATTTCCATAATTATGCAAAATTGACAGAACAAGAAGCGACGGATATTGCCTCACAACTTTGGCAAGATATTAATGGACTTAACCTGAAAGAAAATATTCTTCCTACACGTGAAAGAGCTAGTCTTATTATGACAAAAAGCGCTAATCATGCGGTAGAATATGTACGATTAAGAAAATAAATATCAGAAAATTAACAGGGGATGAACCATCGCCTTTTTTAAACACCACGCAATGAAATTTCGCCACCGATATAAGATGTTAATTCGCCATTATTTTCCAAAAGCAGCGCACCTTGTCGATCAATCCCCTTGTCAATACCATGTATTTCTCGATTGCCGATAATCAATTTGACGGGACGATTGAAATAATTATCCAGCTTCTCCCATCTGGAGATAAAAGACTCCAGTCCATACTGCTCAAAATCAGCCAGTGCCTTTCGTATTTCTGAAATCAAACTTACAGCCAATGTATTACGATCGATTATAATTCCGGCTTCCTGTAAATTGATCCACCCTTGATTAATCACGTTATCTACCGGTTCGCGCATACCTAGATTAATACCCGCACCAATAACCAAATGGGCCGCGTCCCCGGTTTTTCCCGTCAGTTCAACAAGAATTCCCGCCAGTTTTCTATCCTTCAAATATAAGTCATTGGGCCACTTTACTCGAACACCTTCTGCGCCCAGCCTATGTAATACTTCGGCCATCACCATGCCAATAACCAGACTTACACCTACTGCTGCCGCCGGACCTTGCTCCAGGCGCCAATATAAAGAGAGATATAAATTAGCGCCAAAAGGAGAAAACCATTGTCGCCCCCTCCGACCACGCCCAGCTTGCTGATATTCAGCAATACAAGCATCTCCCGAGGACAAAGAATCTAACCTGTCTAAAATATACTGATTTGTCGAATCAACGACAGGTAAAACCATGACACGGCCATCAGGTAAGGCACCAAGAATCTTTTCCTCATCCAGTAATTGCATCGGCGCGGGTAAACAATATCCTTTTCCGGTTACCGTAAAAACATCAATTCCCCAATCCCGGATTGTCTGGACATGTTTATTAATTGCGGCCCGGCTCATCCCCATCATCTCTCCCAGAAACTCACCTGAATAAAACTCACCATTCGACAGGATCTGAATAAGTTTAAGGGGAACTTTAATATCTCTCATGACAATACCTCTACAGCATTTACCTCTCCATGCGCAGCAATAAAGCGAACTTCAGGTTCAAGCCAGACATTAAATTTGTCAGCAACCTGATAGCGAATATATCGAGCTAAATCAACAAAATCCTTACTTATCGCATTGTCCTTGTTTATCAGCACCAGAGCCTGATGGCAGTGGACCGCAGCGCCGCCAATTTGAAAACCCTTTAAATGGCATTGCTCGATCAACCAGCCAGCGGCAAGTTTTACTTTTCCTTCCGGTTGTTGATAGCAAGGCGCATGAGGATATTCTTTTAGAATATCTCCGGCATGCTGCTGTGTAACAATAGGATTCTTGAAGAAACTTCCCGCATTACCGGTAATGGTAGGATCGGGTAATTTGCTACATCTCATGTGGCATACGGAATCAAAGATTTGTTGTGGTGTTACGGTGGCAGGATCGAGTTTGGTCAAATCACCGTAACTCAATATTGGACTCCAATCTTTCTTCAGATAAAGCCCTACCGCCGTAATAGCAAACCCATCGCGATATTGATGCTTGAATATGCTTTCGCGATAAGCAAACTGACATTCAGCAACATCAAGACGCTTTACCGTTCCTTTGGAAAGATCCAATAAATCAACGTATTCGCATAAATGCTGAAGCTCTAAGCCATAAGCCCCAATGTTCTGGATCGGTGCAGATCCCACGCAACCAGGAATTAACGCCAGATTCTCCAATCCGGCGATACCTTGTTGCAAAGTATATTCAACCAAATAGTGCCAATTCTCGCCGGCACCGATGTGGAGATGCCAGCCCTCACAATCTTCCGTTGTAACAATACCTTTGAGCCGATTAAGCAAAACTATACCGGCAAAGTCTTCCAGAAAAAGGACATTACTCCCTTCACCTAGCAACAACACAGGCTTATGTAATAAATTTGCGCACTGCCATCCATCAACTAACTGTTCCGGCGTATCAGCCACTATGATGGATGACGCAGAAACCGGTATTGAAAAGGAATTATAGGGTTTTAGTGATATGACACTATTCGTCATCGCATTCATACTCATTAACTCAGATATTAATAGTCTACCTGATCAGAGTCGGATATCAGTGCTGTTTTATACCATCTCAATAGGTTCCAGCCCGCCACAACGCAAAAAGCCCCCTGCTTACGCAGGAGGCTTTCCACTTAGTTGATGCCTGGCAGTTCCCTACTCTCACATGGGGAGACCCCACACTACCATCGGCGCTACGGCGTTTCACTGCTGAGTTCGGCATGGGGTCAGGT
>NZ_QNRY01000080.1 GCF_003315515.1 Brenneria salicis ATCC 15712 = DSM 30166 | reverse complement strand
TCTGCACTAAAATTTCTTTTTTTCATTGGAGCACCTGTGTTGTTCTGAGGTGAGCATATCACCTCTGTTCAGGTGGCCAAATTCAGTATTCCACTACAAGCTCTAAATGAAACGGCGTGTAATGTTCTTAGAGCGCAGATCGGAAATCACCATCGTTGGGTATTTGTTAAACGGAATATTAAAAATAATGAGGTAAGTAAATTAAGAGTTGATTCTAATAAAGCTTGGAACTCTGCATTAAAAAGAGCCGGAATAGAAAACTTTCGATTCCATGACTTAAGGCATACATGGGCGAGTTGGTTAGTTCAGTCCGGCGTACCTTTGTCAGCATTGCAAGAAATGGGGGGCTGGGAGTCAATAGAAATGGTCAGAAGATATGCACATCTTTCGCCAGTTCACTTAACTCAGCACGCGAAACAAATAGACTGCATATTTGAGCGTAATGGCACAAATATGGCACAAGAAGAAAGAAGGGGAATAAAGAATGCGATGTAAATGCTTGTATTTGTTGGTGGGTCGTGTAGGGCTCGAACCTACGACCAATTGATTAAGAGTCAACTGCTCTACCAACTGAGCTAACGACCCAACGGGGTGGATTATTCTCTTCTTGGTGGCAACTGTCAAATAGTTCATATTGATTTTTTCTTATTTCTCATCATCACAAATTGCGTTGTGAGCAATGTGCAATTTTGCTAACCTACACAACGAATACATCTACTCCTGCCTTATATATGCCATTTATTCAGAGCAAAAAATAGACAAAAATACATCGTACAATGATTAACGCTATCTATGCTGGTCACTCGCTATAATGAGTGCGTATGACGCCATCTTATCCACTTCAACACTCTTCAATAAGAGCCACTCAAGAGCTCACAACATCACAGATAAAAAAGGAATTGTATTAAATGGTAGACCAAACAAAAGAAGTGACAGACCTAGCTGTCACAACCGAAGATGAAGGGCTAAAACGCAACCTGACCAACCGGCACATTCAGTTGATTGCCATTGGTGGAGCCATCGGTACGGGGTTATTCATGGGTTCGGGGAAAACCATCAGTCTCGCCGGCCCTTCAATCATATTCGTTTACATGATCATTGGCTTCATGCTGTTTTTTGTCATGCGAGCTATGGGTGAACTGCTGCTGTCTGACCTGAATTATAAATCATTCAGTGATTTTGCCGCTGATTTGCTTGGCCCTTGGGCTGGCTTTTTTACTGGCTGGACATACTGGTTCTGCTGGATAGTCACAGGTATCGCGGATGTCGTAGCAATCAGCGCCTATGCCCAGTTCTGGTTCCCAGACCTCTCACAGTGGATATCTTCCCTGCTTTGCGTACTCTTACTGCTCACCTTGAATCTGGCGACAGTCAAATTGTTTGGTGAGATGGAATTTTGGTTTGCCATGATAAAAATCGTTGCCATCATTGCCCTGATTATTATTGGCGTCGTGTTGGTAATGATAAACTTTCCTTCTCCTTCGGGTTCCATCGCTTCATTTAATAATCTATGGAATGACGGTGGAATGTTCCCGAAAGGGCTGAGCGGATTTTTCGCCGGATTTCAGATAGCTGTATTTGCCTTCGTCGGTATTGAACTGGTAGGCACTACCGCGGCGGAAACCAAAAACCCACGCGTCGTATTGCCCAGGGCCATCAACGCGATTCCACTGCGCATCATCATGTTTTATGTTTTTGCGTTGGTAATGATCATGACGGTCACACCCTGGCGTGCGATTGCGCCCGATCGTAGCCCATTCGTAGAGATGTTTATCTTGGTCGGTTTACCTGCTGCCGCTAGTGTAATCAACTTTGTGGTACTGACTTCTGCGGCATCATCAGCCAATAGTGGCGTATTTTCCACTAGCCGGATGCTTTTTGGATTGGCAAAACAAGGGGACTCGCCGAAACGTTTTGCCATGCTGTCTAAACGCGCGGTGCCTTCTGCTGGCTTGATGTTTTCTTGCATCTGCCTGCTTTCCGGGGTCGTGCTGATTTATTTGATCCCGAATGTAATGACCATCTTTACTTTGGTCACGACCGTTTCTGCTATTTTATTCATGTTTATCTGGAGCATCATACTCAGCGCTTATCTGGCATACCGTAAAAGACGGCCTCAGTTACACGCCAGCTCGCAATATAAAATGCCATGGGGGATATTCATGTGCTGGGTTTGTCTCGCTTTTTTTGCTTTCGTGATCGTCTTGCTTACCCTGCAACCCGATACGCTGCAAGCACTGCTGGTCACGCCACTATGGTTTATTATTCTGGCAATAACCTATCAGGTTATTCGTAAAAAAAAGCAAAAAGTATAAAATAAGCGGAAATAAGTATTATTCAATAGAGGCGCTGACTAATAATCAGCGTCTTTCTTTTTTGAGTATACTTTTCATCGGAACATCCTTTTCTCACTAATGAAGAAACTTTTATCAATAAATATCAAACAAATAATGAAGTGATGAATGATATAGTCAACCTGACGCTACCATAAAATCATTCTCGTAATGAGTGAGTAGTAATTAAATTAATATTACGCATTAATAGTTCGTTAGCTAAGCACTCGCACTCCCCAGTCCGTTTCGTCTCTTCCGCCAACTCACGTTCTATCCTGTTCGCCAGCGTATTCAGCTTGCTGTCATCCAATGTTGAGATAATCGCAGATACCAATATTTCCAATGACTTAATTTTGGCATGAAGTTCTTTTTCCCCGATCTCTTTTTCTGCCAATTTTATTAAAAGATGAGAGAGAATATTATTCATTTGAACTCCTTAATCAAAGAAATCATCGCTATATATGCCACAATACACCGACAAAATATTGGCATATAGAGGCTGTGGAAACATAACGAAGATTAATGTAACACTGGAACGAGTCACACTGCCAGCACATATCACAACTTTGAGTTCATCATATACATATTATGATGATAAAGATTAAATAGGAGATAAACGAATACATGATTTCAAAAAAAATAAAAGGCTCTTTTAATTCAGATAGCCAGTCATTGACTAAATGGCTGGCTATCTAAAATCTATACGTTTACAGATTGCCTCACCCCATTAACTGCACTTTTCGCCTGTTCGCACTGAGACAAAATGGTTTGTGCATGCGAATAAAGAATTTTCCCCGCTTCTGTGGGTGTAACTCCACGTCGGCTGCGTACCAGTAATTGCTTTTCAAGCTCACTTTCCAGCGTAGCGACCTGCTGGCTCAGCGCTGGTTGCGCAATGTGCAACAACTCGGCAGCCTGTGTCAGGCTACCTATATCAACGATCTTCACAAAGTATTTGAGCCGTCTAAGATTCATTTCTGCCTCCTGAGTAGTTACACTGAAGAAGTAGCAAGAACCGCGCCATATTTTGTGCTTATTGCAATGAAAAGAGAGAGTCACTTGATAAGCCACAGGTAAAATAAGGAAAACAAATGGTTCACAGGTCAAATCAGGTTGGCTGGCGGTGAATAATTCAGCCCTTCCCCACCCTGATTATGCACCACGTTAATGCAATCTTTGCTATTTCAAGGTGCAGACAGACTATACTGGATGGCTGTCTTTCAAATTTCAGCATCACTAACTTGCATAGTAATTTCAATGTGTTGATTATTACTTCGGCAATCAGTCCCCATAACGCATAACTCTCTTTGACAAGGTGAAGTGCTCCCGCTATTATCCCCCGCAGTTAACCGATTCCTCTGTAGTTCAGTCGGTAGAACGGCGGACTGTTAATCCGTATGTCACTGGTTCGAGTCCAGTCAGAGGAGCCAGATTGATGTTTTCATGCATCTTCACGAATCTTTATACGATTTAGATTCAATAAGTTAGTGTGAAAAGTCTTCCCGATGCATTTTCATTTCCCCCTCCGCATCGGGCAAGATTGGTGGTCTGATTTGGGGTCATTTCAGTTCGATTATGGAGTGACCACCATATGTATCTGAACGACACTAAAATCCGCAGTCTCAAGCCTTCTGAAAAACCTTTCAAAGTTTCCGATTTACACGGGCTGTACCTCTTAGTAAATCCAGGCGGTTCACGTCTCTGGTATCTCAAATATCGTATCAATGGTAAAGAATCCCGGCTTGGCTTAGGAGCTTATCCCGATGTTTCTCTGGCATACGCAAGCTGCTGGCGCCGTAAAGGAAAACAGCGGCTTCCGGCACGTTATCATCACCACTGGCTGTTCCGCAGGCGCTGAATCACAGCTGGTCGGTGGATTTTATGCATGATGCACTGACCTGTGGCCGCCGTTTCCGCACCTTTAACGTTGTGGATGACTATAACCGCGAAGCGTTGGCGATTGAAATCGACCTGAATATACCGGCACAGCGGGTGATAAGGGTACTGGATCGTATTGTTGCAGACCGGGGCTGTCCACATAAGCTACGGATGGATAACGGGCCGGAATTTATCTCTCTGGCTCTGGACGAATGGGCAGAAAGCCGGAACGTGGAGCTGGAGTTTATTAAGCCCGGAAAGCCAACGCAGAATGCATTTATTGAACGTTTTAACCGGACTTACCGAACAGAAATACTGGATTTTTATTTGTTCAGGACGCTGAATGAGGTGCGGGAACTCACAGAAAAATGGCTGAGGGAATATAACTATAAGCGCCCGCATGAGTCCCTGAATAATCTGACGACGGAAGAGTACCGGATGATGGGTGATTGCGCCGGAACCTCAAAAAGTGCATGGAACTAAAACGGGTGTCTTTACACGAGAAGCAAAAGTTCACAAAACATAACTTATATCGCGGTGTCTTGATCAATGGGGAGCTGGTCATCATCTCTATTCAAGAGCTTATAATCTCAATTTGAGCGTTTAAAAAGCGTGATTTCTCTCAGTTACATTTTCCGAGCAAAACTCAGTTATAACCATCGAAAAACTATGGAGGAGGTAGCAATTCTTAAAGTTGATTCGGCCCTTTATTAAGGAATAAATTTGATTTATGTCAAAAAATAGCATCATTTCCTTATTGACGATGAAGGTGTTCAGGAACAACATTTTAAATGTTCGATAAATATGGAACATTTGAAATGTTGTTATTGGCAGAAATGTTAAATTTTAACATAGGATAAATATGACTAATGGAAACCTCTGGCGACTCTGGCCGCTGGTCATAGGGACGTTTGCTCTTGGGCTGGATGCCTATGTGTTGGCAGGACTGTTACCTTCCATGGCGAAAGACTTGCAAACGACACAAGGCAGCATTGGCTTAGGTGTAGCATTATTCACTGCAGCCGACCCTGTAAATAATTCTGTGTAACTGCCACCGTATTAAAGGTGATCGCTCAGGCGGTCACCGAACTCGATAATAAAACGGCTCATTGCCAACCG
>NZ_QNRY01000079.1 GCF_003315515.1 Brenneria salicis ATCC 15712 = DSM 30166 | reverse complement strand
TTGATGCCTGGCAGTTCCCTACTCTCACATGGGGAGACCCCACACTACCATCGGCGCTACGGCGTTTCACTGCTGAGTTCGGCATGGGGTCAGGTGGGACCACCGCGCTATCGCCGCCAGGCAAATTCTGTTCCATTCCAGCCGTTACACTCTCTTCCCGTGTAACCACCAGAACCAATCTCAAAACAAGCTAAAATCCTTCGTCTCTCTACAAAACACCTTCGGTGTTGTAAGGTTAAGCCTCTCGGGTCATTAGTACCGGTCAGCTCAACGCATCGCTGCGCTTACACATCCGGCCTATCCACGTCGTCGTCTTCAACGGCCCTTCAGGGGCATCACGTGCCCAGGGAAGACTCATCTCGAGGCAAGTTTCCCGCTTAGATGCTTTCAGCGGTTATCTCTTCCGCACTTAGCTACCGGGCAATGCAATTGGCATCACAACCCGTACACCAGCGGTGCGTTCACTCCGGTCCTCTCGTACTAGGAGCAACCCCTCTCAATCTTCCAACGCCCACGGCAGATAGGGACCGAACTGTCTCACGACGTTCTAAACCCAGCTCGCGTACCACTTTAAATGGCGAACAGCCATACCCTTGGGACCTACTTCAGCCCCAGGATGTGATGAGCCGACATCGAGGTGCCAAACACCGCCGTCGATATGAACTCTTGGGCGGTATCAGCCTGTTATCCCCGGAGTACCTTTTATCCGTTGAGCGATGGCCCTTCCATGCAGAACCACCGGATCACTAAGACCTGCTTTCGCACCTGCTCGAGCCGTCACTCTCGCAGTCAAGCTAGCTTATGCCTTTGCACTAACCTCCTGATGTCCGACCAGGATTAGCTAACCTTCGTGCTCCTCCGTTACGCTTTGGGAGGAGACCGCCCCAGTCAAACTACCCACCAGACACTGTCCGCAACCCCGTTCAGGGGCCCACGTTAGAACATCAAACATCAAAGGGTGGTATTTCAAGGTCGGCTCCACGCAGACTGGCGTCCACGCTTCAATGCCTCCCACCTATCCTACACATCAAGGCTCAAGGTTCAGTGTCAAGCTATAGTAAAGGTTCACGGGGTCTTTCCGTCTTGCCGCGGGTACACTGCATCTTCACAGCGAGTTCAATTTCACTGAGTCTCGGGTGGAGACAGCCTGGCCATCATTACGCCATTCGTGCAGGTCGGAACTTACCCGACAAGGAATTTCGCTACCTTAGGACCGTTATAGTTACGGCCGCCGTTTACCGGGGCTTCGATCAAGAGCTTCAGCTTACGCTTAACCCCATCAATTAACCTTCCGGCACCGGGCAGGCGTCACACCGTATACGTCCACTTTCGTGTTTGCACAGTGCTGTGTTTTTATTAAACAGTTGCAGCCAGCTGGTATCTGCGACTGGCTTCGGCTCCATCCGCCAGGGACTTCACCTACGCGCCAGCGTGCCTTCTCCCGAAGTTACGGCACCATTTTGCCTAGTTCCTTCACCCGAGTTCTCTCAAGCGCCTGAGTATTCTCTACCTGACCACCTGTGTCGGTTTGGGGTACGATTGACTGTTACCTGGTGCTTAGAGGCTTTTCCTGGAAGCGTAGCATCAGTTGCTTCATCACCGTAGTGACTCGTCATCACGCCTCAGTGTTAATGATGTTCCGGATTTTCCAAAAACATCCACCTGCACGCTTAAACCGGGACTACCGTCACCCGGCCAACCCAGCTTTCTCCGTCCCCCCTTCGCAGTAACAACCAGTACAGGAATATTAACCTGTTTCCCATCGACTACGCCTTTCGGCCTCGCCTTAGGGGTCGACTCACCCTGCCCCGATTAACGTTGGACAGGAACCCTTGGTCTTCCGGCGTGCGGGTTTTTCACCCGCATTATCGTTACTTATGTCAGCATTCGCACTTCTGATACCTCCAGCAGCCCTCACAGGCCACCTTCAACGGCTTACAGAACGCTCCCCTACCCAACAACACCTAAATGTCGCTGCCGCAGCTTCGGTGCATGGTTTAGCCCCGTTACATCTTCCGCGCAGGCCGACTCGACCAGTGAGCTATTACGCTTTCTTTAAATGATGGCTGCTTCTAAGCCAACATCCTGGCTGTCTGGGCCTTCCCACATCGTTTCCCACTTAACCATGACTTTGGGACCTTAGCTGGCGGTCTGGGTTGTTTCCCTCTTCACGACGGACGTTAGCACCCGCCGTGTGTCTCCCGTGATAACATTCTTCGGTATTCGCAGTTTGCATCGGGTTGGTAAGCCGGGATGACCCCCTAGTCGAAACAGTGCTCTACCCCCGAAGATGAGTTCACGAGGCGCTACCTAAATAGCTTTCGGGGAGAACCAGCTATCTCCCGGTTTGATTGGCCTTTCACCCCCAGCCACAAGTCATCCGCTAATTTTTCAACATTAGTCGGTTCGGTCCTCCAGTTAGTGTTACCCAACCTTCAACCTGCCCATGGCTAGATCACCGGGTTTCGGGTCTATACCCTGCAACTTAACGCCCAGTTAAGACTCGGTTTCCCTGCGGCTCCCCTATGCGGTTAACCTTGCTACAGAATATAAGTCGCTGACCCATTATACAAAAGGTACGCAGTCACACCACAAAGGATGCTCCCACTGCTTGTACGTACACGGTTTCAGGTTCTCTTTCACTCCCCTCGCCGGGGTTCTTTTCGCCTTTCCCTCACGGTACTGGTTCACTATCGGTCAGTCAGGAGTATTTAGCCTTGGAGGATGGTCCCCCCATCTTCAGACAGGATATCTCGTGTCCCGCCCTACTCATCGAACTCACAGCGAGTGCATTTTTGTGTACGGGAGTATCACCCTGTACCCTGCGACTTTCCAGACGCTTCCACTAACACACAAACTGATTCAGGTTCTGGGCTCTTCCCCGTTCGCTCGCCGCTACTGGGGGAATCTCGGTTGATTTCTTTTCCTCGGGGTACTGAGATGTTTCAGTTCCCCCGGTTCGCCTCGCAACACTATGTATTCATGTTGCGATAGTGTGTCGGAACACACTGGGTTTCCCCATTCGGGTATCGTCGGGTATTACGGCTCATATCGCCTTGCCGACGCTTTTCGCAGATTTGCACGCCCTTCATCGCCTCTGACTGCCTAGGCATCCACCGTGTACGCTTAGTCGCTTAACCTCACAACCCGAAGGTGTTTCTTCCGCCCGGTCTGGCTGCGTCGTCCAAACCCCGTGTTGCGCAGTGCTCGGAATGCTCATGGACATTAAGTCCACTGCGCTTCCTGCGCGCTGTGCGCCTTGGCTTTGAACGCCTCGCTAGTCCTCTTGCAGAGAACGCTTCGCGCTGCGATTTTTGAGAGACTCTGACACGACAACATCGTCAATAAAGATTATCGTCGCCGCATCGTTTCAAATTTCAGCTTGTTCCGGATTGTTAAAGAGCAATACCGTAAACCCTGACTTTCTCAAGTCAGCTTTACGCTATTCGGTGATAATGTCTTTCACCCATTATCGGTATGGCGTCCCCAAGGGGATTCGAACCCCTGTTACAGCCGTGAAAGGGCAGTGTCCTAGGCCTCTAGACGATGGGGACACGAAAAATCCGCACCAGACCCCGGGGGTTGGCGCTTTTCGCATCAGCGTAAGGTCTCCCCTACCGCATCAACAGGTGCGCTTGCTCAGTATTTTCATCAGACAATCTGTGTGGACACGTCACTCAACTCACATCTCTGTGTTAAGGAGGTGATCCAACCGCAGGTTCCCCTACGGTTACCTTGTTACGACTTCACCCCAGTCATGAATCACAAAGTGGTAAGCGCCCCCCCTAAGGTTAAGCTACCTACTTCTTTTGCAACCCACTCCCATGGTGTGACGGGCGGTGTGTACAAGGCCCGGGAACGTATTCACCGTAGCATTCTGATCTACGATTACTAGCGATTCCGACTTCATGGAGTCGAGTTGCAGACTCCAATCCGGACTACGACGCACTTTATGAGGTCCGCTCACCCTCGCAGGCTCGCTTCTCTTTGTATGCGCCATTGTAGCACGTGTGTAGCCCTACTCGTAAGGGCCATGATGACTTGACGTCATCCCCACCTTCCTCCGGTTTATCACCGGCAGTCTCCTTTGAGTTCCCACCATTACGTGCTGGCAACAAAGGATAAGGGTTGCGCTCGTTGCGGGACTTAACCCAACATTTCACAACACGAGCTGACGACAGCCATGCAGCACCTGTCTCAGAGCTCCCGAAGGCACAACCGTATCTCTACAGTCTTCTCTGGATGTCAAGAGTAGGTAAGGTTCTTCGCGTTGCATCGAATTAAACCACATGCTCCACCGCTTGTGCGGGCCCCCGTCAATTCATTTGAGTTTTAACCTTGCGGCCGTACTCCCCAGGCGGTCGACTTAACGCGTTAGCTCCGGAAGCCACGGTTCAAGACCACAGCCTCCAAGTCGACATCGTTTACGGCGTGGACTACCAGGGTATCTAATCCTGTTTGCTCCCCACGCTTTCGCACCTGAGCGTCAGTCTTCGTCCAGGGGGCCGCCTTCGCCACCGGTATTCCTCCAGATCTCTACGCATTTCACCGCTACACCTGGAATTCTACCCCCCTCTACGAGACTCTAGCCTGTCAGTTTTGAATGCTGTTCCCGGGTTGAGCCCGGGGATTTCACATCCAACTTAACACACCGCCTGCGTGCGCTTTACGCCCAGTCATTCCGATTAACGCTTGCACCCTCCGTATTACCGCGGCTGCTGGCACGGAGTTAGCCGGTGCTTCTTCTGCGGGTAACGTCAATCAACAAACTTATTAAGTTTATCGCCTTCCTCCCCGCTGAAAGTGCTTTACAACCCGAAGGCCTTCTTCACACACGCGGCATGGCTGCATCAGGGTTTCCCCCATTGTGCAATATTCCCCACTGCTGCCTCCCGTAGGAGTCTGGACCGTGTCTCAGTTCCAGTGTGGCTGGTCATCCTCTCAGACCAGCTAGGGATCGTCGCCTAGGTGAGCCGTTACCTCACCTACCAGCTAATCCCATCTGGGTTCATCTCATGGCGTGAGGCCCGAAGGTCCCCCACTTTGGTCCGAAGACGTCATGCGGTATTAGCTACCGTTTCCAGTAGTTATCCCCCTCCATCAGGCAGATCCCCAGACTTTACTCACCCGTCCGCCGCTCGTCACCCAAGGAGCAAGCTCCTCTGTGCTACCGCCCGACTTGCATGTGTTAGGCCTGCCGCCAGCGTTCAATCTGAGCCATGATCAAACTCTTCAATTTAAGATTTGTTTGATTTGCTTCCACTCGGGAAGCCATGCTCAAAGAATTAATAACTGTTTATTCGTAATGAATTTACTGTCAGTCACTCTTCAAGACTTTTTTATATCGTAAGATACGGTCTTGTGAGTGCCCACACAGATTGTCTGATTCAATTGTTAAAGAGCAGTGCGTACTGGCCTTAGCCACTAACGCGAGGTGGCGTATATTACGCTTTCCTCTTTCAGAGTCAA
>NZ_QNRY01000078.1 GCF_003315515.1 Brenneria salicis ATCC 15712 = DSM 30166 | reverse complement strand
AAAAATGTCAGACAATTTATTAAAACCGCATCACCTTTCCCAGGCAACAAACCTGGACTAACAAAAGTGGAGCGGTAATAGGCGCAGTTATTTAGCAACAGCCAAATATCCAGACGCTTATTTCGGGATATTGCTATCGTGCAAGATACCCTGATTCTTTATCAGGATTTCACATTGATAGTGAGGTGGTATACTCAATACAGGTTAATGATCGGTGGTGGCCGAGAGTTGATCTTCACCAAGGCATAGCGGTTGCTGCTGTGAATTTGGAGGTCATATGGGATTTGAAAAGTTGCTGGCTATGGTGGAAAAGAGTCATCAGGATCCAAAATCCGTTATCTCACTGTCTGAACTGAGTCAGGCAATACATGAAATCATCTGTTCCGAGCAAGCCAGGGAATACAAAATCAACCAATGTTTTACAGAGTTGAGGCAACTGGTGGATGAAAGAAAGGCCATTGCCAGAAAACAGTTTATAGATAAGGCGCTGGTAAGTGAGTTGACGCAATATAAAAGAGTGGAAGAAGCACTCTTACTCAAGCTGAAACATATAGAACAACAGATGTAACGCAACCTAATTGGAGCGTTACATTTTTGTCGTCTACCAAGGAAAACGGCAGCTTTTCTGGTGCTTGCTTTCTGTCGGTGGCGTAGTGAAAAATCGCCACGCTATACTGATACGTTGCCGCTGAAAGCCAGAGATAAGACGTCAGCGGATCAGCGCTTATTGACGATAGGCGTGCTTGATTTGTTTGATCGTGTTATCAAAAACGGCGGCCTGTTCAGGATCTTCCAACTGAGCAATATATCTTTCCATGTTGATGATCACTTTCCCTGCGTCGGCCTGACCGATAGCTTTGAGCAACAGAGTCAGCATCGCTTTCAGGCAGGTTACTTCGTGTGATAATTTTTCTACGGAAGCCGCAGTGGAAAAATTGGCATTGCTCATGTTTTCTCCTCAACAATAAATAGTATAAAATGTTTTCCGTCAGCTGGTTACAGGCCAAATTGCTCTGCTGCCAGCATAATCAGGTGGCGGTGATTATAGCATAATGTATATTTTCGGCGGTGATTATTAACCAATAATCACTATGTAATGGCTGATTTTTATGCGTTTAACTTAATTTTTGTCATCTTTAACTGTCTGCTTTTTGCATAAAAAAACAACATTCAACTGTTTCTGGCAGAATACATCAATCTTTCAGTATGCATGTTTTTATTAACATATGTTATTCATATAATATAAGTGAATTTTGCGCGAGACACTGACGTAATGGGGGATTACAATAGTGTTTTTTTATTGACATATGAAATTCAATGCCAATCCCATGCCGCTGATTGACATCGATTTTTTACTGTTGACAAGTACTACGAAAGTCATGAGTTTAGTTGTCCTGACGTTATAATCTAAATGTTAAGAATATTATCAATATACAGGCCGGGCATAACGGTATATTGTTATCATAATGCGATGGTGTTGATACTTTATTCCTTCATGGCATATTTAAAATACATATTCATATTAAACGGTATTCATTATTTTTCGAAACCAACGTAGTATCACCTGCAAGCAACTCTCTATGTAAGTGTTACTTCCTTTTTTGGAGAATTATTCTTTGATTAGCGTTTTTCTTGTTGATGACCATGAACTGGTGCGTGCAGGGATACGGTGCATTATTGACGATATCAAAGGTCTTAAGGTTGTTGGTGAAGCGTCATGCGGTGAAGATGCCGTTAAGTGGTGCCGTAGCAACGTTGTTGATGTTGTCTTGATGGATATAAATATGCCGGGAATCGGTGGTCTTGAGGCGACACGCAAAATTTTGCGATTCTCTCCCGAGATAAAAGTAATTATGCTAACTATTCACACTGAGAATCCTTTACCTGCTAAAGTAATGCAGGCCGGAGCAGCTGGATACGTGAGCAAGGCAGCGGCCCCGCGGGAAGTTATCTGCGCCATTCGTTCAGTCCATGCGGGTAAACGATATATTGCTTCAGACATCGCACAGCAAATGGCATTAAGTCAATTGGAGCCGCAGACAGAGACGCCATTGGCGTGTTTGTCTGAGCGTGAATTACAGATTATGCTAATGATCACCAAAGGGCAGAAAGTCACGGAGATTTCCGACCAATTGAATCTGAGTCCTAAAACGGTGAACAGTTATCGATATCGGATGTTCAGCAAACTGAATATCAGCGGTGATGTCGAACTTACACATCTGGCCATTAGGTATGGGCTTTTTAATGCGGAGACATTGTTAAGTAGTGAGTGACAACTTCGATGCCTCGGCATTTCTAAAGACGGTAACCAGTCAGCCTGGGGTCTACCGCATGTATGATGCCGCGGATACGGTGATCTATGTCGGCAAGGCAAAAGATTTAAAAAAACGACTTTCCAGCTATTTTCGCAGCAATGTCGCCAGCCGTAAAACGGAGGCATTGGTCAGAAGTATTCGGCAGATCGACGTGACGATCACGCATACTGAGACGGAAGCCTTGTTGCTGGAACATAACTATATCAAGCGCTACCAGCCACGTTACAACGTTTTACTGCGAGATGATAAGTCATATCCTCTGATTTTCCTCAGTGCCGATCAGCATCCCCGGTTGGCTGTGCATCGAGGTGCTAAACACGCCAAAGGCGAATATTTTGGGCCATTTCCGAATGGAAATGCCGTGCGTGAAACGCTGATGCTGCTACAAAAACTATTCCCTGTTCGTCAATGTGAAAACAGCGTATACCGTAATCGCTCCCGTCCTTGTCTGCAATATCAAATTGGCCGATGCCTGGGGCCTTGTGTGGCGGGGTTGGTCAGCGAAGAGGATTATCAGCAACAGGTTGATTATGTCCGTCTGTTTTTGTCTGGAAAAGATCAGCAAGTCCTTAATCAGTTGATATCGAAAATGGAAACGGCCAGCCGTAATTTGAAGTTTGAAGAGGCGGCGCGTATCCGCGATCAAATTCAGGCTGTTCGACGCGTGACAGAAAAACAGTTTGTCTCGGGGGATGGTGAAGACCTTGATGTTATCGGCGTGGCTTTTGACGCGGGGATCGCCTGTGTGTATGTGCTGTTTATCCGTCAGGGGAAAGTATTGGGGAGTCGTAGCTATTTTCCGAAAGTACCTGGCGGGACGGAATTGGGCGAAGTAGTGCAAACGTTTGTCGGACAGTTTTACTTACAAGGGAGTTTGGCGCGCACTTTGCCTTCAGAAATTCTACTGGATTTTACATTGCCGGATAAAGACTTGCTCACCGAATCGTTAACCGAAGTCGCTGGAAGAAAAGTGCAAATCCAGACCAAACCGCGGGGTGATCGAGCCCGGTATCTGAAGCTTGCCCGTACTAATGCGGCGACGGCGTTGGTGACGAAGTTATCGCAGCAGTCAACTATTCACCAGCGATTGACTGCACTGGCGAATGTTTTGCAGTTGCCTGCAATTAAGCGCATGGAGTGTTTTGATATCAGTCATACTATGGGTGAACAGACTGTGGCATCTTGTGTTGTGTTTGATGAAAATGGTCCGCTGCGTTCGGAATATCGCCGCTATAATATCAATGGTATTACGCCTGGTGATGATTATGTTGCGATGGCGCAGGTACTCAATCGTCGATACGCCAAGGCATTGGATGACAGCAAGATCCCGGATGTCATTGTTATTGACGGTGGTAAAGGGCAATTGGGACAAGCGCAGGCGGTGTTTGACGCACTACAGGTGGCATGGGATAAGAATAAACCCCTGTTACTTGGCGTCGCAAAAGGCAGTGATCGTAAAGCGGGCCTTGAAACACTGTTTTTTGAGGCGACGGGGGATGGCGTAGCGTTGCCAGCGGATTCGCCAGCTTTGCACGTCATCCAGCATATTCGTGATGACTCTCACAATCATGCGATTGGCGGACACCGCAAGAAGAGAGCAAAAGTTAAGAATACCAGTACATTAGAGCTCATTGAAGGTGTTGGCCCTAAACGTCGGCAGACGCTACTGAAATATATGGGAGGGCTGCAACCTTTGATGAACGCCAGCGTTGAGGAAATTGCAAATGTGCCGGGTATTTCACACGGATTGGCAGAAAAAATCTTCCATGCATTGAAACACTAGGGACAATGTAGCAACATACTCGTAATATCCACTCCGGCCAAATAGTTACCTAAGCGCTATGCAATTTAATATACCGACGTTGCTTACCCTGTTTCGTGTTGCTTTAATCCCGTTTTTTGTGCTGGCGTTTTATCTTCCATTCGTCTGGGCACCGCTGGTGTGCGCGCTGATTTTTGTTTTTGCCGCTGTCACCGACTGGTTTGATGGCTTTCTGGCGCGACGCTGGAAACAAACTACGCGTTTTGGCGCATTTCTTGATCCGGTAGCGGATAAGGTGATGGTGGCGGTAGCGCTGGTTCTGGTCGCTGAACATTACCATTCCTGGTGGATCACGCTGCCAGCGGCAACGATGATTGCGCGTGAAATCATTATTTCCGCATTACGTGAATGGATGGCCGAGATAGGCAAGCGCAGCAGTGTCGCGGTTTCGTGGATCGGAAAAGTGAAAACAACGGCGCAAATGCTGGCGTTAGTAGCTCTGTTGTGGCGGCCAGAACGCCTGGTTGAGGGCGCGGGTGTCATTGCTTTATATATCGCAACGGTACTGACTTTCTGGTCAATGTTTCAATATCTGAACGCTGCCCGACATGATTTGCTTGAACCTTGATCGAAGCGCCTTAAAAACCAGCAAACGGACGGGTTTCATTGATAATTTTATTGACTCGTTCCGTCATGTCAGTAGAATGCACGGCATCAACAGCAGCGTTGGTTTGTTGAAAGTTAGCAAAAAAATCAGCGTGTTCTGTGTAAGCGGGAATAGCTCAGTTGGTAGAGCACGACCTTGCCAAGGTCGGGGTCGCGAGTTCGAGTCTCGTTTCCCGCTCCAATATTTCAGTAATCGCTGAACAGCTTTAAAGGTAAGGCGCGTTGGCAGAGTGGCCATGCAGCGGATTGCAAATCCGCCTACCTCGGTTCGACTCCGGGACGCGCCTCCAATATCCAGGCCCGGGTGGTGGAATCGGTAGACACAAGGGATTTAAAATCCCTCGGCGTACGCGCTGTGTGGGTTCAAGTCCCACCCCGGGCACCATTGATTTAAAAAGAATTAAAACAAGCACTTATGTGCAATGTCGTAGACCGCCGCAAGGCGGTTTTTTTGTGCCTGCCCCCCCTTTCCTAATATTCTTCCTAATATGATTTTTGCGCGTTTGGTAAATATGCAATAATCATGAATTTTTATTCTGACCACCAACCACAGGAACAATCGGAATTTTACGGTCATATCGCGCAGTCTGGCTGATCGTCATATGACCCGATATCGCCTGTTTCTCTGCCAGCGTCCCATCCAGATCAGAAACCCCCTTGGCTTTCAGATCGTGAAAGGTGAAATCAAAACTCAGGTGTGGAAATGCTGCGGCCGCGTCTTCTTTTGCCTGCTGCCATCGGCTGTTAAATCCGTCGCGTGTGTAGCGCCCCCCTGTGGCCTGATGAATTAAATACATGCTGCTGATGCCTGGCTTTATTGGCAAGCTCCGAGCGTTATTTACTGCGGCTCTTAGCCTGTCCGTCCATGCCTTAATTTGTTTAGCTCCAGTCTTCCCCTGAGCGATAAAAATTCCCTGCTCTAATATTTGTCCTTCAGTCAGTGAGAGGACATCGCCTTGTCTGGATAGACACAGATACGCGATTTCCATCGCAACTTTGACGACCGGCGCGGCGACAGAGTACAGCGCGTTATACTCTTCATCAGTCACATAACGATCGAGCGCAACTTCTTTAAACTGTTTAACGCCCTTGCATGGGTTGCCCTTACACAATCCCCGCTCATAACCCCATCTGAATACGCGTGACATAAACGCCTTTTCTCTGTTCGCCTGCGTCTTGCTTTTCACACCGCGCTTATCCATGTATTTGTAGTGGTCAACTAAAACTGGCCACGAGTTTAGAGTTTTTCCAGAATCGATTTTCCGATTCGTTTGGGGGTAATCCACCGTTATAGTCGTGTGGTCTGATCGTGCTGTAATATCCCACGATA
>NZ_QNRY01000077.1 GCF_003315515.1 Brenneria salicis ATCC 15712 = DSM 30166 | reverse complement strand
AAAAATGTCAGACAATTTATTAAAACCGCATCACCTTTCCCAGGCAACAAACCTGGACTAACAAAAGTGGAGCGGTAATAGGCGCAGTTATTTAGCAGAATGGCGCAGATCCCGCGTTCACTTTCAGCCACCAGGATCTCACCGATTGAACAGACGCCAACCGCGAAGTAGATCGCCATACCTTGTCCCTGATGGCGAAATGCCGTCGGCGTCATGCCCAGCAACGCATTGGATTGCGCGTAAAAACGCCCGTTAGCGCCATAACTTGCAGCCAATATCGCCTCCGTGACCGACCCCTTCGCCATTAATTGGCGGCGAACCTGCTGATGTTGATATGCGTGAGCATACTGTTTCGGCGTTACACCCGTTGTCGCTTTAAACAAACGGTGAAAATAAAAGGTGCTCAGCCCAACCATCCTGGTCAGCGCCGCCAACGTTAGCGGATTATCCGATCTCTCGATAATACGACAGGCATTGGCTATCTGCTCCATCTGCTGCGCCTCCCGCGAGATTCGTCTTTGGCGGCACCGCTTACAGGGGAGAAATCCCGCCGCTTCCGCCTCATCGGGCGAATCAAAAAACAGCACATTCTCGTGTTTCGGCTGACGTGAGGCACAGGAAGGTGAACAATATACCCCGGTCGTTTTAACGGCATAGACAAAATGGCCATCAGCCGCCTTGTTTCGGGTACGTAAAGCCAGCCAGCGAGGATCATCATCCTCGCCGGGCGGATCGACATGAATGATTTGCCCGGTCTGTTGGCATGGACCGTTAAGTTTCATTACTCACCTCACGCGTTATGGTTATAGAAGCCCGATTTATGGCGCTCCTCACCATAAGATGAAAAAACGTGGCGCACACGCCCAATCCTTGCTTTTTAATTCAAAGCATCGCTCAGGATCATCCATAGCGTAGCGGATCATCATATAATCACCTGTGTTCGATTGCCTTACCAGATCATGGCCTTTCAAAATATGTAAACCAGGGAAAACAGTGATGACGTCCAACCCCCAACGGAATTTTGATCATAAAGCCGCAGCACACCTCAGCGCCATTAACGAACGCTGGGCCAACCTGATATCGCAGGTAGGAGCATGCCGCCATCAGACAGCCCCTCATAGAGAACCTTATGAAGCCTTGATCCGGGCGGTTGCCCACCAGCAGTTAACCACCCGCGCCGGTGATGCGATGGTGACGAAACTGATGAACATCCATGATGGACAATTTCCCAGCGTAGAACAGATGGTCGCCTGCTCCAGCGCAACCCTGAGGCAATGCGGTTTTTCCGCCCGCAAAATAGACACCCTGCACGCCATCTCCCACGGCGCCTTGAGCGGTCTGGTGCCAAGCCTTGAACAGGCTGCCGGTATGGATGATGAAACGCTTATCAGGCAGTTGTGCTCATTAAAAGGGATTGGCCGCTGGACGGTGGAAATTTTTCTGATTTACTCGCTGGAACGAACGGATATTATGCCGCTCGACGATTTAGGCATCCGACAAGGTCTACGCTATGTCTACCATTTACAAGAGATGCCGACTCGCCATCTCCTGCGTGAACTGAGCGAACCTTGTCAGCCTTATCGCACCATTGCATCATGGTACTTATGGCGTGCGCCTGCACTGCCGGATTATCAGGCGTTCAGACTGAAACTGCTTTAATGGCAACAGAACGAGCGCTGTGCTTATATTATTTTCGCTTTATGCAATCGGTTTAAAAAAATAACAGCATTAATCGAACAGTTATTATTTTTAACCAGAGTAATGATTTTAATTAAGTAACTTAATTAAATAACTTAATATCACCCTGTCTCAATAATCAAACCTATTTGATTACAATGATTTTACTTTTCTTCATCATAACGCGGACAAGCAAATAATCCTGTTAATTATTGCCAATTATGTGATGTACCAAAGTGGTACTTGCCGCCACAAAACCATACTATTATAGGGATTATTACTTTTGTGTTTGTCCAGGATAAGAATGCCACAATGAAAAAACCGCGTTCTATTCCCCCGCGCGACAGGTATTCGACCTGATACAAAAGTCTTTAACTGAGATTGAATCACACAAAATACAAGCCTACTAATAATACGAACGCGAGTGAGAAAACAATGTCAAATAAACCCTTCCACTACCAAGAACCTTTTCCATTAGGTCAAGATGACACCGAGTATCGTCTGCTAAGCAATGATTTTGTTTCTGTGACGCAATTTGAAGGTCAGGATATTCTTAAGATTGAGCCGGAAGCCCTAACCATCCTCGCTCAACAAGCCTTCCACGATGCGTCTTTTATGCTTCGTCCTTCCCATCAACAGCAAGTCGCCGATATCCTTCACGACCCGGAAGCCAGCGAAAACGACAAATACGTCGCCCTGCAATTCCTGCGTAACTCTGAAATTGCCGCTAAAGGTATTTTGCCGACCTGCCAGGACACCGGTACGGCGATCATCGTCGGCAAAAAAGGCCAGAGAGTATGGACCGGCGGCAATGATGCCGAGGCGCTGTCTCGCGGCGTGTACAACACCTTTATCGAAGATAACCTGCGCTACTCACAGAACGCGGCGCTGGATATGTACCAAGAGGTGAACACCGGCACCAACCTGCCTGCCCAGATAGACCTCTACACCACCGAGGGCGAAGATTATAAATTCCTGTTTGTCTCTAAGGGTGGCGGTTCCGCCAACAAAACCTACTTGTATCAGGAAACCAAAGCGTTATTGACGCCAGAAAAACTGAAAAGCTTCCTGATTGAGAAAATGCGTTCCCTGGGTACGGCTGCCTGCCCGCCGTATCACATTGCGTTTGTCATTGGCGGCACCTCGGCGGAAAGCACGCTCAAAACCGTCAAACTGGCGTCCACCCGCTACTATGACGAACTACCGACTGAGGGCAACGAGCACGGACAAGCCTTCCGTGATGTGGCGCTGGAGCAGGAAATTCTGCAAGCCGCGCGTGATCTGGGCCTGGGCGCGCAATTCGGCGGTAAATACTTTGCTCACGATGTACGCATTATCCGCCTGCCGCGCCACGGCGCATCTTGTCCGGTCGGAATGGGCGTATCCTGTTCGGCTGACCGCAATATCAAGGGCAAGATCAACCGTAAAGGGATCTGGCTGGAACAACTGGAACAGAATCCCGGCAAGTATATTCCTGAACATTTGCGCCAGGCCGGTGAAGGCGATGCGGTCAAAATCGACCTGAATCGTCCGATGGCCGAGATCCTGAAAACGCTGTCGCAGTATCCGGTATCGACTCGACTGTCCCTGACCGGCACCATCATCGTGGGCCGTGACATTGCGCATGCCAAACTGAAAGAGCGTCTGGATAACGGCGAAGGTCTGCCGCAGTACATCAAAGATCATCTGATTTACTATGCAGGTCCGGCTAAAACCCCGGCGGGTTATGCATCCGGCTCATTAGGCCCGACCACCGCAGGCCGGATGGACTCTTATGTTGATTTACTGCAAGCCAACGGCGGCAGCATGATCATGCTGGCAAAAGGCAACCGCAGCCAGCAAGTTACCGATGCGTGCAAGAAACACGGTGGTTTCTACCTTGGCAGCATTGGCGGCCCGGCGGCGATTCTGGCGCAAAACAGCATCAAGAGTCTGACCTGCGTGGAATACCCGGAACTGGGTATGGAAGCCATTTGGAAAATCGAAGTGGAAGACTTCCCGGCCTTCATTCTGGTAGATGATAAAGGGAACGATTTCTTTCAGATTATTCAGAATTCCAAATGTACTAAATGTGCATAAGAAAACGCCCCGGCGCATCTCGCCGGGGATTTCATCCTCTTCGTTTACCCTGATTGAGTGCCCCTCTCAGCCATCATTTAGCATGCTATTCATTCCTTTGGCTGTTATCTTTTTTCCTTCGAAATAAATATCGCATTTAAAATATATATTTATTGGCAAGCAACGTGCTGGTTTATAACATTGGGTGTTAGCAGGTACGTGCAGAGGTAAAGATGCAAGATCTTATTTGTTATAAAAAAATGCCACCGTGGAATAGCCAGACATTACCCGCCGCCTTTCAGGAAAAACACAATACCAAGGCCGGCACCTGGGCTAAACTCTCCCTGCGTCGTGGGGAAATGACTCTGGCGCTGTTACACGAAAATGGCGATATTCAGGAAACGTTTCATTTCTCGCCACAAAATCAGCCACCGATTGTCGCACCGCAGGTATGGCACCAGATCGTCTCTTTTTCTGATGATCTCGAATGTGAACTGAGTTTTTCTGTTCGCCAGAAGATTTTTACCACAAAAAATACGGGCTGACGCGCACGCATTCCGACGTCATTGACGCCATGCAATACATCACCTCTTGTAAAATGCTGGATTTGGGCTGTGGCGGCGGGCGTAACTCACTGTATCTGAACTTGCGCGGGTTTGATGTCACCGCCTGCGACAAGAATGAGCAGAGCATTGCCTCACTCAGTAACATCATCAGCAGTGAAAGGTTGAGGGCAATTCGGGCTGACGTTTATGACATCAATCTGGCTGAAATCAACGCGCAATACGACTTTATTCTGTCAACGGTGGTGTTGATGTTCCTGGAGCGCGATCGCATTCCACATGTCATTAACAACATGCAGGAGAGCACCACAAACGGCGGTTATAATTTAATTATCGCCGCCATGTCGACCGATGACTATCCGTGTCCGCTCCCCTTCTCCTTCACCTTTAAACAAGGCGAATTGAAGCAGTATTATGCCGACTGGGATATCATCAAATACAACGAAGACCTCGGCGAGTTGCACAAAACGGACGTCAACGGCAACCGCATCAAGCTGCGTTTCGCCACACTGCTGGCGAGAAAACGGCAGTTTGCCTGAATAAGACAGCGGCTGATGCTAAAAAATCGCAATACGGAAAATAACAGAGGGCCGGGAATGCCGGCCCTCTGTTTCGCTTAAAGCTTGCTCACTTAGCCTGCTTTACGCTCCATCGCCTGACGGTAAGCCACCAGATCTTCGATGGTCAATACCGGCATGTGGTGTTGTCTGGCGAACGCGACAACTTCCGGCGCATGGGCCATGGAACCGTCGTCATTGGTTAATTCACACAGCACACCCGCTGGCTTTAGCCCCGCCAACATCGCCAGATCCACCGAGGCTTCCGTGTGTCCGCCACGCGTCAACACGCCGCCCGGCTGCGCGCGCAGCGGGAAAACGTGACCGGGATGATTCAGATCGCTTGGTTTCGCATCATCTGCAATTGCCGTTCGGATCGTGGTAATACGGTCAGCGGCAGAAACGCCGGTGGTGACCCCTTTTGCGGCTTCAATCGAGATGGTAAAACCGGTCTGATAAGCGCTGGAGTTATGCTCCACCATCATCGGTAATTCCAACCGCTGACGATGCGCGTCGGTCAGGCACAGACAAACAATGCCGCTGCCGTGGCGAATAGTCAGCGCCATTTGTTCTACGGTCATGTTTTCAGCCGCAAAAATAAGATCGCCTTCGTTTTCGCGATCTTCATCATCCAGAACCAGAACGCCACGACCTTGACGCAAAGCACCAAGAGCACGTTCCACACGTTCGGTAGGATTGCCAAATTCAGAAAGTAATGTCTGATTCATGGTAAAAAACCTCAATATTTTTATGGATTACCAGAATCAGGGCGAACTTGAGGAGTAACCATTACCACCGATTGCATGATAATAGCTAACAAAAATAACGCGAGCGGGCGCTATGCCCGACAGGTATCGTTACTCTCTCCCATCCGGACTATCACCGTCGGCCCCGGAATTACACCGGGTCTGCTGACCTCACGCTGAAAAACCAGGCGGTTTCGCCGTTAAATCAAACGATGTGAGCGTTCGCGGGCTTCCAATTCCTATACGTCGTAAATATTTCTACGTTGTATACGACTGATTTACCGCCGGTGGGGAATTACACCCCGCCCTGAGAATAAGCGAAATAACTATAACGCTAATGCAGTTGCAGGGCAATTGATCAGCCACAGGAAATGTGACATGGAAACAATGGATCTCACGGGGCAAGTTCGATGTTTTAGTTTATCCAATACTCAACTAAATAACTGCGCCTATTACCGCTCCACTTTTGTTAGTCCAGGTTTGTTGCCTGGGAAAGGTGATGCGGTTTTAATAAATTGTCTGACATTTTT
>NZ_QNRY01000076.1 GCF_003315515.1 Brenneria salicis ATCC 15712 = DSM 30166 | reverse complement strand
ACCTGACCCCATGCCGAACTCAGCAGTGAAACGCCGTAGCGCCGATGGTAGTGTGGGGTCTCCCCATGTGAGAGTAGGGAACTGCCAGGCATCAACTAAGTGGAAAGCCTCCTGCGTAAGCAGGGGGCTTTTTGCGTTGTGGCCGTTGTTCATGTTTTTGGTATATTTAGTTTGCTCTCAATTTTCTCTAACCTGCTGATTAATTAATCTATTTACATCTTCTTATTTTCTTTCTGCGATAAACTATCTCTCTATATATGAAAATTACATAAGCTTATTTAAATAGTGATGAAACATTTTCACCTTAGCGAGTGACTACTCGACTTTCGTATCAAAACTCGCTATCTTTGGGCATCTAGAAGTCTAAACATATAAACATATAAACGTATGTTGTGAGGATATAAGGTTATGCCAATCCGGGTTCCTGATGAGTTACCAGCGGTCAATTTTCTGCGTAATGAGAATGTCTTTGTGATGACATCCTCACGCGCTAAAACGCAGGAAATTCGTCCTTTGAAAGTGCTGGTGCTGAACCTGATGCCAAAGAAAATCGAAACGGAAAACCAGTTTCTACGGTTGCTATCGAACTCTCCGTTACAGATCGATATTCAGCTATTGCGTATAGATAGTCGCGAGTCGAAGAATACGCCAACTGAGCATCTGGATAATTTCTACTGTAACTTCGATGATATTCAGGATGAAAATTTTGACGGCTTGATTGTCACCGGCGCGCCATTGGGACTGGTCGATTTCAGTGATGTTGTGTATTGGCCGCAAATAGAGCGTGTGATTACCTGGGCAAAAGAGCACGTAACTTCAACCCTGTTTGTGTGTTGGGCGGTGCAGGCGGCATTAAATATTCTGTATGGTATTCCCAAGATGACGCGTCAGGAAAAACTGTCGGGTGTTTATTCGCATCAGACCTTGCAGCCACACGCTTTGCTGACTCGCGGTTTTGATGAAACCTTTTTAGCGCCACATTCCCGTTATGCGGACTTCCCGACAGAGGTCATTCGTCAGTATACCGATTTGGATATTCTGGCGGAGTCCGGACAGACTGGCGCTTACCTGTTTGCCAGCAAGGACAAGCGTCTGGCTTTTGTCACCGGGCATCCTGAATATGATGCGCATACGCTGGCTGATGAGTACTTCCGTGACTGTGGCGCCAGCCTGGATCCGATGCTGCCCGTGAACTACTTTCCTGACAACAACCCGCAGATTGCGCCAAAATCCACCTGGCGCAGTCATGGTCATTTGTTATTTGTTAACTGGCTGAACTATTACGTTTATCAGATCACGCCATATGATCTACGCCGTATGAATCCGACATTGGAATAATCCATCTCCTTTCATTTTAAAGGCGCCTTTTGTGGCGCCTTTTTTACTTCTGTTTTTCCTGTCCTTCCAGGTTATGAAAGCATTTCCTCTTCTATTTAAAAGTTAATTATCTTATAGATCATGTAATTGAATTGGATTTAATTTAAAAATGGAAATTGTTTTTGATTTTTTGTTTTGTTGAATTACGCTTAAAACTGTCGGTTAAGAAATGTTCTGCTTTCATCCGACGTCCAGATAGTCGCTTAGCGCAGAGGATTCTGAGAAGGAACCATGAAATGACGCAACAGACGATAAGCAAAGATTTGGTGTTCAGCCAGCGTTTTGGTGAGGTAGAGAAACAAATTCTCACGGATGAAACGGTTGATTTCTTAACCGAACTCGTTGGGCATTTTACCGCCGCACGGAATCAGCTATTGGCCGAGCGTCAGGTGCGGCAGTGTAAGATTGATAACGGTCAACTACCAAATTTTATTTCGGAAACCGCTTCCCTTCGTGATGATGAGTGGAGAATTCGCGGTATCCCTAATGACCTGAAAGATCGTCGCGTTGAAATTACTGGTCCTGTTGAACGCAAAATGGTTATCAATGCATTGAATGCCAACGTAAAGATTTTCATGGCTGATTTTGAGGATTCTCTCTCTCCTGGCTGGGACAAGGTGATCGAGGGACAGATTAATTTGCGTGATGCCGTTCGGGGGACGATTTCTTATCGCAATGAGGCGGGAAAAATTTATCAGTTGAAGCCAAATCCCGCGGTTTTGATCTGTCGGGTACGTGGTCTGCATCTGCCTGAAAAACATGTCACGCTACAAGGTGAGGCTATCCCCGCAAGTCTGTTTGATTTTGCGCTCTACTTTTTCCACAACTTTCGTGAACTATTGGCGAAAGGCAGTGGCCCTTATTTCTATTTGCCAAAAATGCAGTCGTGGCAAGAGGCGGCATGGTGGAGGGAGGTCTTTTGCCATACCGAAGATCGCTTTAGGCTCCCAAGAGGAACGATTAAAGCCACGGTATTGATCGAAACGCTGCCAGCCGTCTTTCATATGGACGAAATCCTTTACCATTTGCGCGATCATATCGTTGGGTTGAATTGTGGCCGCTGGGATTACATTTTCAGCTATATCAAAACGTTGAAAAAACATTCCGATCGTGTCCTGCCTGATCGCCAGTCCGTGACGATGGAGCAACCTTTCCTGAGCGCCTATTCAAGATTATTGATCAAAACCTGTCATCGTCGCGGGGCGCTTGCTATGGGCGGCATGGCTGCTTTTATCCCCAGTAAGGATGCCGAGCGCAACAACTGGGTGCTTGACAAGTTGCGTAAAGATAAGGAACTCGAAGCCAGAAACGGTCATGACGGCACCTGGATCGCCCATCCCGGCCTGGCGGATACCGTAATGGCGGTTTTCGGGCAGGCGCTTGGGGCGCGCCAAAACCAACTCGACATTCTGCGTGAAAATGATGCGCCGATCAGCGCCGCGCAGTTGCTGGCACCGTGTCTCGGAGAACGGACCGAAACCGGCATGAGCGCCAATATCCGCGTCGCTATACAGTACATCGAAGCCTGGATTTGCGGTAATGGCTGCGTGCCGATTTACGGACTGATGGAGGATGCGGCGACGGCTGAGATTTCTCGTACTTCTATTTGGCAGTGGATTCATCATGGAAAAACCCTGAGCGACGGGCGCGTGATCACGAAGGCGTTGTTTCAGTAGATGTTGGCTGAAGAGATGCGGGTGATTCAGGAGGCGCTCGGAGAGGCGCGGTTTAGTGGCGGCCGGTTTGATGACGCCGCACGCCTGATGGAAGAAATCACGACGCAGGATGAGCTTATCGACTTCCTTACGTTGCCTTGTTACGCCCTGCTTGATTAATTCTCACTGACGGTAAAAAAGGAATCGCAGCTATGACGACTTCTCGTATCCAGCAGATTCAACAGCTTGAACAAGAATGGAAAAGCGCTCGCTGGGAAGGTATTGCCCGACCTTATCATGCTGAAGACGTGATCAGCTTGCGTGGCTCGGTGAACCCTGAATGTACGTTGGCTCAGTTGGGGGCGGGCAGGTTATGGAAACTGCTGCACGGTGAATCCCGCAAAGGCTACGTCAATTGTCTGGGCGCCTTGACCGCTGGACAGGCATTGCAACAGGCGAAAGCGGGAATTGAAGCCATTTATCTTTCTGGCTGGCAGGTTGCCGCCGATGCGAATCTGGCGTCCAGTATGTATCCCGATCAATCGTTGTATCCGGCCAACTCGGTGCCGGCGATGGTTGAGCGCATCAATAACACTTTCCGGCGCGCCGATCAGATTCAATGGGCTAATCAGATTGAGCCGGGCGACAAACACTACACCGATTATTTTCTGCCGATCGTCGCCGATGCGGAAGCTGGCTTCGGCGGGGTTCTGAATGCATTTGAACTGATGAAGTCGATGATTGAAGCGGGAGCGGCGGCCGTCCATTTTGAAGACCAACTTGCCTCCGTCAAAAAATGTGGGCACATGGGCGGGAAAGTTTTGGTGCCAAGTCAGGAAGCGATCCAGAAACTGGTGGCGGCGCGTTTGGCGGCGGATGTCCTGGGGGTGCCGACATTACTGGTTGCGCGAACCGATGCCGACGCCGCGGATCTGCTGACTTCAGATTGCGACGAGTATGACCAGGCGTTTATTACCGGTGAGCGGACGGCGGAGGGCTTTTATCGTACCCATGCCGGCGTAGAGCAAGCTATCAGTCGCGGTCTGGCTTATGCGCCTTATGCCGATCTGGTGTGGTGCGAAACGTCTACGCCGGATTTGGACGTAGCGCGTCGTTTTGCGCAGGCGATTCACGCCCGCTATCCCGGTAAGCTGTTGGCGTATAACTGCTCGCCTTCCTTCAACTGGAAGAAGAATCTGGATGACAGCACGATTGCACGATTGCACGCTTTCAGGATGAATTGTCGGCAATGGGTTACAAATATCAGTTTATTACGCTGGCCGGCATTCACAGTATGTGGTTCAACATGTTCGATCTGGCCCACGCTTATGCACAGGGTGAAGGCATGAAACATTATGTCGAGAAAGTGCAACAGCCGGAATTTGATGCGATAAAGACGGTTACACCTTCTCCTCGCACCAGCAGGAAGTGGGTACGGGCTATTTTGACAAGGTGACGAACATTATTCAGGGTGGAATCTCTTCCGTCACTGCCCTGACGGGATCGACGGAAGAGCAGCAATTCTGAGACTAAGCGGTCAGCGTGATGCTGGCCGGGCTTCATGTGGAGTGCATGATGGTGCGTGACCTTGAGCAACTGGTGGCCCAGACGATTTTGCAGGGGTTTGATGCGCAATACGGTCGCTTTCTGGAAGTCACCTCTGGCGCGCAACACCGATTTGAACAAGCGGATTGGCCCGGCATACAACAAGCCATGAAGCAACGCATCCATCTTTATGATCACCATGTCGGACTGGTGGTTGAGCAGTTGCGTTGCATTACCGGTGAGCGCTGTTATGACGCGGATTTCCTGGGCCGGGTAAAACAAATCTACACACAGTTATTGCCGGACTATCCGCGTTTTGAAATTGCGGAAAGCTTTTTCAATTCGGTTTACTGTCGCTTGTCTAACCATCGGGCGCTCACGCCCGATAAATTATTCGTTTTCAGTTCCCAGCCAGAAAAACGTTTTCTTGAAATTCCTCGACCTATTGTGCGCGTCTTTCTTCCCTCTGATGGCTGGCCAGCGATGCTGGAAAGGTTGTTGCAGGATTTACCACTGCGTTTGCCGTGGGAAGATTTACCGCGGGATATTTCATATATCGTCAGTTGTCTTCAGCGAACCTTCTCCACGCAACAGCTATCTCAGGCAACGTTACAGGTCGCCAATGAGTTGTTCTACCGTAATAAAGCGACCTGGCTGGTGGGGAAACTGTTATTACCCGAAGGCATATTCCCTTTTCTACTGCCGATTCATCACAACGAACAAGGCGCGGTATTTATTGATACCTGCCTGACCAGTCACGCTGAAGCCAGTATCGTCTTTGGCTTCGCCCGTTCCTATTTTATGGTTTATGCGCCTTTGCCATCGGCGTTGGTGGCTTGGTTACACGATATTCTGCCGGGCAAAACCACCGCTGAGCGCTATCTGGCGGTTGGTTGCCAGAGACATAGTAAGACGGAGTATTACCGCGAATATCTCCATTATCTTGGCGAATCGCGGGAGCAATTTATTATTGCGCCCGGCGTGAATGGCATGGTGATGCTGGTGTTTACACTGCCATCGTTCGATTGCGTTTTTAAAGTGATCAAGGATCGCTTTGCGCCGCAAAAAGAGGTAACGCTGAACGGGTAATGGCCTGTTATCGTTTGGTAAAAGAGCACGATCGCGTCGGAAGGATGGCGGACACGCAAGAATACAAAAACTTCGTTATTGATAAACACCGCATTAGTCCTGAGTTAATGGCGGAGTTGCAGCGTGAGGCGCCGGGAAAACTGGAGGATTCAGGCGATCAGATGGTGATCAGCCACCTGTACATGGAACGGCGAATGACGCTGCTGAGTCTTTATCTTGAGCAGGCGACGGATCAGCAACTGCATGATGTGATTGAAGAGTACGGCAATGCTATCAAGCAATTGGCCGCCGCCAATATTTTTCCCGGCGATATGTTATTTAAGAACTTCGGTGTGACCCGGCATGGCCGGGTGGTGTTCTACGACTACGATGAGATTTGCTATATGACGGAAGTCAATTTCCGTGATATTCCGCCGCCACGCTATCCTGAAGATGAAATGGCAGCGGAACCCTGGTACAGCGTCGCGCCCGATGATGTGTTTCCTGAAGAGTTCAGACATTTTCTTTGTAGTGACAAAAAAGTACGGCGACTCCTTGAGGAAATGCACGGCGAGTTGTTCTGCGCCGATTACTGGCGAGCGCTACAACAACGTATCCGTGACGGACATATTGAGGATGTCTATGCTTATCGGCGCGGCAAACGATTTAGCCAGCGGGTAACGGAAAACACCTGGTCTGAAAGGGCGTGACGCCCGTCAGCCGCCCAGCATGACGCATTATGCGCCGCTGTATTCGTTGGTGATCTGTTTGGCGGCCTTAATCACCAACGCGCCCAGTTCAGTTACGCGGTCGTCGGTAATGCGCGAAACCGGGCCGGAGATCGAGATAGCGGCGAAGGCTTCGTGATGCTCATCCAGAATACAGGCCGCGATACAGCGCAAGCCCAGCGCATGTTCCTCATCATCAAACGAATAACCCTGTTTGCGGATCAGCGACAGATTATCTTTCAGGTTCTGCGGCGAATTCAGCGTATGCGGCGTATAACCATGCAGCCCTTTTTTGTGCAACAGCTGGGTAACCTGGCTTTCCGGTAAATTCGCCAGAAACGCTTTTCCGGCCCCGGAAGCATGCATCGGCAGTTTGCCGCCGATCGGCGCCGACATGCGCATCAGTGCGGTGCATTGAACCTGATCGATGATGATAGCCTGACAATCGCTTTGATCGAGCACCGCCAGGTTGACCGTTTCACCGGAAGCTTCCATTAGTTTTCTCAGGATCGGGTGCACAATAGCCAACAGATTACGGCTTTGCAGAAAGCTGCTGCCGACGATAAAAGCATGAGAGGCGATAGTCCATAACCCCAGATCACCCACCTGGCGGACAAATCCTTGCTGCTGCATGGTGGTCAGCAGACGATGCGTGGTTGAGTTGGGTAATCCCGCTTGTTGGGCAAGATCGGTGAGCGCTACGCTGCCATGCGCTTTGGCGATAAATTCCAATAGCGTTAAACCGCGCGTCAGCGATTGTACCTGTCCGGTGGCCTGGGCTGGCGTCGCGGCGCTGGCTCTGGGTTTTTTGCCTCTTTTGGCAGGTTCAGGTGACGTCATAGCATGGTTCCCCTATTGCGATAATGGAATTGATTTTCTTTTTTCCAGCCAATAATGCAACACTTCTTTCGCCGGCGCGAAAATAACCCTTGCGACTAAAAAAGTCTCATGTGACGCGACATCAGCAGATCTGCAACTTATGCTAAATAACTGATCCTAATATCGCTACATTTTTACCAACCCATGATTCCCACCGGGGAATGGGCTGACAGTATTCATAAAGTGACGCCCTTTTTTCAGTAACTGCCACATTGAGCGGCACTGGTGGTTTCCGGTTATCGTTTCGTGCAGCGCCTGCCACAGCCGTTCAACATGATTTACCCAGGGCGAGTAAACCGGCTGATAAATAACACGAAACTTCGGATTCT
>NZ_QNRY01000075.1 GCF_003315515.1 Brenneria salicis ATCC 15712 = DSM 30166 | reverse complement strand
TATCGTGGGATATTACAGCACGATCAGACCACACGACTATAACGGTGGATTACCCCCAAACGAATCGGAAAATCGATTCTGGAAAAACTCTAAACCCGTGGCCAGTTTTAGTTGACCACTACACATCGTGGGATCGGCTATCGTTCAGGGCGTTCAGACATTCCTGCATCTGGGAGAAGTGCGTTCCTGGATGAATGTCGCCGCGAGCAGCCAGATCCCCCGAAATGATGCGCTGGGCGCGCTGGGACGGTCCGTCATGGCGGGCAGCGTCACCGGGTTTGCACATGAGGCCATCGGCGGACTGATGAAACCTATTCTGGAAAACGGTTTGCAGGCGTTGGGCGTTCCAGGGCTTAAACCCGTCAAGGCTGATACCATCGTCCCCAAACCCCTGCGCTCGGCAGTAGGTGAGTACGGCGAGGTGGTGAAAAAATCGTCCCATACTCTGGCTGAGGAAACCACCCAGGCGGATCAGGAACGTTTGCACGTCAGCAATAAACAATTACACAGCGATACCGTACTGGCGCTGGGGGATTCGATGGCCTTTCTCCCGCGCGGCGCCATTCAGGTGCTGCGTCAGAGCCTTGACGATGTCAGCGCCAAGGATCTGGCGACGCCGCATATTCTCTCAGGATTCGGCACCCTGGGTTCCAGTACGGCAGGCGCGATCAAGGCGGCGGTGCAACTTCATTCGGCCTATACCGATCCCCAGGGACGTAAATTCGCCATCTTCGAACCGCAACAGACACCCCAGACGGGCATCGGCGACAAGATCAAGCAGAGCCTGGACATCACGCAAGACAAGGTGCGCAGCAATTTCTACAGCAAAATGGCGTCGGTGGTACAGGGATCGCTCATGAGCGAACTGACGCCTAAAGAGGATACCTCGGCATCGCTCAGCGGCGGACAACGCGCCAGGAATGCGTTGCTCGGCATGATCTCGCCGATTACCTATCTCTCCTCCATTTACAGCAATCAGGCTGTTTCCGCGGAAATTAAAGCGCGCAAAGGAACAATCGAACCGGGAGATCGCCTGGCCAACGCCGCTTTCAACATCGCGGCCCAGCACCGAACCCAGCTTCCGCGCGCGACCAGCGCGGATAGTCACCTGCGCCCGCTGGAGAGCACCTATCACGCGCTGCGCGGGGCGCTACAGGTGGTGCCGCAGGCTACCACCGAAGTGCTGAATTTGCTGGATCGCGGGGTGACCGAAGGGATGCATCGGGCCGCCGCCGAGGTAACCGTCGACAAGCCGGCTGCGAACCGTGCCATAGACAACCCTGCGCCGCCGTCCGCCCGTGCCGGGAAGTCTGCCCCTCGCCCGTAGCCGAACAATGGAGAATAGGTTTATCACACCGACATAACGCCGATACATTAATAACGCTCACTGATGGGGCGAGTGGCGAGTACCGCCAACGCCCCTGTAACTTGAATGATGACGGTATATCACCTGAGAGATAATGAGTCGGTTTATTCCCATTATATTAGCAAGGTTATATTTACCCCCGGCCACCAATATTATAATTGTTACGTTAATTAACTAATTAAACTGAAAAATAATAAAATTCCATTTCCCATTTTAATTCGATGAAAATAAACACGATTGTCATAATAATGTAATAATAAATATTACTGTCGCAAGTAATAAAGCCAGCGATAAGTTTTTCCTATCAAAAAAAATAATGACCATAACGCGATGATTTAAATATATTTTTAAATTCATAAGCGATATTAAAAACACAACAAAATATAAGAATATTCTTAATCACTACGTCTTGCCATAAAACATGGAACTAAATTTAATAATACGGAACTTACTTATGTGTAAGTTTTAAAATAATGGTTCCTCTCCCCTTCTCGTTGAGAGGGTGAATATCAATCTGTTTTCTAAAGCGAGATATTTGATTTGACGACATTAAAACCCCTGTTAGCCAAAAATCGTAGCTGGGCTACGCTGCGCCGTCAGCGTCATCCGCACTATTTCAGAAAACACACGCAAGGCCAACAGCCGCACTCATTGTGGATCGGCTGTTCCGATAGCCGCGTCCCTGCCGAAGTATTGACAGGCTCTGATCCCGGTGAACTCTTCGTCCATCGCAATATTGCTAATATGGTGGTAGCAGACGACGACAATTTCATGAGCGTTCTGCAATATGCCCTCGAATACCTGCATGTTTCCCGCATTGTGCTGTGCGGTCATTACGGCTGCGGCGGCGTGCAAGCCGCCGTTAACCTGCCCGAAATGACGCTCGCCAGCGAGGATTCGCCGCTCTCCCGCCGCATCACCCAACTGCGTGAGGCGATCTCATCGCAGATTAACGCCTCGCCCCATACCGAGGCTGACGAAAACACGCGTCAGAATCAGTTGGTTGAAGCGAACGTACTGGCGCAGTTCGCCCACCTGATCGCTTGCGAACCCGTGCAGCAAGCCTGGCGCAATGGCGTCGAGCTTGACGTTTTTGGTTGTGTTTATGATCTGCACATCGGTCACCTGAAAGAACTTATCCACCGGCACGCGCAGGAACAGGAGGAATCCCCATGAACCTGAGCACACTTCGCCATGACATCCCCGCGGGGCTTGTCGTTTTCCTTGTCGCCCTGCCGCTGAGCCTGGGCATTGCGCAGGCCAGCGGACTGCCGCCCTTTGTCGGTCTGCTGACCGGCGTGATCGGCGGTATCGTCGTCACCCTGTTCAGCCCGTCGCGCTATGCGGTCAGCGGCCCCGCCGCCGGTCTGGTGACGATTGTCTCCGGCGCGATAGCCAGTCTGGGCTCGTTTTCGGCATTGCTGCTGGCGGTGATGCTCGCGGGCGTTTTGCAATGCGTATTAGGGATGCTGCGCGCCGGACGCTTCATTACCCTAATCCCCGGCACCGTGATCAAAGGCATGCTCTCCGCCATCGGCATTCTGTTGATCATCCAGCAAGTTCCGCTAGCCCTCGGTTCGGACGGCGAAGACGACCTGAAATCGCTGTTCAGTCCATCCGGTTCCGGCTTCTCCGCCGGCGCGCTGACGGTTTGTCTGGTCGGGTTGGCGATTCTGTGGTTGTGGACCACCAAGCCGGTGCAGAAGATCAGCGCCATCAGTTGGTTGCCCGGTCCGCTGATCGCCGTCTTATTTGGCGGATTGTTTACGGTCTATGGCGACCGCTTATCTTCCGAGATGGTCAGCAACCTGCCGCGCATCACGCTGCCGGAATTCGACAGTATCGAGCAGTTGATGGGAGAAATGACGCGCCCAGACTGGCAGGCATGGAAAAATCCGGCGGTGTATGTCGTGGCGGTCACGCTGGCGCTGGTGGCCAGTCTGGAAACCTTGCTAAGCCAGGAAGCGCTCAAAAAAATCCGTCCGCAGCACCCGGCGCCGTCGCCGGATAAAGAGATGCGCGCACAAGGCATCGGCAACATGCTGAGCGGTTTTTTGGGCGGCCTGCCGATCACCGCGGTGATTGTGCGCAGTTCGGTCAACGTCAATGCCGGAGCGCGCACCCGATTCTCCATCCTGCTGCACGGCGTCCTGTTGCTGTTGTCCGGTTTGTTCATGGCCGATCTGCTGAATGTCATCCCACTTGCGAGTCTGGCGGCCGTGTTGCTTTACACCGGTTATAAACTGGCCTCGCCGCAACAGTTTCTGTTGCTATGGCGTCAGGGCCTGCAACAGTTCGTTCCCTTTGCCGCCACCGTCATCGGGATCATCGCCTTCGGCATGCTGGCCGGCATCGGCATCGGCATCGCCAGCCAACTGGCGTTCAGCATTTACAAAAGCCACCGCAACGCCATGAAGTTGACGCGCTACAGCGACCACTTCGTTCTGAGTTTTCAGCAAAACCTGACCTTTGTGCATAACCCGCACCTGCAAAGTCTGCTGAACAAGATCCCGGCCAACAGCGTGGTGATTGTCGAGCATGACAATGCGGACTACCTCGACCCCGATGTTCGTTCCGTGCTGGCTGATTTCCGTGACAATGCCCAGGAGCGCGGCATCAAACTCAGCCAGTGGCCGGTTTGACGCTATCTATATCTGACCGCGTAACGCCCTTTACCGGGCGTTACGCATTATTGTGCGCGAGTCAGACAGCGCTGACGGCGATCATCCACACGTTTTGCGAACCACGCGGTGGTCAGCTTGCGGGTGATTTTCGGGCTTTCCAGCGTGATCCCCGGCAGAATGGCGCGGGGAACGCTGCCGCCAGCGGATTTATCGGCTAAGGCATAAACCCGCTCATACAAGCCGGTATCTTCGAACGCCAGACTATCGCCCTTCTCCAACGCCCGACGGATTGCGCTATCGCTGATGTCCAGCCGTTTGCCCAGCGAACGCACCGCCAGTTCGGTCGCGCCGGGTTTATCCGAACCGTGATTGATCAAATCGCCATCCAGCGCCAGCGAAATACCGCTGAGACGACTGACAGCCCGTTGAAACGCGGCATTACGGCTGGCGTACCAGCCGGCGTTAAAATCCGCAAAGCGATAAATCGACTGCGGATACTTCGCCGGATAGTCCAACAGGTGTTTAATGCCGAAGTACATGCCACCGCGACGGCTGAACACCTCGCGGCGAATAGAGCCGTCCACGCGGTACGGATAGCCTGCGGCGTTGGCTTCGGCAAAGGCGATGCTCACCTGCATCGGCCCGCCGGTGTGTACCGGGTTCAGACGGCCAAACAGTTTTTGTCCCATCGGCGCCACCTCAATGAAATCATCAAAAATCGCGCTCAGTTCCTTTTCGCTGCGCACCTTGTCCAGCCGCTCACTGTAGCTTTTGCCATTGGGGGATTTGATCAACAGCGCGGTGCGCACCAGAAAAGCCGGAACATGCAATTGTTCGGCGCGACGGTCAATTTCTTTCCAGGCGATTTTGGCTAATCCCGGTACCTGCGGATCGGCGTTGAATGTCGATTCCTGTTCGGTGACCGCCAAAACCGAGCACAAATTTTCATTACTGGGATCAAGGTTCTGCGCGGTAAACGCCGCGGCAATATCGGTCGCCCAGCCCTGACGATCGCTGACGGTGGCAGGCAATAGCTTCAGCAACTGCGCACGGATATCCGCCGGACGCGGTTCAGGCGGTTGCGAGCTTTTTTCCGCGCAACCAGCCAGCACCAACCAGGCAATCAGACACAACGAACGCAACAGGGGAATACAATGATTAGGCATGTTATCTCAGCTAAGTGACCTACGGCAGCCAAGACGTTAGCGTAGTTGGGAAGGATGATCCAGTCTGATCGCCGCCGTTATGCATCCATGAAAACGCTGCTCCTCCATAGCGCAGCATTGCCCGCTTCGCGTGCGTTTTCAGATCAGCCATCATTTAAAAATCTTTTAAAACAAAAAATTAAAAAAATGGCACAGACTTCGCTTTATTGAAAGCCATCTTGTATACAAAATGGAATTCAGTGTATATCAACGCCGGCGGATGTCCCTCTGGCGTAGCCAGGGCTGGAACAGGAGCGATAAAATGCCGGAAGGTACTCAGAACAAACGCAAAAGCAAAGCCCGGCCTGAAGCGCTGGCCGAGCGCGTGTATCAATCACTTAAAAACGATATCTTTGATTTTCGCCTGATGCCGGGCGATCGGTTCAGCGAGAGCGAGGTCGCCGAACGGATGAACGTCAGCCGCACGCCGGTGCGTCAGGCCTTATTCTGGCTGGAGCGGGAAGGCTATGTTGAAGTTTATTTCCGCAGCGGCTGGCAGGTAAGACCGTTCGATTTTGAATACTTCGAAGAACTCTACGATTTTCGCACCGTGCTGGAACGGGAAGCCGTGCGCCGCCTGTGTGAGATGCCCCTTGAGCGCAGCAGCGCGCTGTTGGCTGAACTGACGCAATTCTGGATTGATGAGCCGCGCCTTGCCGAAGGTAAAACGGTATCCCGCTATGATGAAGCCTTTCATATGAGGCTGGTCGCAGCAGCAGGAAACCGTGAAATAGAACGGGTTCACGCCGAACTGACCGAAAAAATCCGTATCATTCGCCGCCTCGATTTCACACGAGAAGATCGTATTGATGCGACCTACCGCGAACACGCCCGCATTTTGCAACTGATCTTGCAGCAGCAGACCGGCGAGGCGCAGCGTATTTTAACCGCGCACATCGCCGAAAGTAAGGCCGAGGTCAGAAAAATCACCCTGCATATGTTGCAGCAGGCCAGACGCCCGGCGGTAACGCCCGAATAATACGGTGCGCTTCAGAATGCTGACAAAATCAATTCTTCGGCACATCGAGCATGTTATCGATTTTAGTCACGTTGAGGTCCCGACAGAACACCCTCTGAGTGGCCTCAACATTGAAAGATATAGAAAAATTTTGTGGAAATATAATATTTTATTAGTCATTTTAGTAAACTAGCCGTCGCTAAAGGAACAGTTTGCCAAAAATGAATACTTTAAGTATCATTCTCTGCATGTTTTATGGAGGCATGAATGCAAAGCGACAACTTTTTATCTATAAATGACATATATTATGGTAACGCTGTAGAGTTGATAAAGAAAATTGCACCAGAAACGGTGTCTCTTAGTTTCTGGTCGCCTCCGTATTTTGTGGGTAAAGACTATGAAAAAGGCGAAACATATGATTCATGGCAATTAATGTTAAAAAAAGTCATTTCTGGTCATTTTAATGCCATAAAAAAAGGTGGTTTTTTAGTTGTTAATATTGATGATATTTTGGCGTATCCCGATGTAAATATGCCAAAAATTCAGGCCCCTAATAAAAGTAAACTTCGCTCGCCGGTTACTAAGGAAATGATATTAGCGGTTAAAGCAGAACACCCTGATTTAAACCGAAACGAACTGGCTAAAATATTAGGATGTAGCGAGCAAACTATTGATAGAAGATTGAATGGAAATAATATACGGGGGGGGAATACTCAACCCAAACAAAAGTAAAGCTTACCGGACATTACCTGGAAAAATATACGGAAAATGCAGGAATGTATTTGTATGACAGAAGAATTTGGGTGAAAGATCCGACCTGGAATAATTCTCAATGGCATTCTAATTCATATCGAGCAGTTAGTGAGTTTGAGTATCTTTATATATTTTGGAAGCCAGGAGAAACAGTCATTGATAGAAATAGACTGAGTTCTCATGAGTGGGCAGCCTGGGGAAGCCGTGGCGTATGGAATATTCGATCTGTACGTGCCAATAAGGACCACGAAGCTCAATTTCCCGTTGAACTAGCCAGCAGAGTGATAAAGCTTCTGACAGATGAGGGAGATTTAGTTTTAGATCCCTTTATGGGAAGTGGAACCACCGCTGTTGCGGCATCAATGCTTAACAGAAACTATTTAGGTTTTGATAAAGAACTCAAATATATAGAACTTGCTAAAAAGAGACTGAAATCTATCCAGCCTCCATTAGATATCGCGCTTTGACTAAAGCCTTTTCGATACGCTTACTGATCCGCTATTATTGACGTAAATTTTCTGACAACGCCAATCACCGATTAATGATAGTGGATTTAGTTCTATTCTCGTTCTCTTTCTTTCCACATAAACTTCATCTTTCCCTAAATAACTGCGCCTATTACCGCTCCACTTTTGTTAGTCCAGGTTTGTTGCCTGGGAAAGGTGATGCGGTTTTAATAAATTGTCTGACATTTT
>NZ_QNRY01000074.1 GCF_003315515.1 Brenneria salicis ATCC 15712 = DSM 30166 | reverse complement strand
TGAATGCTATGATCGGCATAACTCAGTCCGGTTGGTGATTTGTTTTGATTTGGCGATTGATCAGATCGCTCAAACCGGATTGAGTTCCCTTCAGTGATCTACTATTAGGCGCAGTTATTTAGGTGATCGAGCAATCAGGTTCGTAGAAAGTGAAGTTGATGAGTGGATCGACCAAATGATTTACGCGTCTCGTAAAAAAGCAGCATGATAATATCTTTATAAATGAAGTTAGGAGGTTGTATGTAATAAAAATATAGACCTGTGTTTGAAAATAACGATCCCTTTAATAATAATACATGAAAGTGTATGGGGGTATTTACTTAAAAAATCAATAAGGAACAAAAGATGAAAAAAGAAAATAAACATTCAAGTCAAACTTCAGCGGATTTAGCTGCATTATTGGAATATTCTCGTTTTACGAAGAGAACTCTTACCAAGTCTTCCAGCGAAGTTTTTGATTTATTTACTGACAAACATTATATGGAAACTGTTTATGATGACATTATTAAAAAAACAAAGAAGAGTATTGATAAAAGTCAACACAAGTACATTGATTTTGAAAAAGTTAGAATGGATATAATGTGCATGCGCACACAAGTTATTATGATTTCCTATATTTAAAATAAAGCAGCTCGATTTGGTTTGTGGGGCGTTTAGGGCCATTTATGAATAATAAGTTCATATCAAACTAAAGGTCAGATGTATATCTGGCCTTCATTTATTTCAAAATCAAGAATGATTGTGTAAATATTTTTATATTTCTATTGACTATTGAGATAGAAGATCTATAAAAAGAAAAGATGCAATAAAAGCCAGATGTTAAATCTGACTTTTAAAGGACTTATAAAGTTTTCGCTGACTTTTTTAAGTCTTGTAATCAGTTAGAGGAATAACGTGATTACAAATATAATAAAGTATTAAATAATCTTTTCATATTTGTCAAATCTAAACCTTAGCTTTTTACAAGTCTTTTAAATACCACTTCCAGAATCCTTTTTAGTCCTCAAAAACAATAACGTTAAAACCTGTTGTATCGGGTGCGATCATACGAAGGTCCCTCAAGTGATGGTGAAGATCGAGTTATTGTAGACAGCGGTTAACCGGGAGCGATGTTGTCAGCCTGAATCGCCTTACCTAAAATTTATAAAGCGTTATAGCTTCTTTAGTAAAACGAGAAGCGCTTAAAAGATCATGGTAAGGTTTGTGCGGGTCGCGGGGGGGAGTATCAGACTGGAAACGGTTTGAATACTTTTTGAGTAATCAAAGCGCAATGAGCATTCTTTTTTCCTTTCTCTATCTCTTTAGCGATTTTCATTTTTCGCTTGGGGGGAGGGGGGGGAATGCTCCAAGAAAAACTAAGTTTTCCTAACGGAAAACAGCTACGACTGAAAGTCGCCATCTAAAACCCGAAAACTTTAAAATTTAAATTTCTAGTACTACTGTACGAAAAAAATTAAAATGTTATTTCTTATATGATAAAATTAATTAAAGTTATTTTTTTAAGGATTCAAAGATGGCAGGAAAAAGACAGCATTTTATCCCTAGATTCTTACAGCGTGGATTTTCATTAGAGAAAGAAGGAAAGTTTTTTTCTTGCTTATGTAAAAAAGAGTTTATAAAAGAAAATATAGTAATTGAAAACATTGGTTTGGAAAATAAATTTTATACTCTCGATGGCGATTCGTCAATTGATGACAAAATAACTGAAAAGGAAACTTATATCTATTCAAAAATCGTCCGTGAGTTAGTTAATGGTACATTTAACATGGATGATATAGGAAGTTTGTCTGACTTTGTCTTTCATATGGAAATCAGAACTAAAAATTTACGTTCTAACTTTACCAGTACTGCATCTCATCTAATAGACCAGATGCGAATAAGACTTTTAAGCAAAGATGCTTTGTCTAGATATTTAAATAAAAATGTCATTTCTGATCCATCAAAATTTGATAGGTTGATTAATGAACAGCTTAATGAGTTAAATGTTCCACAAGTTTTGCACCCACATATTAAGGGTGTTTTGATTAATAACGTTCATGCTTGGCTTCCCGACATAGCAAATAAACTTTCATTGCAACTTATTCCTTTATTTGAAAATATGGTTTTATCCGGTATTCCTGAGGCCGCTAAAAAAGGACATTTAAAAGGACTTGAGTTGGATGAAAGTTTGAAAATTGAAGAGTATAAGAAGCTAACTTATAAAGTAATAAATGTTGAGCAATCATTGATATTAGGGGATTGTCTCGTGATTTTTGAAGTTGATGGAGATCGTAGATTTAAACCATTCCATGAAAAAGATGATGATTTAAAAGCAGTATATATGCCAATTAATTCACATTCTATATTGTATGGCGCAAAATATCTTGATGACAATCCAAATGTTGAAAATATAAACGATATAGTAGCACAATGTTAAACTGATTTTTTTATTTGCAAGGAGCCTATTCATAATATGAATGAACTTCAAAAAATCATTGGTGTTAATTCTTATCTTTTGTCTGATGAGTTTATTGATGAAATGTTGAGTGATTTAATTGGTGATAATATTTTGTTAAGTCATTAAAAAGTATAAAATTGATGTTTAATTTATAATGTATCCATAGAGCCATATAAATATAAAAATCGATATTTATCATAAAATTAAAAATACGTCATTCTAAATTTCACTTCAAAATAATGATCGATAAAAAAGATCAATATATAGATATTGATAGTTTTTATCGATTGATGTGGCCTTATCGATCGGTATTTAATTGATTTGGACGATCGATTAATTGATTATGATAGTTTTAATCTATCATGTATTTTTTTCGATCGGTACAAACGATATGACGAACTATGAAAATAATTGAATTCTAAGATGTTTACAGGCCAAGCGGTGGTCTGTGTCTCATCAGTGAAGGAAAAGGTATGCGTAAACTTATGATGGTGGCAGGTTTGGTGACGCTATTGTCTGGTTGTGGTGATGATGGCATCTATGGCGGCTACGTTAATCAGCAATACGGCGTCAGGCTTGATATTCAGAAAGACGTGATCAAGTTTCGTGATGGTGTTTTTAACGTTAAAAGCTGGGATGAAAGCAAGAAACCCGTCTATATCGCTAGAACTCAAAACAAAGATCTTGGCTCTTGGACTTTTAAAATCGAAAAGGTCAAAGATGGCGTCGTTTACCAAGGTGCGGTCTTTAAGAAGGATTAAGTGATGGAACAAAATATTATTCAGTGTCCTTTTTGTTATAAAGAAAGTCAAAAAGGTGTTCATGTATGCACCGGATGTCAGGCATCCGTGCTATATGGAACATATCCCGGTTGGTATGCGGCGGTGATCATCCTGTTAGCTTTTGGTCTGTCAGCGCTCATTGGAATGTCTGCAGGTATGGCAGGAGCTACTATAAGCTTACCAATAATAGCTATTGTCGGTTTTGTCGTGGGTAAAGCTATTTTCTCAGATAACATTATATTCAGAAGAAGAATGTAAGTCAGTCTTGTCTGTCAGGGTGATGCTCCACTACGTGAAACATCACCCATATAAATTTTATCTCCTCCCCTATGTCATCAAGCACTAAATCGGAACCCACTTTGTGGGACCCCACGATTTAGCACTTGACGATTTGACCCTTACGCACAGCTACCCATCAAGACAATATATTATTTACCCTATCTTTTATTTGCATTTTATTCGTCGTGCAGTGTATTTATTTATGTAGCCGCTATTGACTAGATATTATTATCGGTTATTTATTTAAATATAGGTGTAGTTCAGCTTTGTTTTTTCGTTTTTCGGAAACTGAGGCAAGGTGTAATAGCGTATCCGCTATTTACCCAATCCTTCGGATTGCCCTATCTCACTTTGCTCGTAGGGTTGAAAAAGATCTACCCTTCCGCCTGTTCCCCTTATCAAATGGGAGGCGGTAAATCAAACCCCAAAGATTTACTTTGGATATTATAAATAATATTAGGAGTTATACATATGTCCCACGATTTTAGTATTGAAAGAAAAAAAGATAAAAAAGTAGCTTTCTTTTTTTGGTTATGCTGACGCTGTTTTTTATAAGAGTTTTCATTGTGAAGAGTATAATAATAATTTTTCAGGTAGCAATGAAGGTAAAACAATAAGTAAAAAAGGAGCAGAAATCGCATTAAATAAAATAATAAATAGCGAAGCAATAAAGAACTATCCAGATCCTGATCGTATCAATGACATTAAAGATTTTTATAATAAAGTTGTTTTAAAATCAAAAGAAGAAGATAAGTTTTATATTCATTTTAGTTGAGGAGATTAATATATGATTATAGCAATAGCAATGATGCTTCTTTGTATTCTTTTAGGTGCGTTTATGATCCGTAGTTGTATGGGTAAAACGAACACATCAAGCGAAGCAAAGCAAGCAATATCAGATGTTAGAAAAATAATAGATAAAAAAGAACTTATAAAATACAAAAAGAGGCATCAACAATGATTATGGAATATGAAATGAAACTTAATATATTAGCGCGTTTTTTCTATTATATTGAACAAGTTAAATATATACCTTTTGATTACTCTAGCTATGAGGAACAAAGCTTATGTTATTTTGTTGCCAATAGATACATTAACGAAAATAAAGCTGATGAGCTTATACAAGCATTGATAGATACTAATGACGATGATTATATAAAATCCATAAGAGATTATGTTCAGTATACAGCTTTGAATGAAGTGAGAAAGAAATATGAAAATAGATAGAAGGAGAGGACGTATAGAATTAAATCACGAAGAACGCAGGGATATATCTATACAGTTTAGAGTAAACAAAGAAGAGTTTAAATATTTAAAAGAACTTGTTGAGGCATCTGGCCTTGAAAGAGGCCATTATATTAGAAGAGAGATTTTAAACTCTGAACCTATTGTTAAAAGAAAAATGCCGGATTTTGAGCAATCATTGTATAGAGAAATACAGCATCAAGGTAATAATATAAATCAGATTGCTAAAAGACTACATACTAATGAAGACTTTAAACAATCGGTAGCTTCAGAAGCTAACTTTGCTATAAAGCAACTTATGAAAAAAATATTAAAAGCTTGCGAGGTTTATACAGTATGAAAGGGAATGTGGCTAAAACAGGGAGATCATTTAAAAATAGGGTCGATTATATATTAAAAGATGATCACAGTTTTATTTGTAGCAATATGTCAAGTGGTTATAATAATGTTATTGATTTAACTGATGAATTTAAAACTGTAAGCAGCTTTAGACAGGATATAAAAAAGCCTGTTTTTCATGCGTTTTTATCTCTTCCTAAAGGTGATCATTTAACAGATGAACAATGGCAAGAGATAGCAAAAGACTATTTGAAAGAAATGAATATTGATATAGAAAAACATCAATATATTTGTGTTCGTCATAAAGATACGGATAAAGACCATATTCATATTGTAGCAAATAGGGTTGGCTTAGATGGTTCTGTATGGCACGGTCAACACTCAGCATTTAACACAATAGCAGCTTGTGAACATTTAGAGATAAAGCACGGCTTAACTATTACTAAAGGTTTACAAAGCCAAAAATCAGACGAATCAGCACCAACCAAGAACGAGATCGAGCAAGCCTTGAGGACAGGTGAGAAACCAGCCCGTTTAGTGCTTCAAGCCTCTTTAAAAGCAGCTATGACAGGAAAACCAGACCTTGAGATGTTCGTAGAACGTCTGCAGGCCGTTGGCATTGAACCTCAGTTCAATGTTGCCAGCACTGGCAACGTGGCGGGTTGTTCTTTCAGTGTGGGAGATGTGGCATTTAAAGGCTCACAGTTGGGTAAAAAATTTAGTTGGAACACTATAAAAAACAAGGTGAAATATGACAAAAATAGAGATGATGAACTCGTTAGAAGATTCGCAGCAAGAAAAACAGATGACGAAAATAGTATTAGACGATCATTTGTTGAACCAAATTTCAATGACAGTAGAGCCGTTGACAGAATCGATGATGATACTATCCGAATCAGTCAGCACAGCATTACATCAGACACAACAGACATTAACCAGAGTGAACAACTCATTAGAAATAACAACAACCGCTTTAAACTCAGCAAAAAATATAATAGACCAACAGACTCAAAAGTTAGAAGAACAACACAGAAAGCTACACAAATACTCAACAGAGTTAAAAAACAATACAATAAAGAACCAATCAAAAATTATAATCAAAATGGCTTCAATATTTGGCGTGATAAATCTGATAGCGGTTCTATTGATAGGATACTTGATCATGCAGAAACAGCAAACTCAGACACAAATAAATTTAGACTCAAGAGCGGTAGCCGTTTCAATAGCAGAGCAACTAAGATCGAAGAGATAAGAGAAAGGTTAAATATAAAAAAACCTATTATACAGGCAAAAAGTAAAGAAAAACTAATTGAAGAAGATATAAAAAAAAGCCATCCTCTATGGTTGATTATGAAAATAGATTTAAATCTAAGTTAAAAGAAAGCCTTAAAAAAGAACAGATGAAATTATATTTTGAAGAGGTAAGTAAAATAGAGAGCAACCGATTTAAGACAAAATAAAAGAGGCGTCAAACCTCTTTTATAATGGTGTTTTAGTAGTGTGATTTTTGTTCTACTTCTTTAATTTATTTATTGTCTCCCTTCCGTATTTTTTTTCCATTGCAGCCACAAATGAAGGTTCAATGTAATGTGCAAAAGCTAACAAGCCCTTCAACTTGTCCACGGCTTTCTGATCTAATTTATCATAAGAAAAACGATGTATTGCTGACGATATTAATCTTTTTCTTTCTCGCCCAAGTGAGATGTTATCATTGTTCGAGATTGTTATACCCGTAATATGTCGATTATGAGCTTTCGAAGAAAGAATAGTTTTATCATTATTTAAAGAGATAGAGTCTTTGAAAAGATCGATTAAAACTTTTCTTATTGAATCATCAAACCCAATAAGTGTATTCTTTATATTTGTCGAAAATGTCATATCATCAGCATATCTTGTGAATGTTATCTCTCTTTTCAGACACTCTGTTTCAATAATTTTATCAAATGAATACATTATTACATTGGAGATAAACGGTGAGCTGGGTGCTCCAACACTCAATTTTAAACTTGATTTCCTATGCTCACGATAGAACAAACAGTTTGATATAATAGAAGCATTGTCTTTATCAAAATCAATGTTGTTTCTTTTACATTCAGCAAAAAATATTTCAGGTGTTAACGAGTTGAAAAAGTTGGATAAATCCAGTTTTAACAAATAACTATTTTTTGAGTGAATGAGCGCATTTTCTTTGATTCCTCGCCCAGATCTATAAGCATAAGCACAATCATGTACAGGCAGTATATCAGATAGTTCTTTAATAATAATCCGTTGAATGAATTTCAGTTCCTTTGAAGGATGCGCAATTTTACGCTTTTCATCGGAGTTTCTTTTGTTGATTTCATAAATCTTATATCTATAAGGAGCTGTGGCAATAAAAATATTAATGAGATCATCACTTAAAAAAAAGTGTGCTCTGTAAAAGCTTGCGTAATGATTTTAGATTATTGGTCATTTTCTCCACCATACTTGGCTAATACACTAAGGCGCCGTTGTTCTTTATCCTTTAAATTAAAGGCGAGTTCTTGCTTTAAATTTATTTTATTTTTTGTTTTGTCGAATTGTTTTTTATCTGAATAAGAACCAAATTTTATATAGTTATCATTAGCAAGTTTCTTTGGGGGGAAGAAATATGCGTTTGAACTTCTTTTCTTTTTTTGTATTAGCTCTAATGTGAGTAGTAGGTAGATTAATTGAGAAAGACGTTTTTGTGGGATCTTAATTTGAAAAGACAAAAGAACTGATTCAATTTCAGAGATTTGAACAGGAAAGCAGATATTTATTATCTCAAGTATAAGCATACATAAATGACCGTCATCATTTTTCCTGAATTTTTCAATCTTATTTTTACTGTTAACTCTTGAAAGAATATCTTCGCAAATTTCGCCCCACACTGATTTGTCAAATTTTCCCTTTTCGGCATCATATGGGTATGTGAGTACTGCTTCATTTACATAAGTGGATATTCTTTTTAGCGGCCCTAAAAAAATAAATGAGTCTTCGCTCTCAACATGATCTTCTGGTGCAATAACACAAATTTTATCATATAAGTTTTCGAAAGAAGAAAATATCCCTAACTCAACTAATGATTCGGGGCTTTCGAGAAATAGAAGAACTTGTGATGATATTTTTGCGATGTCGTGCTCGAAATGAAGCAAATCATCATACTGACCTGACTCAATATAGTCTTTGAAAGATTCAGCCATCCTTAGGCAATTATGAAACTCTTCATGTTCAGTGGCAGTATAAGCGTAAAGCTGTCCGCGCATACTTGTAGGAATGGGTTGTTTTACATCTACAAGCCCACCACAAACAAATATTAAATTTAGGCTGTTATTAATGACAGTAAAATTTTCAACTTCAAGATTTTTAAATGTATCTTTTATAATTTGTTCGTACATCTAATTGTCCAAATAAAAAAAGAGACCTAAGTCTCTTTTTAGCTCTTAACTAAAGGATGCGGCCGATTTGCATCTGACGCAACCCTAAATCTAAACAATAAGTTAGTGTCTGGCGAAACGCCCGACAAGGCTATTTAACTAAAGCCCATACGCTAAAGAGTTCTTTTTTTATAGCATGATGAGTGGCGATGTTCAAACTTTTTTGCCTAACAGAACGACTAAGTGACAGGCATCCCCTTCCTAACTAGCACCTTTGTCTGTAAAGACCTTAGCCTTAGCTGTTTAGGATTGTAGTGGTCAACTAAAACTGGCCACGGGTTTAGAGTTTTTCCAGAATCGATTTTCCGATTCGTTTGGGGGTAATCCACCGTTATAGTCGTGTGGTCTGATCGTGCTGTAATATCCCACGATA
>NZ_QNRY01000073.1 GCF_003315515.1 Brenneria salicis ATCC 15712 = DSM 30166 | reverse complement strand
TCGCCTTGCCGGTAGCTATCATCAGCACGTGACTCAACCTGAACCGTGCTGGTACGTTCACCGACCGGAATGGTGAGGGTCTGGTCATTACTCAGCGTAATGACCAGCGGGCTGCCAGTCACCGGCGCGCCGATGGTGGCGGTGACGATAAATGCGCCGCCTTCAGTAACCTGGTTATCCGAACTCAGAGTTATAGCGGTCATATCGACGTCATCCACCACGGTTGTAGTGGTGGTACTCGTCGTATCCAACGCTTGATAATTGCCGCCAACCGTATCTCTGATACCGATGGTCAGCGATTCATCGCCCTGCTGGTAGAAATCGTCGCCGCGTGTCGCAATCTGTACCGAGCCGGTTCTTTCACCGACCGGGATAGTGATGATCTGGTTATTACTCAGCATGATCACCAACGGGCTGCCGGTCACCGGTGAACCTACCGTGGCTGTCACGGTAAATGAACCGCCTTCGGTAACCTGGCTGTTCGAACTCAGCGTGATTACGTCACTATTTCCCGTGTTTCCTTCAGAAAGTTGCGTGTTCGTTAATGATTGTGGGTCGGCGTCATCGAATTCTTCTACCTCGTCGGTCGCGAAACCGATTCCTTGCGTCGGATAACCGACCGTCACATCAACAATCTGTCCGGTCAGGTCAAGCTGCACGGTCGTGTGACTACCGCCGCCATCGCCGGCCTCGCCAGTGTTCTCATTGTCTGCAGCAGTGGCTTCAAGCACTTGCGTCGGGTCCGCGCCCTGTTCAATAGCGGTCTGCAACGCGGCAACATCATCCTCTGCGTCTTCTGTTTTCTGCGGTGTTGCGCCCGCGACATCGCTCCAGCGGCTATTGCGGCCTAAATCCAGAGTACGTCCATCTGGCAATGTTATAGAAACTGCACCATTGTCACCGGTCACAATTTCTTCACCGCTATAAATGCGATCGCCCGCGGTCAATAACCGCTGACTCCCATCCAACGCAACGACGAAGACCTGACCGATAACGAATTTGATGATACCGATTATGCTATTCACAATAGCTTCCCCTTGATATCTATAGTTATTTATGGTGCATATGAATCTTGATAATTATATTTCGACATCAGTGCAGATAAATTGAATTGCTGTGTGTCATCCTGACTAAATTATTGAGACACCGCTATAATTTGACTTTCTTACGTGTCAAGCACTTGACTCGATGACTGATATAATAAAAAATTCGGAATATTCTTTCCAGAAGTTTACTTAGTAAGTGTAAATAATAATTCTGGATTCATCAAAACGCTTTTAATTATCATGCAATGCATTGTTTTAATATAACTTTTTCAAGAAATTTAATAGAATCCTTAATATAATTATTCAATTAATTAATAGGAATAATCACAAATCAGCATTTCGAAGGAAATCAGCATGATCAAACGTAAATATAGCGTGGCTTTAATGCCGCTTATTGCTGCTTTTACTAATACGGTCAGCGCCGACACTATTCAGGAAGCAATTACACACACACTCAATACCCACCCTGAAGTCAGTGCATCAATGAATAGTCGCTTTTCAGCCGAGCATGATCTGAGGGCCGCCAAGGGAGCTTATCTGCCTTCTGTGACATTAAATGCGGGGACTGGGCGAGAGGAAACCGACAGTAACTCGACGAGATCCAGCGGTAATCATAAAGTTGAACTGACACGCAGTGAATCCAGCGTCAATCTGAACCAAATGGTATTTGATGGTTTTGCGACATCCAGCGACGTTGCCCGGCAACGCGCTACCGTCAATTCCCGCGCCTACAATGTGCTAAACACCAGTGAAACGACTGCACTGGACGCAGTACAAGTTTACCTCTCCGTCTTGCAACGCAGGGAGTTTGTCCGGCTCGCTGAAGACAATCTGGCCAGCCATGAACGTATCTACGATCAAATCAGGTTGCGCAGCGAACAAGGCGTAGGTCGTCTGGCTGATCTGGAGCAGGCGGAAGCGCGTCTCGCCCAGGCGCGGAATAACGTTTTGACGGAAAAAACCAACCTCGATGATGCCATAACCAATTATCTGAGCGTGGTGGGCAAAGAACCCGACAATCTGATGCTGCCGGACAGCGCCACCCTCTCCATGCCAGCATCTCTGGAAGAAGCGCGGCGCATTATGCTGGCAAACAGCCCGGTGTTGAAATCTGCTGAATCGGATGTTGAAGCCACTGAAAAGCAATATGAAGCGTCCAGGTCGACATTTTACCCACGAGTCACGGTAGAACTGGCGCGCAGTATGGACGATAACATCGACGGCGCGCGCGGTCATAACAGCGAATGGCAGGCGATGCTGAGAATGCGTTACAACTTGTATGAAGGCGGATCGGGCAAAGCCAATATGGAATCAAAGGCGTACCAGATCAAAGAAGCACAGGATATCAGGAATAACGCCCTGCGCACGCTTGACGAAGAACTGCGACTTGCCTGGTCCGCATTGAATAACTCGCGTCAGCAGCTTCCCATTGCGGCGGAATATGCCGATCGCAGTATGAAAGTTCGCACCGCCTATCAGAAACAATTTAGCCTGGGCGAAAGAACGCTGCTGGATTTACTGGATAGTGAAAATGAATTATTCACCGCGCAACGGCGCCTGGTGGAAGTGCGTTTTATTTCACTCTTTACCGAATACCGCATAAAGTCGCGCATGGGAGATCTGTTGAACAGTTTATCCATTCCCGCGCCTGCGGCGGGTAAGAGCCTGACCAACGTGACTACCCGTGCAGAGTTGCCCAGTCTAAATTAAGATTATGAATATCCCGATACGGGTGAAGAAACATGATTATTTGTATACGTCATGGATATCATCAATAAAACAGCGAATGACAACCTTCCGCCAGACGCTTATCCCTGACGGTAATTGGTGTAATAAAAAACGTGAATAATGCGGCATCATCAAGTAATGAGCACCGGTTTTGCCGGGAAGCATTAGTTTGCATATCGTCAGTTGCAGAGATCGCCTAGCGTAAGGGAAAGTGCCGTCAAATGAAGTTAAATTCCACCCAAGACGAAAGTCATACGCCACCCGACGAACCGCTGGTCCATGAACATAGCGATCCTCGCAGCCGCCATGATGATCCATTATTGGATGGCTTGCTGATCCTTTGCGCTTTACAGGGAAAACCCGCCAGCCGCACCACGTTGACCGCTGGTCTTCCCCTCGCCAATCAGCGTTTATCCGTCAAACTACTCCCCCGTGCGGCTGCCCGCGCCGGTTTACAAGGCAGAGTGCTTAAACGATCGCTGAACCAAATTCCAGTCATGTCTCTGCCGACCATGCTGTTATTGCGCGAAGGAAGAGCCGCTATTCTATTGGGCTGGAACGCGGATGGCAGCGCCCGCATTCTGCCCAGTGAAACCGAAGGCGGGGAAATTTCGATCGACCACAATACATTGCAGCAGAACTACCTTGGCCTGGCGATGTTCGCCCAACCTCGCCATCAGTTCGACATTCAACATGATTCATTGATTCCCCGAACCAAATCCTGGTTCAAGGATACTCTTAAGCTTTCGCGTTTCCTGTATATGGATGCCGTGCTCGCCAGCCTGCTGATCAATATCATCGCGCTGGCCACGCCGTTATTCGTTATGAATGTTTATGACAGAGTGGTTCCCAATCAGGCAACCGCAACCCTATGGGTGTTAGCTATCGGTATTACCGGCGCGTTTTTCTTCGATCTGCTATTAAAAACCCTGCGGGGGATTTGCCTGGATATGGCGGGGAAAAAAACCGATCTGATCATTTCCGCCACCCTGTTCGAACGCATCACCGGCATGTCGATGAAGGCCAGACCAGCGCGCGTCGGCAGCTTTGCGCAAAACATTCATGAGTTTCAGTCGCTCAGGGATTTTCTTTCTTCATTGACGCTGACAACGCTGATTGATTTCCCGTTTACTCTGCTGCTGTTGCTGGTGATCGGGGTCATCGGCGGTCCGCTGGTCTGGATATCGATCCTCGCCTATCCTATTGCTTTGCTTACCAGTTGGGCCTTGCAAAAACCGCTTTCTTCCACCATTGAGAAAACCATGCATCTTGCCAGTGAACGGCAGGCAACGTTGATTGAAACGTTAAGCGGTCTGGATGCAATAAAAGTCAATAATGCGGAAAGCGAACGGCAACATCAGTGGGAACAGACCATTGGCAACCTCAGCAAGCTCGAACTGCGGGCAAAAGCATTATCATCATTAGCGGTTAACCTGACGCTTTGGTTCCAGCAGTTCGCCGGCGTCGCCATGATCGTCGCTGGCGTTTACCTGCTGATTAACGGCAATCTCAGTATGGGCGGATTGATTGCCTGCTACATGCTGAATGGCAGAGCGTTGATGCCGCTGGGCCAACTGTCAGGCTTGGTGACCCGTTACCAGCAGGCATCCTTGACGATGACCACCACAGAGCAAATGATGCAGCTGCCGCAGGAGCGCAGCGATAATGAACGTCCGCTCAAACGGGAAAGTATTCGCGGCGCCATTGAGTTTCGCGATGTCACCTTTAATTATCCGGAACAGAAAAACAGTTCCTTGCAAGGCGTCAATCTGCGCATCGCCCCCGGTGAAAAAGTAGGCATTATCGGACGAAGCGGTTCCGGTAAAAGTTCGCTGCAAAAGCTAATCGTCAATCTTTATCAACCATCGACCGGCAATCTGCTGATTGATGGCGTGGATGCGCGCCAGTTGGATGTCAGCGATTTAAGACACAGCATCGGCTATGTGCCGCAGGATATACAACTGTTCAGCGGCACGCTGCGCGATAATCTGATCAGCGGCGCGTGTTATATCGAAGATGAAGCGATGCTGCTGGCGGCGGAAATTGCCGGGGTGAATGAATTCGCCCGCCTGCATCCCGATGGCTATAACCTTCAGGTTGGTGAGCGCGGTCAACAACTCTCCGGCGGTCAGCGTCAGGCGGTCGCCCTGGCCAGAGCATTGTTGCTCGATCCCCCGATTCTGGTTTTAGATGAGCCCACCAGTTCGATGGATAACACCAGTGAAGATCGATTGAAGCAGACATTGGCACCCATTCTCGCTAACAAAACCCTATTACTGGTGACGCATCGGGCCTCCATGCTGACGTTGGTCGATCGTCTGGTTATTTTTGATAAAGGCCGCATTATTGCCGATGGTCCAAAAGCCATCGTAATGGACGCCTTGAAGAAAGGACAAATCAATGCGTCTCGCTAACTACATTCAGCACATCAAACGCTATTTTGTCGGAAATGATGACCAGGATAATCTTCAGACGATGCCGGAAGTCAACCGGGCGATGATCGAAGACTCACCCAGAGTCGTCCGTATTACGCTGTGGACTATTGGGGCTTTTTTCCTGTTTTTCATCCTGTGGGCGGCGTTCGCTGACATTGATGAAGTCACCCGCGGCAGCGGAAAGGCGATCCCCTCATCGAGACTGCAAAAAATCCAGAATCTTGAAGGCGGTATCGTCACAGAAGTCTTTATTCACGAAGGACAGATCGTTAACGCCGGCGACCCGCTATTACGTCTGGACGATACCCGGTTTGCCTCGAATGTCGGCGAGACGGAAGCCGATCGTCTGGCGCTGGTTTTAAGAATCGAACGTCTGAACGCCGAAATCAACGATCGTGAACTGGCTTTATCAGAAGAAGCCTCCGTACAGGCGCCGGAAGTGGCTAACGGAGAGCGTGAACTTTATAACAGCCGACGCCAGCAATTTCATAATGAGATATCCGGCCTCGAAGAACAGTTGGTGCAACGCCGTCAGGAATTACGGGACTATTCCGCCAAGCAGATCCAGTTTCGCAATAGCCTGAATTTGTTGCAGCAGGAAATCAGAATGTCGGAGCCGCTCATCGCCGAAGGCGCGATTTCTAAAGTAGAAGTGTTGCGTTTACGACGGGCCGAGGTGGAAATCAAAGGCCAACTCGACTCCGTCATCCTGTCAATACCCAGAGCGGAGTCGGCAATAAAAGAAATTGAGAACAAAATTGAGGAAGCGCGTGGTCGCTATAAAAGCGATGCGTTATCACAGTTGAACGAAGCGCAAACCAATCTGAACAAGCTCACCGCGACTGGCAAAGCGCTGGAAGATCGGGTAAAACGCACGCTGGTGGTTTCTCCGGTGCGCGGTATTATCCAGCAGATTATGGTCAACACCATTGGCGGCGTTATTCAACCGGGGAGCGACCTGGTCGAAATTGTCCCGCTGGATGACAAACTGCTGGTTGAAGCCAGAATTCGTCCACAGGATATCGCGTTTTTACATCCTGGTCAGGAAGCGATTATTAAACTGACGGCTTATGACTACACCGTTTATGGCGGGCTTAAAGGCCGGCTTGAGCAGATCAGTCCGGATACCGTAACCGATGAAGAAGGAAATAGTTTTTATATTATTCGGCTACGCACCGATAAAAACTATTTGGGTACAGAGGAAAAACCACTGCTCATTATTCCTGGTATGGTGGCATCGGTCGATATCATCACCGGTAAGAAGACCATCCTCAGCTATCTGTTGAAACCCATTATCCGTGCAAGGGCTGAAGCATTGCGAGAAAGATAATCGAGACGATTTGAATAGCCCGCAATGGACGAGGCCCAACGGAAGGGCCGAGTAAACTGACAATAGGTGGGAAGATTAAAGATTATTCACGTCATGATAGATTTGAGTCTGACTTCGACCCATCGCTTTTGCCTGATACATTGCAGAATCCGCATTAATTGCCAGGGTTAAAGAGTCAGTACCATGCTCCGGGTAGAGGGCAATGCCGATACTACAGGATATATCAAGCTTTTTCCCATCAATTTCAAAGGACTCATTTAATGCGTTATGTATTTTATCGGCAACATATAATGTATTTTCAACCTCTTTAATTCCTTGTAGCAGGATAATAAACTCGTCACCACTGCGTCGATAGACTGTATCGGAATCCCTTACCGCGGCACGCATCCGCGCCGCCGCTTCTTTTAAAAGCAAATCGCCGACTGCATGGCCAAAAGAATCATTTATCTGTTTAAATTTATCCAAATCGAGGAACATCAGCGCAATTTTTCTGCCCGTTTGTTTGGACAACAATATTGCCTGCTCCATCTGTTCGGCAAACGTTAAACCATTTGCCAGTGAGGTCAGCGAATCATAGTGTGCTAATTGACGATAATGTTCCTCGCTTCGGCGCAACATATCAATCGCCCGATAGCGTTCAATGGCGATAGAAATCAGTTGCGCTGATTTCTCTATAGAGAAAATTTCCTCTTCTGTCGGAACGTATACTTTGCGATGATAAACACTTAATACGCCCAATATTTCTTTATTTTGTCCATAGATTGGCTCAGACCAGCATGAACGCAGACCGGCGTATAATGCCAATCCTTTATGCAAAGACCAGTCCGGGTGGACAGAAATATCGTCCGTGATCACTCTTTTCCCCGTATACGCCGCAGTGCCGAACGATGCAACGCCGTCAGCAATCTTCACATTATGGATAGCATTTTTATAGAAACCAGGCAAACTTGGTGCCGACCCTAAAGTCAGGCATTTTTTATCTTTATCAACCAGCAACACTGAACAGACAATACGACCAGGATTTTTTTCTTCGACGCTAAATACAATCGCATCAAGAATATCTTTTAATGGCGCGCCGCTTGATAATAGTTCTAATGCGCGATTATAGGAATTATCATGATGTTCTTGTGACTTTCTTTCTGTGATATCCAACTTTACACCAACGTATTGGGTTGAATTAGCCGCCTTATTATATATTTTAACGATATTCGCTTTTTCCCAATAAAGTTGACCATCCTTGCGACGGTTAATAAATTCACCACTCCAGATATCACCTTTATTTATGGTCGTCCACAAATCTTCATAGACACTGACGTTGGTCATCCCTGATTTTAATATATTTGTTTTTTTACCAATAACTTCATCCGGCATATAACCAGACATGGTAATAAATTGACGATTCACGTAAATAATCTCACAATTTTCGTCCGCGATCATAATAGAAGCAGGGCTATATTCTGCCGCGAAGAAAATCATGCTGAGAAAATCTTGTTTTTTCTGCTCTGTAGTAAAATTTTTTTTAATTTTTCTATTCTTTACAGAAGAAAACAATAGCAGCAACAACAATATGATTATTATAATTTCATACACAATAGCACTCTCCTCAGGCCCGAGCGATCCTGATCGTACAAGTCGCAACATTGATGACGGAAAATCCCGGTCACAAACCCCAATCCCATCGATTTACAGGATTGGCACATTTCCGGAGAGCAGAAAGGATGAAAAGAAAAATGCTCCATATAGCTGGAGTGGTTAGATACATAGAAACGTCAGCATAAAGCCCCCGCATATGACTGTGCGCGAATAAGAACAACAAGATAAAAAAGTAGCTTAATTGAATATTAAGTAATTGTTTGCGTTATAAGTGCCACTAATGGAATAAAATACGCCAACAAATACATGGTGATATATTTTGAACATCAATTTTTTGTAAGCAAATCAATTATACCAATAAGTATCATTCTTTTAATCAATAAAATCTATCACAAAATGATTTTCGATCGTTATCGGCGAATACTATTATTTTTTATCATTAAAAATCAGAAGTTTAAAACAAAGTCGAAAATCCTTCAACACTCAAAGCGATAAGAAGGCCAATGAATACTTAAAAAAGTCATAAAATTCATTATTTTGTTTTACATCCAAACAAAAAACCATAAAACTCATAAAATAAAAAATAAAACAACAATAAAATACAACAAATAAGAATATACATTGTTTTCGTTGTTGAAAGCTTGCTTATTTAGCAAAATTCGCCGTTCGATAATAAGAAGATTTTATAGAAGTGAAGGAAGTCAGAAGAACAAGAAAAATAGAAAAGAAAGGCAGGACTCGATTACATCAAAACGATATGGTCACCACGTTATTCACCCTAAAGCTCCAATTTCAGCGCCTCGAAGTTATCAAACGGTTGAGGTCGAGAAAGGTAGTAACCCTGAGCTGCATCCGCATGGGAGGCTTTGACTATCGCCCACTCTTCTTTTGTTTCAATTCCCTCAATTACCACATAGTTGCAAAAACGCGTAAGCAACGCGATTAACGCTGGAAAAACCTCTCGTCCTTCCCTACTTTGTTGCAGCAGAATAAATAACTCCCGCGCCACTTTAATACAGTCATATTGCGCCAGCATAAGTGATGAAAAATTCGCCATCCCGCAACCAAAATCATCCAACCAAAGCGTCTGCGCCTCAGGAAGTTTAGTCAGGATTTCCTTTGGCAATCCTCCCTGATTTTCCACCATTTCGAAACGAATCCACGGCATAGAGGAAACCAATCGCTTTGCTTCATGGCTTTTCTGTAAAGCCAGTAGCGTCATGCCGTCGATATTCACGGATGCAACCAGATCGTCGCGGATAAAACGCAATTGCCAGTGAGACAAAAGTTGCAATTGTTCAACAATAATCTGTAAACGGGCATCGACATTAATATTGGCAAAATATTTTTCAGGTGAGATAAATTTTTGCGGCAAGGTAAGAGAGGAAACGGAGGTGAGCAACTCGATAGCCATCAGTCTACCGGATGTTCGGTAAATTGGCTGGAAAGTATACCGCCGCTGGCATTCAAGCCAATAATCAGCGTCTAACGGCTCAGTGCTTCCTCGATGGGAAAACAATACTCCAAATTGATCCAGATCACCTTCCTGCTGCACTATGAATTCCGCCATTAGACTGACACTTATTAGTTATAAAAATAATATCATTCGGATATATATCGTTATCGACGCGCCTGAAACAAACTTTATCGGTGAAAATGATTAAATCCATACTGTTTCTCCCACAAGATAGGGAAACCTGTTCCATAGGTTAAATTTATCTTATAAATCAGATAATTGATTTATTTTCACCACAAGAATAATAACCGATGGATACAGTCTAAATAACTGATCCTAATATCGCTACATTTTTACCAACCCATGATTCCCACCGGGGAATGGGCTGACAGTATTCATAAAGTGACGCCCTTTTT
>NZ_QNRY01000072.1 GCF_003315515.1 Brenneria salicis ATCC 15712 = DSM 30166 | reverse complement strand
GAATATGGCGTTGGGCGGATATACCCCAAAACAGCATGTGTTACGTGCTGCATAACTCTACTTATGACCTCCGTTAAAAATGGGGGGATTACCGGTGAACCTTAAGGTTTCCATCTACTCCCCAACCCCGGGGATATGCCGGGGATATTTTACATAGGTAATTATGGGTAATATTAGGGCATATTGGAGGGGATGAGAAAGCGATAAATTACTGATTTTTCTATATCAAGTAAAAACAGTGATTTAAGTGACTCAAAACTCATAATCGATTGGTCGTTGGTTCAAACCCAACAGGGGCCACCGAATTTTTTTATTTAAAATCATATGGTTAAGCCACTTTTAAACTAGTGGCTTTTTCTTTCGTTTAGCACAGTGCCGCAAAAGTGTCTCGGCAAATTTAGACCATATCCGAAAGCGGTCATGGGAGGTTAGCAACTGCAGGGCATTGGATCATGAAAGAACAGTGACGTTTTTTCCAGTTTTACAAACTCAACAAACACCAAATAACCAACTGTTTTATAATACTTTTTATGAATAGTTTCCACGATTTGAGCATTCAGCAACCAGATCCTTCCATCTAAAAAATTAAAATAAATCCCTTGTTTATCTTATAATTATGGTTTTCTCTCGATCCTTTTTAGATCCTAAAAACTGAAAAATGTTTATGATCCGAAAATCGCAGGCGGGCGCGGTGTCGCGCTGATTTAGTCAGCGACTGTTTATTTTTTGAAAAACATCACTAAATTTTTCTGATTTGATAGCCCGCCAGCCGAAATGCGATCAGGTTCGCCTTGATCTAACGGGGAAAATAGCGCGTTCTCCGAAAACAGGCAAAGCCCCGGTTCAGGAACGCATCAAGATACAAAGTGGCCAGGTTGAAGCCCGCGCTAAATCAATGTGTCGGTTAGGGTTTGTTGTTCTTTTCCAGCCAGGCCTGCATCTGATCGATCTCTGGCTGCTGGGCTTTGATAATCTCTTCGGCCAGCTTGCGTAACTCAGGATCTTTACCGTATTTGAGCTCGGTCTGCGCCATGTCAATGGCCCCTTGATGGTGAGCAATCATCCCTTTGGCAAACGCAATATCAGGAGCACTGGTCTTCATTCCTTCCATCATCCGGGCATGCATCTCATCCATGCCTTTCGTATAAGCCTGTTGTGATGACGCGGTTTTGTCCCCGGCGTCATGATCGCCGGAATTCCCATGCCCACTATGAGCACTGTCCGCAGCAAAAACGAAAAGCGGCGCCAGTAACACCGTAGTTATTAACAGATTTACTTTTCTCATCGTAACTTCTCATTCAGCTAGTGGAATTCATTTCACAGAGTAGACGTTCCTGTAAGGGGAAGGTCAAGCAATAGATGAAAGAAAACCGCCGAACCATCCCATCACAACACACTCTGCAGTGAGATAATCCGGCGGTTTCAACAATTTGCCGTTTATTCAGCAGGCATAGGCATTGGCTGGCCATCACGTTTTTGAGGTGGCTGAGTCAGCCGTTTTTCGAAATTGTCGTTGTATTGCTTTTTCTGTTCAGGAGTCAGGATGTTGTAAATCTTGTTTTTGGTTTCTAACCCATTGAGCATTCTTGCTTTACGGGCCTCTTCAGCTTTGTCCAGTTGCGCCTGTACTTTTTGTGCATCAAACGAGTCAGAGGCGATCAGGCTGTGCATTTCACGCTGCTCATCCACCATGGCTTTATGCATTTTCTCACGTGAGTCTTTCATGATGTCTCTAACCTGCTGTTTCTGCGCATCCGTCAGATTCAACTCTTTAAACATCATGTCAGGCCCCATCATGCCACGGTGCTCTTTGCCATCCTTCTTCATCATCATCTTATGTTCCGGCATATCGCCTTTGGACGTTTCATTCGCATTAGCAATGCTCACTGAACCCAACGCCAGAGAAGATGCGACCAATATCGCTGTTAATTTACGCATTATTATATCCCTCACTCAGATTTAACTCATCGACGACGATTGTCGTGCTATCGGGACTAAGTATAGTCCTGACAGCTTCAGTTAATTAGAGCAAGGGTAAATCTCTGCAAGGAATAACTTCATATTTGCAGCAATTGTGGAGAGTACGATGGAATTGTGTAAGAAAGCGGGAAAATTATGTTAAGTCGGTGATGACTTATTTCGCATCATTCACCACGTCCGATCAGGGAAGCGAACGCGTGAACGCTGACGCCTCTTTAGCCAGCGCATCAAGATGAGCGCTGATGATTTTTACTTTTTGCAATAGCGGGTTACGTTCCGGCGAGTTATCCATGGCGTTCATCCGCGCCAGCAACTGTTCAATCTGTGAGGCAAGCTGGGCTTCACGCTGTTTCGCCAATAACAGTTGTTGTTGCCACTGATGGCAATCATCCCGCCAGCGGGATTGCTGCTGTTGAACGCTTCGCTCCAGCGCCTGCAATGCCTCCTCCAGACGCGTTTCTAATTCTTCAATCCACATGAAACATACCTTCGGTTGATTATTGGGCGGATTATAATGACATACGGCCCGGACAACAAACAACCGGGCGCATCCTTAATCCGCCTACCTTGCCCCGGCTGGCATTAACGATATGAATTAACGAGACGCCGCCGTTTTTACCGCCCGCAGCACCACAAATCTGGCGTTGCTGGCGATCAGTTCACAATTACCGAACAAGCGTTTCAGCTTGTGGAAGTAATCTAGATGACGATTGCCCACAATGCGTAATTCGCCGCCAACCTGAAGGCAGCGGCGGGCATCAAGAAACATCTGCCAGGCAATTTGGTCTGTGACGGCCTGCTGTTGATGAAACGGAGGGTTACACAACACCGCCTGCAAGCTGTCGTGTCCGATGCCTGCCAACCCGTGGTTAACAGCAAAACCGCAGCGATTTTTGTCTTGCGGACAGTTCACCTCAACATTCATTTCGCTGGACGCCACCGCCATGTAGGATTCATCAAAAAAGCTGACGAACGCATCGGGATTACCCGATAAAGCCGCCAGCCCAATCACCCCATTACCGCACCCTAGATCCACAATCTTGCCTGACAACTGTTGCGGAAGATGTTGCAGGAAAAAACGCGCGCCAATATCCAACCCGCTGCGCGAAAATACATTCGCATGGTTATGGATTCGGTAACCGTACTCTTCCAGATCCCAAACAGAAGTAAGTGGTTGCCCACTTACTTTTAAGTCCGCGACCTCGCAGTGGATCAAGCGCGCTTTTTTCCAAGCCAGCGAGGTTTTAGTCGGCCCCAGAATGCGCTCGAACAATTGTAAAGTAGAGGTGTGGATATCGCGGGCTTTAGCCCCGGCAATAATCCGCGTTTGCGGGGTCACGACCTTGCGCAACATACGCAACTGATGCTCCAACAGCGCCGTGGTTTTTGGGATTTTAATTACCACCAACGCTGGCGCATCAGGTAACGGCGCCAGACTATTCAGTTGTTCGACCGAATCTTCAGCAAAATTATTCAACGCCAGATTGTAGCGTGTCGCCAGTTGGCTCATAAAAGAATCGCTGATGCTGATCGGCGATTGCGACTGTAAACCACAGGCCAGCGCGCCGAAAGCATCGTTAAAAATCAGGCGTGGCCCAGGGGCAATCTCCGTCATGACAAGCTCGCGCAGCAAGAATTCATCCGCCGCTTCCCACGCCTGTAGCGCCGAGTTATCCGCCACTTGAGGATAACGCGCCAGAGTCAGGCTATGCGTTTCCAGTTCGAGTTGGCTCATTCGCCTCTCCTGAGTCATAAAATTTGCGCTGTTTATCCCTTAAAACCGCACGCCAGTAAATGCTTTTCTCAATACGCCGGGAAAATGCGCGTCTTTCCACAGCATTAAAACAGTAACATTGCCTTGGCATCTCCTCATGGTAATCTGAGGTTCCGTATGGTTCTCAGCAGGATACCAAACACTTATGATTCACTTTGCTATTATAGGAACAAGTTGGATCACCCGTCAGTTTGTCGATGCCGCCCACGAAACCGGTAAAATGAAGCTGACAGCCATTTATTCTCGTACGCCAGATAAAGCGCAGCAATATCAGACGGACTATCTGGTCGATACACTATTCGATTCGCTGGAGGAGATGGCGAAATCCGATCTGATCGACGCCGTTTATATCGCCAGCCCCAATTCACTGCATTGTGAACAATCTCTGCTGTTTTTACGTCATGGCAAACACGTTATCTGTGAAAAACCGCTGGCTTCCAACCGGGATGAAGTCGAACAGATGATCGCCTGCGCCAAAGAAAATCAGGTGGTGCTGTTTGAAGCCTACAAAACCGCCAGCCTGCCGAACTTCAACGTAGTGCAGCAGGCGTTGCCGAAAGTCGGCAAATTGCGCAAGGTTCTGCTGAACTACTGCCAGTACTCTTCCCGTTATCCCAAATATCTGGCGGGCGAAAATCCGAACACCTTCAACCCGGCGTTCTCGAATGGTTCCGTCATGGACATTGGTTACTACTGTCTGGGGTTTGCCGTGGCGCTATGGGGAGAACCCGGTACGGTACAGGCCAGCGCAACACTACTGGACAGCGGGGTGGACGCGCATGGCAGCATCATCATGAATTATGGTGATTTTGATGTAACCATCGTGCATTCCAAAGTCAGCCACTCCGCCATTGCCAGTGAGATTCAGGGGGAAGAAGGCACACTTATTATTGAGAAACTGTCTGAATGCCAGCGAATCACTTTCATTCCTCGTGACGGCAAATCACTCGATCTCAGCCAGCCGCAACACATCAACAGCATGTTGTATGAGGCGGACAACTTTGCCGCGTTGGTGGCGGATAATCATCTGAATCATGCGGAGCTTGCCCGTTCACGCACGGTGGCGGGGTTGCTGACCGAAATCCGCCGGCAAACCGGGGTGGTTTTTCCTGCTGATACCGTGGCGGCGGGAAGCCCGACATAAACAGCGGCAGGATAATTATTTGACCTGGATCAGGATTTCACCTATCTTTTGTCGGGCAAAGGGGAGTAACTTTTCCGCCGGTTAATCGTCATTACGGTGCGTCACGCACCCGGTTACCGGGCAACTGAATGAAACAATTTCATGACGGTTGTAAGTGAGACCTTGCCGGAAGGCGAGGTTCATTTGCGGCTTGATGATCGAGCGGCCAGCGTCTTCCGATGTTGGCCGTTTTTGTTTTTATCTAAAGGATACTGCTATGCACACCATTGGCACGCCGTGGTTATGGGGCAGCTTTGCTGTCATTGTTATCGTTATGCTGGCCATCGACCTACTCTATCAGGGTAAAAAAGGATCGACGGTGATGACATTCAAACAGGCGGCCGCGTGGTCCATTGCCTGGGTGACACTCTCTTTATTGTTCAATGCGGGCTTCTGGTGGTATCTGGACGAAACCCTGGGTCGTGAAGTCGCCAATACCCAGTCTCTGGCCTTCCTGACCGGTTATCTGATTGAGAAAGCGCTGGCCGTTGATAACGTCTTCGTCTGGCTGATGCTGTTCAGCTATTTTGCCATTCCACCGCAATATCAGCGTCGCGTGCTGATTTATGGCGTGCTTGGCGCCATCGTGCTGAGAACGCTGATGGTGTTCGGCGGCAGTTGGCTGGTCACGCAATTCCAGTGGCTGCTATATGTGTTCGGCGCCTTCCTGCTATTTACCGGCATCAAGATGGCGATGGCCAAAGAGGATGATGGCGCGATTGGCGATAAACCGATGGTACGATGGATACGCGGGCATCTGAGCATGACCGATACGATCGAAAACGATAAGTTTTTTATCCGTCGCAATGGGTTGTTGTACGCGACGCCGTTGTTCCTGGTACTGATTCTGGTAGAAATCAGCGATGTGATTTTCGCCGTTGACAGTATCCCGGCCATTTTTGCCGTCACGACCGATCCCTTTATTGTTTTAACCTCCAACTTGTTTGCGATTCTGGGATTGCGCGCCATGTATTTCCTGCTGGCTGGCGTGGCCGAACGTTTCTCGCTGCTGAAATACGGACTGGCTGTGATCCTGATCTTCATCGGTATCAAGATGCTGTTGATCGATATCTTCCACATTCCGATTGCCATTTCGCTCGGTGTGGTCGCCGGTATTCTGATTATCACCATGTTGATCGACGTTTGGGTTAACCGCCGCGCAGCACAATAATTCGCCTTTTCACGCTTTCCGCGCCAGATAGATGCTGCGCGGAAAGCGTGATGCCTGAATAAAATTCCACTCTGAAGCAGAAAAAACGGCATTTGCTCTTTTCCAGCCAACAAATTTTCATATACTGATGCGCGCAAATACATTTCGTTACGGAAAAAAACAAAAAACCAGTCGTTATTCACGCAGAGGCAGGCTTCCGTAAAACGCAACCACTCATCGGAAACGGTCACACCGTCAAAAATATGGATAAGAATCAATCACGTTTTTTGCAGTATCTTGCTCAAGGCAGTCTGGTGCAACAAATTCTTCTGGGACTCGCAGCCGGTATTATTCTCGCGTCTCTCTCGACACAAGCCGCCATTGCCGCAGGCTTGTTAGGCACCCTGTTCGTCGGCGCGCTGAAGGCCGTTGCGCCAGTGCTGGTGCTGATGTTGGTCATGGCGTCCATCGCCAACCACCAGCAAGGTCAAAAAACCAATATTCGTCCGATACTGATGCTGTATCTGATCGGAACCTTCTCCGCCGCCTTGGTTGCCGTGCTGCTCAGCACCCTCTTCCCCTCGACGCTGGTGCTCAACGCGCAGGCGGAAAATATCACACCGCCTTCAGGGATCGTCGACGTGCTGGAAGGGCTGTTAATGAGCATCATCGCCAACCCTATTCATGCGCTGCTCAATGCGAACTATATCGGCATTCTGGTGTGGGCCGTTGGACTGGGGATCGCATTCCGTCATGGTTCACAGAACACCAAGAGAATGATTAACGACGCTTCCGATGCCGTGACTTTCATTGTTCGCGTGGTGATTCGCTTTGCGCCGCTGGGCATCTTTGGTCTGGTATCCTCAACGCTGGCGAAAACCGGGTTCGGCGCGCTGTGGGGCTATGCGCATCTGTTGATGGTGCTTATCGGCGGTATGCTGTTGGTTGCGTTGGTCGTTAATCCATTGATTGTTTACTGGAAAACACGGAACAATCCTTATCCGCTGGTATTGCGTTGCCTGCGGGAAAGCGGCGTTACCGCCTTCTTTACCCGCAGTTCCGCCGCCAACATTCCGGTGAATATGGAACTGTGCCGTAAATTGAATCTGGATGAAGATACCTACTCCGTCGCCATTCCGCTGGGCGCGACCATCAACATGGCCGGCGCCGCCATGACCATTACCATACTGACGATGGCTGCGGCCAACACGCTGGGCATTCATGTGGATCTGCCGACCGCTTTGCTGCTTAGCGTGGTTGCGTCAATCTGCGCCTGCGGCGCGTCTGGCGTGGCGGGCGGTTCGCTGCTGCTTATTCCACTGGCATGCAGTATGTTTGGCATTTCAAACGATATCGCCATACAGGTGGTTGCGGTTGGCTTCATCATCGGCGTGTTGCAGGATTCTGCGGAAACCGCCGTCAACTCCTCAACAGACGTAATCTTTATTGCCGCGGTTTGTGAAGCCGAAGACGCCAAACTCGCGGAAAAAGAGCGCCTGAATATGCTGTAATCCCGGCGAATGCAGGAAACGTCTTGTTTCGCGATGCCCGCCCTGGCGGGCATCTTTTTGTCTACAGAAAATTAAATGAAACAACGTTTTATGTTAATTAGAATGTTTTCGCTTTACAATGTTACACCGCTTTTAAATATTGCCAGTTCACGGAAGTCATTAATTTCATTCCTGGCTCGCTTGCCATCGGCAATCTCGACAATCAGTTCGATAAACTGCGTCAGCAACGTCTCCATCGACATCCCCTGAAGCAGACGGCCTGCATCAAAGTCGATCCAGTGCGGTTTCTTTTTCGCCAGTTCGCTGTTGGTCGCCAGCTTGACCGTAGGGACAAAGCCGCCGTAGGGCGTTCCGCGCCCGGTGCTGAACAGCACCATATGACAACCGGCCCCGGCCAACGCGCTGGTTGCCACCGCATCATTACCCGGCGCGCTGAGCAAGTTAAGGCCTGGTGTAAGTAAGCGCTCACCATACTTCATTACATCCACCACCTTGCCTTGTCCGGCTTTTTGCGTACAGCCGAGCGATTTCTCTTCCAGCGTCGTGATGCCGCCCGCTTTGTTGCCCGGCGAAGGATTTTCATAAATCGGCTGATCGTGGGCAATAAAATACTGTTTGAAGTCATTGACCATATGCACCGTTTTTTCAAAGGTGGCGACATTATGGCAACGGCTCATCAGAATGCGTTCGGCGCCAAACATTTCCGGCACTTCAGTCAGTACGGTTGTACCTCCATTGGTAATCATATAATCAGAGAAACGGCCCAGCAGCGGATTGGAGGTAATTCCAGACAAACCGTCCGATCCACCGCATTCCAGACCGAATTTCAGTTCGCTGAGCTTGCCTGGCGCGCGCTTGTCATTACGCATCGCCTGATACAGGACGCGCAACCTTTCCAGACCCGCCTCCACTTCATCATCCTGCTGCTGACAAATCATAAAGCCGACTCGCTCAACATCATATTCGCCCAGCGTGGCGCGAAATGCGTCCACCTGATTATTCTCGCAGCCCAGACCGATAACCAGTACCGCTCCCGCATTCGGATGACGAACCATATTTTGCAGCATGGTGCGCGTATTCTGGTGATCCTGCCCCAACTGAGAACAACCGAAAGGATGGCTGAACAGATAGACGCCATCGATATCCTGCGCATCCTGCATTTCTTTCAGGAAACGTTGCTGGATCTGACGGGCAATCCCGTTGACGCACCCGACCGTCGGCAGGATCCACAGTTCATTGCGGATACCGACATCGCCGTTGTTGCGACGATAAATCCGCACTTCACGATCCGGCATTTGTTGCGGCAGATCGATGAACGCCGGCTGGTACTGATATTTATCCCAATCACTCAGGTTGGTTTTCGCATTGTGTGAATGGATATGTTCACCGGGCGCGATTGCCGCCAGCGCATGACCAATAGGCAGGCCGTACTTAATGATCATCTCCCCGGCGGCGAGGCTTTCCAGCGCGAACTTATGCCTACGCGCCACCGGTTGCAGAAGGGTAACCGTATGGCTGTCCACCGCTATCGTTTCATCTTGTTGCAAATCACGCAGCGCGACAGCCACATTGTCCAAAGAATGAATTTTTATGATGCTTTGCATGGATAACCCTTTTTGCTGTCAGCAATAATCAGCCACAGCTGATCGCATACCGTGCTCAACAATCGTTTGTACCTGCCGGGTTACCTGCGCAGCCAGCCCCGGAAGTTGTGTCAGATCCTGTTCCCAGTGTTCCGCGTCACTCAATACGACATGCACCAGTTCCGCCAGGCTGACCGTGTTGTTTTTCACTCCCCCCCACAGCGCGCCATAGCGTTCCAACCAACGCACATCATCCTGCAACGGATAGCTTTCGCCGTGGCGCTCGCCACGATAGAAGGTTATCAGCGCCGCGAGCGCAAAGGTCAGACGCGGCGGTAGATCACCCCGACGTTGGCGATAGGTCAGTAGCTGCGGCAAAATTCGCGTGCGGAATTTGGTCATGCCATTCAACGCGATAGACAGCAGTTGATGTTGGATAAAAGGATTGCGGAAACGGCTTAATACCGCCTGAGCAAAAGACATAAGTTCATCATGCGGTAAGTCGAGCGCCGGAACGATCTCTTGCGCGATGGTTTTTTCTACAAATTGACCAATCTGCGCATCATTCATTGATTCGCCAACCGTATCCAGACCAGCCAGAAACGCGACCGGAACCAACGCCGTATGCGCGCCATTCAGAATGGCGACTTTGCGTTCTTTATACGGTTTGATGTCGTCAACGATGCGCACGTTCAGTTGCAACGAGTTCAGACGTAATACTTCCGCCAACCACTGCGGCCCCTGGATCACAAACAGATAGAAGTATTCGGCGGTAGCGAGAAAGGCATCCTGATAACCCAGTTCCTGCTGCAACGCGCTGACTTGCGCACGCGGATAACCGGTGACAATACGGTCCACCAGCGTTGAACAGAAGGTATTGCTTTCATGCAGCCAGGTAATAAAGTGTGGCGACAGTCGCCACTGTTCGGCATAGCGCAACACAAGTTCTTTCAGCGCCGCCCCGTTATAATCAATCAATTCGCAAGGCAGTAGCACCCACCCCTGATCTGCGGCGCCGTTAAAGTGACTGAAACGCTCATACAGCAAGCGAGTCAGCTTGGCCGGGAAACTGGCTGGCGGCGCGTCGCTAAAACGATCATCGGCGTGATAGCTGATACCGGCTTCCGTGGTATTGGAAAAAATAAAGCGGATATTGGGATCGCGTGCCAAAGCCAGATAATCATCAAACTGGCGATAGACATTGATTTCACGGTTTACGGAGCGAATCAGACGCGGTTCACACACCGCTTCGCCCTGCTCGTTCTGTAGTGGAATACTGAATTTGGCCACCTGAACAGAGGTGATATGCTCACCTCAGAACAACACAGGTGCTCCAATGAAAAAAAGAAATTTTAGTGCAGA
>NZ_QNRY01000071.1 GCF_003315515.1 Brenneria salicis ATCC 15712 = DSM 30166 | reverse complement strand
AAAAATGTCAGACAATTTATTAAAACCGCATCACCTTTCCCAGGCAACAAACCTGGACTAACAAAAGTGGAGCGGTAATAGGCGCAGTTATTTAGTTGCGTTTCAATAATAACGCCACGCTGATAACCAGGAATACCGCGCTTGGCAAGATAGCGCCCAGAATCGGAGGAATGCCGTATACCAGGCTCAATGGTCGGAAGATTTCGTTCAGCAGATAGAACAGAAAACCGAAGCTAATGCCAATCACGATACGCGTCCCCGCGGGTACGCTACGTAACGGCCCAAAGATAAAGGACACCGCCATCAGCATCATCACCGCAACGGATATTGGGGCGAAAATTTTGCTCCACATATTGAGTTGGTAACGGCTGGCTTCCTGTCCGCTTTGTTTCAGATAGTTGGCGTACTCATACAGCCCGCGAATCGAGAGTGAATCAGGCTCCAGCGCCACCACGCCAAGTTTGTCAGGCGTCAGGTTGGTTTTCCATTCCCCACTAAGCGTCTGGCTGCCGCCGATCTGTTTGCCGTCGCTCAGGTCGGATTCATCTATCTGTGAGAGTTTCCAGACTCCGTTATCGAAGGTCGCCGATGCTGCATAACGAACAGACAGCAGTTTGTTTTGGTCGTCAAAATGGTAAATATTGACGCCGGATAACTCGTTGTCATCAGTAACCCGTTCGATGTAGATGAAATTATTGCCGTCCTTCGCCCACAGTCCACCCTGGGTGGAGATCATGGAACCACCCGATATCATCTGAGAACGGTAGTTACGCGCCATCTGTTCCCCCTGCGGGGAGATCCATTCGCCGATCGCCATAGTGAGCAGAACCAACGGAATCGCGGTTTTCATCACGGCGGCGGCAATCTGCAAGCGGGTGAAGCCGGAAGCCTGCATCACCACCAGTTCACTGCGGGTCGCCAGTGTCCCCAGTCCCAACAGTGCGCCAAGCAGCGCTGCCATCGGAAAGAAGATCTCGATATCTTTTGGCACGCTGAGCAGCGTATAAAGGCCGGCGCCCAACGCCGAATAATCACCCTGCCCCACCTTACGCAACTGATCGACGAATTTGATAATGCCGGACAACGATACCAGCATGAACAGCGTCATCATGATGGTATTGAAAATGGTTTTGCCGATATAGCGGTCTAATACACCAAACATCAGGCCGCTCCTTGAGTGTTAAGCGAGCGGGTTTTAAAGCGGGCGCGCGCTTTACGCATGGGTACGCTATCCCAAAGGTTGAGGATCACCGCGATAGCGAAATACACCAGATTGGTCAGCCAAATCCAAAGCATCGGATCGATTTTTCCTTTGCCCGCATTGGAACGCAGCGAGCTTTGCAGCAGGAAGAAAATAAGGTAGAGTAGCATGGCGGGCAGCATGCTCAGCACCCGTCCCTGCCGCGGATTGACCACACTGAGCGGCACCACCATGAACGCCATGATGAGCACTGATACAACCAGCGTCAAACGCCAGTGAAACTCGGCCCGCGCGTCATTCTCGCTGGAGCGCCACAGCGTCTGCATATCCATTTGCTGTACGTCGTTGTTGTTCAACGTAACCGTTTGGTGGCCAATCACCGCCTGATAGTTGGTGAAATCGGTAATGCGGAAATCCCGCAGCAGCGCCGTTCCCTCATAGCGGGTGCCGTTATCCAGCGTCACCACCTGAGAACCTTCGCTGTTCTGCGTGACATGGCCGCGATCGGCAACCACCACGGAAGGTCGGGCATTGCCGCTGGGCCGTAATTGCGCCAGAAAGACGTTTTCAAACTCCGAACCTTTTACATTGCCCACAAACAGCACCGCGTTGCCGCCCTGAGCGGACTGAAACTGCCCTTCAATCAATGTCGCCATGCCGGGGTTGGCTTTCGCCTCCGCCAGAACCACTTCCTGATGCCGGGAAGACCAGGGACTGAGCCACAGCACATTAATGGTGGCCATCACCGCGGTCAGTAACGCCAGCACCAATGCCGCTTTCAACAGCACGCTTTTCCCCAGTCCACAGGCATGCATGACGGTGATCTCGCTTTCTGCGTACAGGCGACCAAACGTCATCAATAATCCAAGAAACAGACTTAACGGCAGAATAAGCTGTACCATTTCCGGCACGCCTAATCCCAGCAGAGAGATAACCAAATTTGTGGGGATTTCACCATCAACAGCCGCACCCAGTATCCGCACCAATTTCTGGCAAAAGAAAATCAGTAGCAGAATGAAAAGGATGGCCAGTTGGCTCTTAAAGGTTTCCCGTACCAGATATCGAATGATGATCACGCTTAATTACGCCTGTGAAAACTTGTCTTTTTGCAGGAAAATCGATAGTTTCTTCGCTAACTCGCCATTTATACTCATTTGTGGCAACCTTCGTAGCTAAAGTTGTATTACAACATACTGCGTTTGAGCGGTTGTATCAGAACCTGCTTATTAATCACCAAAACAGTTTCGTTACGTCGTTAAGATTAACACAGGTTATGTTAACGCAACGGCGGGAAAATATTACGGAGTGTCACATTCTAGCCGTTGATCCCGCCTTTGTCTTTAAGATTCAGGAGAGTACATGGAGTTCAGCGTAAAAAGCGGTAGCCCGGAAAAACAACGCAGTGCATGCATTGTCGTCGGCGTGTTTGAACCGCGTCGTCTGTCCCCTATTGCCGAACAACTCGATAAAATCAGCGACGGCTATATCAGCGCGTTGCTTCGCCGTGGTGAATTAGAAGGCAAAGTGGGGCAATCATTGCTATTGCACCATGTACCCAACATTCTTTCCGAGCGCATTTTGCTGATTGGCTGCGGCAAAGAGCGCGAACTTGACGAACGTCAGTACAAACAGGTTATTCAGAAAACCATTAACGCCCTGAATGAAACCGGTTCGATGGAAGCGGTCTGCTTTCTGACCGAACTGCACGTCAAGGGCCGCAACACTTATTGGAAAGTGCGTCAGGCGGTCGAAACCGCCAAAGAGTCGCTCTATACCTTTGATCAGCTTAAGAGTAATAAAGTCGAGTTGCGCCGCCCATTGCGTAAAATGGTGTTCAACGTGCCGACGCGCCGTGAATTGACCAGCGGCGAACGGGCTATTCAGCACGGTCTGGCGATTGCCGCCGGCATTAAAGCCGCCAAAGATCTCGGCAACATGCCGCCAAACATCTGTAACGCCGCGTATCTGGCCTCGCAAGCGCGTCAGTTGGCGGATACCTACAGCCAGAACATCACGACGCGCGTGATTGGCGAACAGCAGATGAAAGAACTGGGCATGAACGCCTATCTTGCGGTCGGTCAGGGCTCGCAGAATGAATCCCTGATGTCCGTCATCGAATATAAAGGCGATCCGTCCGCGGAAACCCGTCCAATCGTGCTGGTCGGCAAAGGCCTGACGTTCGATTCCGGCGGCGTCTCCATCAAGCCAGCCGACAGTATGGACGAAATGAAATACGACATGTGCGGCGCCGCTACCGTTTATGGCGTGATGCGCATGGCGGCTGAACTCGCGCTGCCGCTGAATATCATCGGCGTACTGGCGGGCTGTGAAAATATGGTCGACGGACGTTCTTATCGTCCGGGCGATGTGCTGACCACCATGTCAGGTCAGACGGTCGAAGTGCTGAATACCGATGCGGAAGGCCGCCTGGTGTTGTGTGACGCGTTGACCTACGTTGAGCGTTATGAGCCGGATGTGGTCATTGACGTCGCGACACTGACCGGCGCCTGTGTGGTTGCCCTTGGTCATCATATTACCGGGCTGATGGCGAATCATAATCCGCTGGCGCATGAATTGCTGAGCGCTTCCGAGCAATCCGGCGACCGTGCCTGGCGTTTGCCGCTGACCGATGAGTTCCAGGATCAACTGGAATCCAATTTTGCTGATATGGCGAATATCGGTGGTCGCCCTGGCGGGGCGATTACCGCGGGCTGCTTCCTGTCACGCTTCACGCGTAAATACAGTTGGGCGCATCTGGATATCGCCGGAACCGCCTGGCGCTCAGGCAAAGCCAAAGGCGCAACCGGTCGTCCGGTGGCGTTACTGTCACAGTTTCTGCTTAACCGCGCCGGGCTGAACGACGTGGAATGATGGCGATCCTGTCGGACGCACTCATCCGTGTCTGACTAAATAAGCAATACCGGGCCGGGTTTTCCGGCCTTTATCAATAGTGTAGATAATGAAAAACGCAACGTTCTATCTTCTCGAACACGACAGTAAAAGCGGCGAGCTCAATGCCTTTGAAGCGTTGGCGTGTACACTGGCGGCGGAACGTTGGCGAGCGGGAAAGCGCGTGCTGATTGCCTGTGAGAACGAGCAGCAGGCCATGCGGTTGGATGAAGCGTTGTGGCAACGCGATCCGCACAGTTTTGTTCCGCACAATCTGGCGGGCGAAGGGCCGCGCCAGGGCGCCCCCGTCGAACTGGCCTGGCCGGAACGACGCGGAAACGCGCCGCGGGATCTGCTCATCAGCCTGTTGCCGTACTTCGCGGATTTTGCCACCGCTTTCCATGAAGTGATAGACTTTGTCCCTTACAAAGAATCCCTGAAACTGTTGGCGCGCGACCGCTATAAAGCCTATCGCAGCGTCGGCTTTCAATTGACTACGGCTAAGCCGCCAACTCACTGAATTTTGAGCATAATGGAAACGAAATATAACCCGCAAGATATCGAGCAGCCGCTCTACGAGCAATGGGAAGGACAAGGCTACTTCAAGCCCAACGGCGATACGAATAAAGAAAGCTTCAGTATCATGATCCCACCGCCCAACGTCACCGGTAGCTTGCATATGGGACATGCTTTCCAGCAAACCATTATGGATACGCTGATCCGTTATCAGCGTATGCAGGGTAAAAATACGTTGTGGCAGGCGGGCACCGACCACGCGGGGATCGCCACACAAATGGTGGTTGAACGCAAGATCGCCGCTGAAGAGGGCAAAACCCGACATGATTATGGTCGTGATGCGTTTATCGACAAAATCTGGCAGTGGAAAGCCGAGTCTGGCGGCACCATTACTCGCCAGATGCGTCGTCTGGGCAACTCCGTTGACTGGCAGCGCGAGCGCTTCACCATGGACGAAGGCCTGTCCAATGCGGTGAAAGAAGTGTTTGTCCGTCTGTATAAAGAAGATCTGATTTATCGCGGCAAACGTCTGGTGAACTGGGATCCGAAACTGCGCACCGCCATTTCCGATCTGGAAGTGGAAAGCCGCGAATCCAAAGGCTCCATGTGGCACCTGCGCTACCCTTTGGCCGACGGCGTGAAAACGGCGGAAGGCAAAGATTATCTGGTGGTCGCCACTACGCGCCCGGAAACCGTGCTGGGCGATACCGGCGTGGCGGTAAACCCGGAAGATCCGCGCTATAAGGATCTGATTGGTAAAAACGTGATCCTGCCGCTGGTTAACCGCCGCATCAAAATCGTCGCTGACGAACATGCCGATATGGAAAAAGGCACAGGCTGCGTGAAGATCACCCCGGCCCACGATTTTAACGACTATGAAGTGGGTAAACGCCATCAGCTTGCGATGATCAACATCCTGACGTTTGACGGCGATATCCGTCAGGAAGCCGAAGTATTCGATACCAATGGCGAAATCAGCACCATCTATAGCAGTGAGCTTCCATCAGCCTTCCGTGGTCTGGAGCGGTTTGCCGCGCGTAAAGCCGTGGTCGCCGCCTTTGAGGAGCTTGGCCTGTTGGAAGAAATCAAGGCCCATGACCTGACTATCCCTTACGGCGATCGGGGCGGCGTGGTTATCGAGCCGATGCTCACCGACCAATGGTATGTGCGTACCGCTCCGCTGGCCAAAGTCGCCATTGAAGCCGTGGAACAAGGCGAGATTCAGTTCGTGCCGAAGCAGTACGAAAACATGTATTTTAGTTGGATGCGCGACATTCAGGACTGGTGTATTTCCCGTCAGCTATGGTGGGGTCACCGTGTCCCCGCCTGGTACGATGCGCAAGGTAAGGTTTATGTGGGCCGAGACGAAGCGGAAGTGCGTCGTGAAAACAATCTGGCTGACGATGTGGTTCTGAATCAGGACGAAGACGTGCTGGATACCTGGTTCTCCTCCGGGCTATGGACCTTCTCCACGCTGGGTTGGCCGCAACAGACGCCGGCGTTGAAAGCGTTCCATCCAAGCAGCGTGATGGTCAGCGGTTTCGACATTATTTTCTTCTGGATTGCCCGCATGATCATGTTGACCATGCATTTCATCAAAGATGAAAATGGTAAACCGCAGGTGCCGTTCCACACCGTGTATATGACTGGCCTCATCCGTGATGAGGAAGGCCAGAAAATGTCAAAATCCAAAGGCAACGTGATTGACCCGCTGGATATGGTGGACGGCATTACGCTGGAAGCATTGCTGGAAAAACGTACCGGCAATATGATGCAGCCGCAACTGGCGGAGAAAATCCGCAAGCGCACCGAGAAGCAATTCCCGAACGGCATTGAACCGCACGGAACGGATGCTTTGCGCTTTACGTTGGCGGCGCTGGCCTCGACTGGTCGCGACATCAACTGGGATATGAAGCGTCTGGAAGGTTATCGCAACTTCTGCAACAAGCTGTGGAACGCCAGCCGTTTCGTGCTGATGAATACCGAGGGGCAGGACTGCGGCTTCAATATTGACGGGAAAAACGGCGGCGAGAAAGTGCTGTCGCTGGCTGATCGCTGGATCCTGGCGGAATTTAATCGCACCGTGAAAGTCTACCGTGAAGCGCTGGACAGCTATCGTTTTGATATCGCGGCCAATATTCTGTATGAATTCACCTGGAACCAGTTCTGCGACTGGTATCTGGAACTGACGAAACCAGTGATGAACGGCGGCACCGAGGCGGAATTGCGCGGTACGCGCAACACGCTGGTGATCGTGCTGGAAGCATTGTTACGCCTTGCGCATCCGATCATTCCGTTCATCACTGAAACCATCTGGCAACGGGTAAAAGTGCTGAAAGGCATTACCGCGGATACGATCATGTTGCAGCCTTTCCCGGAGTACCATGCTGCACAAGAAGATACGCTGGCGCTCAACGATCTGGAGTGGATCAAGCAGGCGATTATTGCCGTGCGTAATATCCGCGCGGAGATGAATATTGCGCCGGGTAAACCGCTGGACGTGTTGTTGCGCGACGCCAGTGCCGAAGCGCAACGCCGGGTAGAAGAAAATCGCAGCTTTATTCAGACGCTGGCGCGTCTGGAGAGCATTACGCTGTTGCCTGCTGGTGATAAGGGCCCGGTTTCTGTGACTAAGCTGATTGCGGGCGCGGAACTGCTGATCCCGATGGCCGGGCTGATCGACAAAGCCGCGGAGTTGGATCGTTTGGCTAAAGAAGTCGCCAAAATCGAAGCGGAAATCAGCCGTATCGAAAGCAAGCTGTCCAACGAAGGTTTTGTGGCGCGTGCGCCGGAAGCGGTTGTCGCCAAAGAGCGCGAAAAACTCGAGGGTTATGCCGCGGCAAAATCGAAACTGTTGGAACAGCAGGCCAGCATCGCCGCGCTTTAAGCTCCTGTAAAAATAAGCCCTGGCAGTAATCTGTTCAGGGCTTTTCCTCTCTATTTGACTTATTTTCAGTTAAATCCTCGCTCTATTATTAAGCGTTGCTATATTCAATATATCGCAGCTGAGATACCAATATAATGATAAGTAAAAAGTTTGATAATGGAGAATGAAATGGAATATTACGGATTTGTATTAGTAAAATTTATCATCGGCTTTATTATTGTTATCACTCATTTGAATTTTTCGGGTAAAACGCAACTGTCTCAAATGACGCCGGTGGACTTTATCGGCAACTTTGTACTTGGCGGCGTGATCGGCGGCGTTATCTATAGCGATACCATCCCACTCTATCAATATATTATCGTGCTATTTATTGGCGTTGGTTTAATCACTCTGCTCAACGCTATTAGCAAACATTTTTATCTCTTTCGCGCCGTCAGCATCGGTGACCCGATCCCCATTATCAAGAAAGGACAATTTCTGATGGATAATATTCTGAAGAAAAAAAATAAAATCGATATTATCAACGTTACTTCTCAGCTTCATGCTCAAGGCATCAACTCTTTTCAGAAAATCAATTACGCGCAAATTGAACCAAACGGACAACTAACCGTTATCTGTGAAGATACGGATATGCCATCCGTGATCGTCGCCAAGGATGGCAAACCAAGGAAATACGGACTAACCGAAATAGAAAAAGACGAAGATTGGCTCTCCACCGAAATATCACGATATGGCATACAAATGAAAAATATTTTTCTGGCGGAATTTTGGCGGGGAAATCTTATGTTCGTCTTAAAAGATGGAACGGTTTTGAAATAGCGGGCTTTATTCCGCAATAGGTCTTGGTAGAATTTCACATTGATTTTGCATGCCGATATCGCTCTATGCTCCCAATACGTTGACAATTGCCTGAATTGCCTGAATTGCCTGAATTGCCTGTTTGCGATTATTGAAAACAGGCAAGGAGGCGATTTAAAGAACTAGCGGGCATCCACCAGCGCAATATTCTGGCGCAATCTCGCTACTGGGAGTTCCGTTTCCATCTTGGCTCTCTCAATCTGGAAGCGGGCCACGGATTGTTGTAGGTTGATTACCTGCTCTTGCAGGGAACCGGCTGATGTTGCTATCTCCGAAACCAGCGAAGCATTCTGCTGGGTCACAGTGTCCATTTGGTTAATATCTGTGGATACCCCGGCTTTGTTCGCTGGAAGCCAGCGTGATTTCATCCATGATATCGACGACCTTTTTCACGTCCGTCAATACCTCATCCATGGTTTTATCCGCGAGCTCAACCAAACCGGCGCCTTTCTCAATCCGGCTGAGAGAAGCATCAATCATCGTGCCGATCTCTTTGGCAGCCGTCGCACTACGCTGCGCCAGTGTCCTCACTTCGGAAGCTACCACGGCGAATCCTCTACCGTACTGGCCAGCCCTGGCAGACTCCACCGCGGCATTCAGCGCCAGCAGGTTGGTTTGGAAGGCAATGCCATCAATCACGCCAACAATGTCAGAAATCTTAGCGGAACTCTGTTTAATCGATCGCATGGTATCAACCACTTCTGATACGACATTACCGCCGCGGGATGCGGAATTAGAGGCCTGCTGAGCCAGATCATTGGCCTTGCGCGTATTGTCTTCGTTATTCTTCACCGTCGCCATGATCTGTTCCATGCTCGATGCGGTTTCATCCAACGAGGCTACCTGTTGTTCTGTACGGCTGGAAAGGTCAACGTTACCCGATGCAATCTCTTCCACGCCAACAGTGATGGCATCCGTCCCGTTGCGCACTACCAGCACCATATTTTCCAACCCGTCACGCATGCGTTGAACCGCCGCAAACAACTGGGCAATCTCATTTTTTCCGCTGCTATCGATTTTGGCCCGTAGGTCACCTTCAGCAATGCGGTCAAAAACCAGGATAGCCCTGTTTAGCGGATTCAACTCCAGATTAGTCACCACATACCAGGCCAGCACTGCCAGCAGCAATGCACACGCAATGGCGCTATATAAGATAACTTCCATGCGTTTAACACGGTCATTAGAGGCGGCATAAGCGTTATCAATACTTTGCTGTTTGAACGCCACCAGCGCTTTGGTCGATTTATCAAACGCGGCATAGAGTACCGTGGATTTTCCCGCACGCTGGCGATACTCATCCAGATTCCCGGCTTCAAGCGCTGCTAAAGCAGGCTCAATAAATGTTTTCATCAGGTTCTCCCGCTTCTCGGCCATATCCGCCGAAATCACTTTTTCCTACTCAGATTGCGGGTATGTTAGGTATGTCTGCCATTTTCCATTGGCGCCATTAATTTTGTCTTTGGCACGTCCCAGAGCTACCTTGGCCGTTTCAGTATCCCCTCTTCCCATCAGCGATTCATACAGGCGTAAATCCAATCGGGCACGCAGCAATAATTCGGAACTTTCATTGAGTGCCACCAATCCGGGCAGCACTTCTTTATCGACCTGACCGAACGATTTATTTCCCGACTGAACCGCCACTAATCCTAAAACACCGACGAAAAGCAGTAATGCGGCTAATGAAAAAACCATGATACTAAGAGCGGTACGGATCTTTATCTTACGAAACATAAATTGTCCCTGTTGTTTGATAAATGAGTAAAGTATGAACATTGCCCCTCACCGGAGTCATTCAGTTGTTCACACGCTAAACCGCAATAAAAAATAAGGGTACACATGAAAGGAGAATGATCGGCAGCAAGCGGACTTTTATACCGATCAATAATAATTATTTATTGTCTTTATTAGACGAATTACTTTCTAAAAAACTTTTTAACTTATCTTTATAAAACTTTGCCGACATCATCGTGCCATGCCCACTGGTTTCTTTACTGGCAGAGATCAGGAACAACTCGGCACGCTTTATTTTTTTCAATTCATTATCCAGTATTCCTGTTTCAACAGGATTACGTTCATCATCCGCAGAATTAATCACCAACACAGGGGCCTTAATTTGGCGTAACGTCGGTTCGGCATTATAGTTTGCAGACGATCCCCAGATATAAATGAAATCATTCGCGTCGCTGGTCAATGGCGCAGCCAGACGTGCATCCACCAGTTTATCAGCCTGAACGCGAGTCGGCGCCTTATGCTGGTAAGCCAGCGTTCCACCGGTGGTGGCAATGCTAAACATAATGCTGGCCATCTTCAGCGCTGGCGGTTGCTGCGTGTAATTACCGTTATTCCACGCCGGATCATTTTTGATGGATTCAATCAACATACGCCGCATCATCCAGTTACGACCGGATAACTCATTTGGCAATGATGCCATCGGCACCAGCGCATCCATCATGGATGGGTATTTTCCACCCCATATCCAGGTTTGCATGCCGCCCATGGAATAACCCATCACTAAATAACTGATCCTAATATCGCTACATTTTTACCAACCCATGATTCCCACCGGGGAATGGGCTGACAGTATTCATAAAGTGACGCCCTTTTTTCAGTAACTGCCACATTGAGCGGCACTGGTGGTTTCCGGTTATCGTTTCGTGCAGCGCCTGCCACAGCCGTTCAACATGATTTACCCAGGGCGAGTAAACCGGCTGATAAATAACACGAAACTTCGGATTCT
>NZ_QNRY01000070.1 GCF_003315515.1 Brenneria salicis ATCC 15712 = DSM 30166 | reverse complement strand
GAATATGGCGTTGGGCGGATATACCCCAAAACAGCATGTGTTACGTGCTGCATAACTCTACTTATGACCTCCGTTAAAAATGGGGGGATTACCGGAGGATACAGCGGTTCAAACGGTTATGTGGTTCGATTATATGGTATAAAAAATACAGGATTCTCATATCGCTGGGATGTGTGGATAGAGAATGGTGTTGGTAATAAAACCAATGTTCACTATCATGCTATGGCTAAATCTGCATAGTGTCTGTGATCCAACTGGTCCACTATTATTTCCAGTGATGTGGTTATGACCGATAACCTCGCCAACAGACTTAGTTCCCGCATTTTCGTTTTCCGCCTTTATCACATGAATACCAAACGTTGTAGTTCCAGCACCAGCCTCCATTTGGTGCCGATTACAGCAAATAATCGTACATACGTGGGGCGGCTAATATTTTGTTTGCGGCGATGTAGGGCAGATTAAAAAACTGTCCTGTACCACTTGCGAATTCAATAATCATACCTGGAGGCACTCCCACAAAACCATCGCATAGGCGGAAGACCTCAAGCACTATTATTGAACAAAAGGGAGATAAGATGAGATTTATTGGGGAGAGGACATAACAGACGTCGGTTGGCGATCATCTATGACGACGTCATATCGACTATCTATAAGTATTTCCCAACAAGTACAGCCTGATTTTGTAATTTATTATCAGTATGTGAAACTGATCTGGCACTCAATTTATCGCGCAGGATGTGCCGCATTTATCGCGCGGCGCATCAGTCAGGCAGCAAATAAAAAGGGCGACACAACGTCGCCCTTCATTATTGAATCATCACCGATGCTTATTTAGAGATATGGGCGATCAGATCCAGAACTTTGTTAGAGTAGCCAGTTTCATTGTCGTACCAGGAAACCAGTTTCACAAAGTTGTCGTTCAGGGCGATACCGGCTTTGGCATCGAACACAGAAGTCAGTTTTTCACCGTTGAAATCGGTAGACACAACGTCATCTTCAGTGTAGCCCAGAACGCCTTTCAGTTCGCCTTCAGACGCTGCTTTGATAGTCGCACAGATTTCTTTGTAAGAAGCCGGTTTTTCCAGGCGAGCGGTCAGATCGACAACAGATACGTTCGGAGTAGGAACGCGGAACGCCATACCCGTCAGTTTGCCGTTCAGTTCCGGGATCACTTTTCCGACTGCTTTAGCTGCGCCGGTAGAAGAAGGGATGATGTTCTGCGATGCGCCGCGGCCGCCGCGCCAGTCTTTGTGAGACGGGCCGTCAACGGTTTTCTGCGTAGCGGTGGTCGCGTGAACGGTGGTCATCAGCGCTTCAACGATACCGAAGTTGTCGTTGATGACTTTAGCCAGAGGAGCCAGGCAGTTAGTGGTGCATGACGCGTTGGAGACGATTTCCTGACCAGCGTAAGCTTTGTGGTTTACGCCCATAACGAACATCGGGGTATCATCTTTGGACGGACCGGTCAGAACCACTTTCTTGGCGCCTGCGGTAATGTGCTTACGTGCGGTTTCGTCAGTCAGGAAGATACCGGTTGCTTCAGCAACCACGTCAACGTTGACTTCATTCCATTTCAGGTTGGCCGGATCTTTTTCTGCGGTAACGCGGATGGTTTTGCCGTTAACAACCAGATGACCATCTTTAACTTCCACCGTGCCGTTGAAACGACCATGCGTAGAGTCATACTTCAGCATGTAAGCCATGTATTCGGCATCCAACAGATCGTTGATGGCAACGATTTCGATGTCGGAACGCTCTTGCGCAGCACGGAAAACAATACGTCCAATACGGCCAAAACCGTTGATACCTACTTTGATAGTCATATATTCCACCAGATAATTGGTTAGTGAATAAAAGGTTGGTTGTAAAATTACAAAAACCTTGCTGAGCGTCAAGCGGAATCGTGTCAATAGTTGCTGTAAGTCAATCCTATGACTAACCTTTGAACGAAACTCCACCATTGCTGTAACTAAGGAACATCTAAGGCTGGTATGATGTTGTATTACATCATATAAAGCCCGGTTGAGTTAAAATTGTGACTTTCATCACAATTAGAATTTGTTCATGATCGAGCCATCTATGTTATGCCAAAATGACCTGCAAAGTTGTTAATTTTTTGTTATAATTAGTGATTATTTTGACAGACAACACACTCTGCGAGATTGCCATGACCAATGAATCCTCCCAGCAAACGCCACCCGATGACGTTGAACTGACCGAAATGCAACGCTATGTCACACAGCAGCGGGGGACTGAGCCAGCCTTTTCCGGTAAGTTGCTGCATAACAAACGTACCGGCGTTTACCACTGCCTCTGCTGTCAGTCGCCGCTATTCTATTCCGATAACAAATATGATTCCGGCTGTGGTTGGCCGAGTTTTGATCAGCCGTTATCCTCGCAAGCGATTCGTTATCTGGAAGATGATTCGCACAATATGCGCCGTATCGAGATTCGCTGCGGACACTGTGACGCGCATCTGGGACATGTTTTCCCCGATGGCCCCAAGACCACCGGGGAGCGCTACTGCGTCAATTCCGCCTCGCTCAGTTTTATTGACGGGGTAGACGGCGAACGGGTTGACGGTTAACTCGCGGTACAACGCAGATAATTATATCAAGCTTTGCTTTAATCGATTCAGCAAAAAAATGCGGATTGATGATGCGCAAGCCAAGCCACCGACGAAATCGATGAATATTCCACTGTGTAGGACCAGGATATGCAACTTGATGACTTGATTGAGGCGATGACGCCAGAGATTTATCAACGCCTGGCAACGGCGGTAGAACTGGGAAAATGGCCGGATGGCGTGGCGTTATCGACAGAACAGAAAGAGAACTGCCTGCAAATAGTGATGATGTGGCAAGCTCGTCACAATAAGCAGGCGGAGCATATGACGATCGGCGCCAACGGCGAGATCGTGATAAAAAGCAAGCAGGAACTGAAGCAACAATTTAATGACGGCGCCGCCATCATCACCCTCAAACCTTAGTTATCATCCTCATCCATGAATATCAGCGGTGAGTGTTCAGGCTGGCGATAACCTGCGCCAGCGTCAGTAGATTGGTGCCGTGCCGCGCCATTTCCGCTAACGCCTTCTGGCTATCGTCAGGACTAAGATTGACGCCGCGGCACCCCTCGACCAGCACATCCGTTTGATACCCCAGCGCATGCGCATCCAGCACCGTGAATTTCACGCAATAATCCGTCGCCAGTCCCATGATGGTCAAATGGGAGATCTCACGGGCTTTCAGCCAGCTATCGAGCTTAGTTTGGGCGCGATGTCCGTTATCAAAGAACGCGCTGTAGCTGTCGATATAGGTTTGCGCCCCTTTCTGAACCACCCATTCAATAGCCTGTTGATTAAGTGCCGGATGAAATTTCGCGCCCGCTTCCCCTTGTACGCAATGCACCGGCCACCAGATTTGCGCTAAGCCATCCAGTTCACCCGCTTCACCGACATTGGCATGCGCATTGACGGCAAAACTACCATGATTGGCCGGGTGCCAGTCCTGACTGGCAATCACCGGAACGTTGGCCGTAAGACAGGCGCTGATGGCAAGATTGGCAATCTCAATGACCTGATCGCCCTCATTGACCGGCAACGCGCCGCCAGGACAAAAGTCATTTTGTAAATCAATCAATAATAGCGCTCTGCTCATGTCGCTACTCCGTTCCTCTTCAAGGGGTTAATCTCCATCGCTTAACTCGCCCCGTAAATTCTCCTGCATCCGTTGTCGGATTTCATCGGGGCTGAGATCCTGCCGGCTTAGCAGATAGTGCAGTTTGGTCAAGGCGGCCTCCACCGTCATGTCAAAACCGCTGATGACGCCAGCCTGCGCCAGAGCATTGCCGGTCGCATACCCACCCATATTGACCCGGCCGGAAATACACTGCGTCAGGTTTACTACGACAATACCGCGTTCTGAGGCCTGACGTAACTCATTCAGCAAACCAGGGCTCTGAGGCGCATTGCCCACGCCGTAAGAACGCAGGATTAACGCTTTGACCGGCTGACGCAGGAAGTTGCTCACCACATCGGCGGAAATGCCTGGATAAATGGTGATCACCCCGATAGGTTGCGGCGTGATTTGATAAACTTTCAGCGGCGCGCCGTTCTCACCTGTTGCGGCGGGAGCGAAATGGCGAATATGAATGCCGGCTTCCAGCAGCGGCGGATAGTTGGGGGAGGCGAAAGCATCAAAGCCATCCGCGTGTGCTTTTGTGGTCCGGTTGCCGCGTAATAACTTGTTGTTGAAGAACAGGGCCACTTCATTTACCGGATGGTTGGCGGCGACATAGAGCGCATTGAGCAGATTGGTTTGTCCGTCAGAACGCAGTTCCGCTAAAGGAATTTGTGACCCTGTAACAATAACCGGCTTCGCCAGGTTTCCCAGCATGAACGAAAGTGCGGAGGCGGTAAAAGCCATGGTATCAGTACCATGCAGAATGACGAAACCATCGTACTGGTCGTAATGCTGCTGAATATCGTCCGCGACAGCCTGCCAATCCGTGGGCGTCATATCGGAAGAATCAATCAGTGGGGAATATTCATGGATGGTAAACGCCGGCATCTCAGCACGGTGAAATTCCGGCATCTGAGCCAACTGCTGTTGGAGATGCCCGGATACGGGAATGTAACCGTTGCTGGAGCGTTGCATTCCGATCGTGCCGCCAGTATAGGCCACATAAATAAATTTTTTCTGCATAGGTATATGTGTTTGAGGGTAAAAGGACGATTATAGGGGCAACGACAAAGGAAAACAGCCCGGTATTGAGCCGGGCTGCGGTGTTTAGCGAACTTCCCCACAGTTGAGGCACAAGGCATAGCGGTTCTGCGGATCGTTGAAGTTGTTCATGATAGCGGGTTGCGAGCGCATCGTTTCAGCCAACTGCGCCGCTGGCGCGGGCAGCATGGATTGCACGGCGGCCGGCAACCAGGCGTAAACGGACGCATTGACCTGATTTAGCAGCGAATCCAGCAGACCGGGTTGCTCCGTATACCAGTTCAACTGGTATTTACCCAGTTTCGCCAGTTCCGCTGTTTTTTTCACGGCATCGTCAAAGTCGCCCAATTGATCGACCAGACCATTTTCTTTCGCATCGCTGCCGATCCAGACATGACCTTGAGCAATCTGATCGATTTGTTCCGGCGTTTTCTTTCGCGCCTGGGCCACAATATCGATGAAGTTTTTGTAACCGCGCTCAATGTTGAGTTGCATCAGTTGGCTGAATTCTGGCGGCAACGTCTTGGTTATCGAGAGATCCGCCAGTGGCGAGGTGGCTACGCCGTCAGTATGCACGCCAATGCTGTCCAGTGAATTTTCGAAGGTGGTGATGACGCCAAAAATGCCTATGGAACCTGTCAGCGTGCTCGGACTGGAAATAATCGCGTTAGCTGGCGTCGAAATCCAGTAACCGCCCGATGCCGCCATGCCGCCCATGGAAACCACAACCGGTTTGCCTGCCAGCCGCGTGGTCATCAATTCGGCGCGGATCATTTCGGATGCGGTTACGCTGCCGCCGGGACTGTTGACGCGCAGTACCAGCGCTTTCACCTTGGGATCCAGACGCGCATTACGGATTTGGGCCGCCGTGGTGTCGCCGCCAACCACTCCCGGCGTTTCCGGTCCGTCAATAATTGCGCCATTGGCAAAAATAACCGCAATTTGATTGTTATTCTGCACCGGTGGTTTCGTCACGTAGTCGTAAATGCTGGTAAAATTAAAGTTGTTCGTTTTGTTGTTCCAGCCAAATGTTTTGACCAGTGTCTGCTCGATAACCGAACGGGAAGCCACTTTGTCAACCAGTTTGTTCTGCAAGGCATAATTTGCCGTGTCGCCATCAAGCGCCTGCAAGCCGGCAATCACGCCCGCCGCGCCGGGGAACAGTTGCTCCGGGGTGATCTGACGATTGGCGGAAACCGTATTCAGATATTGCTGCCATAGCGAGTTGACCCATTGACGGTCCGCATCGCGTGCGGCATCGGACATATCATCGCGCAGATAGGGTTCGACCGCGGATTTATACGTACCGACCCGGAAAATATGCGTCGTGACCTTCAGCTTATCCAGCAGCGATTTGAAGTAGAGGTTGTTGGTTGCCAGACCGTGCAGATTGACATCTCCCTGCGGCGTCAGCGCGATCGTATTAGCGAAGCTGGCCAGATAATATTGTGACTGATCGTAACTGTCGCCAACGGCGTAAATCGGCTTACCGCTGTCGCGGAATTCACGTAACGCCTTGCCGATATATTGCAATGATGGCTGGTCGGCGCCGGTGAAATCGCTCAGATCCAACACCATACCGGTAATATTGTCGTCATTTTTCGCCTGACGAATGCTGTCGACAATGTCAAATAGCGAGTTTTCCTGACGACGATTGCCGGATGCGCCGAAAAACTCACGACTTAATTGGCGTAATTTATTATTTACCGACGGCTGATCGACAACCACCCCGGTCAAATCAACCAGCAAGGCCCCACGGGTCGTTTCTGCGGGGGAACTCGTAAATTGTGAATAAATCCCGACGCCGATCAGAATGAGCGCGATAAGAAAAATGTTAAGAATAAATTCTCTGATAAAATTAAGCAGACGCCACGTCCACTTGAAAAGTCCGCTAAAAGCTCGCCACAATGTGCGCATAATATCTCCGTGATCGGGAAAACAGCCTCGGATCTACCCCAAAGGCTGTTCGACAGGCATTTTGACACCGGATAGCGGTATACACCGGTAACAGGTAGCCATGCAAAAATGTTTCGTTTGGTCGTCTGTGTGCTGTCAGCGCGAAGCCTGTCCGCGATAATTCAGCCTTGGTGCAATAGCCCCTAATATCCTAATGAGCGCACCACTAAAAGTCAGCATTAAATAATACCTCAGGCGCCCTGAAATAGGGCTATCTTGTAACAAAACTTCTACTTGTGCTACCGTGGCGCGCAACGTTGTCCTATCCCGATAGGTTTCGCATTGCGGGAAGCCAGCACACCAGCGACTTGAACGTAAACGAGATATCTCAGAAATCAGATTGCCATACAGGAGATGTGTGATGGATGCTCTCAAACTGTTGCTCAACCGCCGATCGGCGTCACGCCTGACGACACCCGCGCCTGCCGGCGAAGCCTTGAACAATATTATCCAGGCCGGGATGCGTGCGCCGGATCATGGGGCGCTGCAACCCTGGCGATTCTTTGTTATTGAGGGGCAGGGACTGGCGCGTTTTAGCGCGGTGCTGACTGAAGCGGCGCAAGCGGAAGGAATGGACGAAGCCGGTATTGATAAAGCGCGCCAGGCGCCTTTCCGCGCGCCGCAGATCATTACGGTTGTGGCATATTGCGAGGAACATACGAAAGTTCCGCTCTGGGAACAGATTATTTCAGCCGGTTGCGCGGTTCATGCGATGCAAATGGCGGCATTGGCTCAAGGTTTTAACGGTATCTGGCGCAGCGGCGCCTGGACGCACAGCCCGCGTGTTCGTGCAGCATTTCAGTGCCGCGAGCAGGATGAAATCGTCGGATTTCTCTATTTGGGGACGCCGATGTTGAAAGCGTCGACCACGGTTACGCCGCTCGACCCGGAAAAATTTGTTCAGTATTTCTGATAAGCGCCAATTGAAAATGTCATGTTTACCGATGGTTCTGGCGCGTAATTTTGCCGCCCAGCGCCGGGAAACATGCTTTCAGCGCAACGGTGGGTAATGCGACTTTTTATTGCCGAAAAGCCCAGCCTCGCACGGGCGATTGCGGATGTGCTGCCTAAACCGCATCGACGTGGTGACGGTTTTATCGCCTGCGGGCAGCGTGATGTCGTCACCTGGTGCGTCGGGCATCTGCTCGAACAGGCTCAGCCTGATGTTTATGATGCGCGCTATGCGCGTTGGTCCCTGGACGATTTACCTATCATTCCGCAAAAGTGGCTGCTGCAACCGCGTTCATCGGTCAGCAAGCAACTTAATGCCATCAAAAAATTACTGGCTGACGCCGACGAAATTATTCATGCGGGCGATCCTGATCGTGAAGGGCAATTGCTGGTTGATGAAGTGCTGGAGTTTCTGGCGTTGCCGGCAGAAAAACGTCACCAGGTGCGTCGCTGCCTGATAAACGATTTAAATCCGCAGGCTGTGGAGCGCGCCGTTTCGCGCTTGCGGGAAAACCGCGAGTTTATTCCGCTGTGTGTGTCCGCGCTGGCCCGTTCACGCGCGGACTGGCTCTATGGCATCAATATGACCCGTGCCTACACCTTGCTTGGGCGCAATGCCGGTTATGAAGGCGTGCTGTCGGTGGGTCGGGTTCAGACGCCGGTGCTTGGGCTGGTTGTGCGGCGTGATGAAGAAATCGAGAATTTTATCCCCAGGGATTATTTCGAAGTGAAGGCGCATATCGTCACGCCAGCCGATGAACGATTTGTCGCGATCTGGCAACCCAGCGAATCCTGTGAACCTTATCAGGATGAAGAAGGGCGACTGCTCAACCGGGCGTTGGCGGAACATGTTGTTAAGCGAATCGACGGTCAATCCGCGTTTGTCACCAGCTATAATGATAAGCGAGAATCTGAAACCGCGCCGTTGCCTTATTCTCTGTCAACATTGCAAATTGAAGCCGCCAGGCGTTTTGGGCTTAGTGCGCAACAGGTACTGGATATTTGTCAGCGGTTGTATGAAACCCACAAGCTGATCACCTATCCGCGTTCGGATTGCCGTTACTTGCCTGAAGAGCATTTTGCGGGGAGTCATGCGGTCTTGAAGGCCATTTCGCTGCATCAGCCAGCATTATTGCCGCAGCCCGTTATGGACATCGATCGGCGTAATCGCTGCTGGGATGACGACAAAGTGGATGCGCACCATGCGATTATCCCGACGGCGCGCAGCGCCGGCACGATGTTATCGGATAATGAGAGCAACGTTTATGGTCTGATTGCGCGGCAATACATCATGCAATTCTGCCCCGATGCGGTTTTTCGCAAATGTGTTATCGAACTGGACATCGCGGGCGGCAAATTTGTGGCGAAAGCGCGTTTTCTGGCGGAAGCGGGCTGGCGAACGTTGCTGGGCGGCAAAGAGCGTGATGAGGAGAATGAGGGGACGCCGTTGCCCGTGGTTGCCAAAGGCGACGAACTGTTATGTGAGCGTGGCGAAGTGGTTGAGCGACAGACGCAGCCGCCAAGACCGTTCACCGATGCGACCTTGCTATCGGCCATGACCGGTATTGCGCGCTTTGTGCAGGATAAAAATCTGAAAAAGATCCTGCGGGCGACTGATGGCCTTGGCACCGAAGCAACGCGCGCCGGCATTATCGAACTGTTATTTAAGCGGACATTCCTGTTCAAAAAAGGACGTTATATTCACGCCAGCGAAACTGGTCGGGCGTTGATCCATTCGCTGCCGGACAGTGCCGCACTGCCGGATATGACCGCCCATTGGGAAGCGATGCTGACGCAAATCAGTGAAAAGCAATGCCGTTATCAGGATTTCATTCAGCCGTTGACGCATTCGCTACAGGAAATGATCCGCCAGGCCAGACAAAACCGGGCTGTCAGTGCATTCAAGGGAATTTCTGCACCTATGGCCCGCAGTAAAAAACGGCGAAAGCCTCAGCCTAATGGGAAGGAGCGGGAACAATGAGATTACGAGCGTTTATGGTTATTCTCGGTGCGGTTTCAGCACTGCCGTCAATGGTGCTGGCCAATCGCGGCGAAACGGACATTGTGGTGCCGGTTCCCGCCGAAGTCTGGGCTTCAGGCTCTGCCTCGCGTGGGCAGCAGCAGAATACCTGCATACGCTGCTTCGTTTACGAAAACCGTAACTATTTGGAAGGCGCGGTGCTGAAAACCGAAGGTGTATTGCTTCAATGCGTGCGCGATAAACAAACGCTGGGCACCAATAATTTGATTTGGCAGTTAATCAAACAGTAACGGTGCGAAGGCCGGGGAGCACGCCGTGCGCCATCCCTGACGCACGGCGTGATGATTACAACAAAGGCAACGTCATAAGGCAAACTCAGCCCAAATCGGCGCATGGTCGGAAGGTTTTTCCATTGCCCGAATAGCATAATCGATACCCGTGTGCGTACAGCGTTCGGCCAGCGCCTGACTTGCCAGTATTAAATCAATGCGTAATCCGCGGTTGGTATCAAATCCCGAGGAACGGTAGTCAAACCATGAGAAGCGATCGTTGCATTCAGGATTGGCGGCGCGAAAAGTATCGATCAGTCCCAGGGATTGCAGACGGGCAAGCCATTCACGCTCTTCCGGCAGGAAAGAGCATTTTCCGGTGCGCAACCAGCGCTTGCGGTTATCCTCGCCAATGCCGATATCCAGATCGGTAGGGCTGATATTGAGATCGCCCATCACGATTAAAGGCTGAGCGGCGGCATGATGCTGTTCAAGGTAGTGTTGCAGATCCTGATAGAAACGGGTTTTCGCAGGAAACTTGATCGGATGATCGCGGCTTTCGCCCTGCGGGAAATAGCCGTTGATAACGGTCAGCGTGCCGTGAGTGGTGGCAAAATCCGCCATGATAATACGTCGTTGCGCCCCTTCATCATCATCAGGGAAACCACGCCTGACGGCAATCGGTTCCGCTTTACACAACAGCGCTACCCCGTAATGCCCTTTCTGGCCGTGATAAAAAACGTGATAACCATATTGGCTTACGTCTGCCAGCGGAAACATATCATCATGGACTTTCGTTTCCTGCAAGCCGATGACATCCGGCTGATGCTGTTCGATAATCGCGGCCAACTGATGAGGGCGAGCCCGCAGGCCATTGATATTAAAAGAAACAACTTTCATGTTAGCTGCCGTTCAATGAAAAATGTTTGCAGATGTTAGCAGAAATCGAGGCTAAACGTCACGGCAACGCCACCTGATAATAATATTCGGCTATGGCAGGTTGAACCGGGCGTGAGGAGCCCGCATACTGCGCTGCTCGCAGGAGAGTGAGCATCGAATGACGCTCCGCCGAAGGCGCAAACTCCCATAATCGCTCAGGTCACCATACTGCGAATGTAGTGGTCAACTAAAACTGGCCACGGGTTTAGAGTTTTTCCAGAATCGATTTTCCGATTCGTTTGGGGGTAATCCACCGTTATAGTCGTGTGGTCTGATCGTGCTGTAATATCCCACGATA
>NZ_QNRY01000069.1 GCF_003315515.1 Brenneria salicis ATCC 15712 = DSM 30166 | reverse complement strand
TATCGTGGGATATTACAGCACGATCAGACCACACGACTATAACGGTGGATTACCCCCAAACGAATCGGAAAATCGATTCTGGAAAAACTCTAAACCCGTGGCCAGTTTTAGTTGACCACTACATACGACGCATGGGAACGCAAGGGTTATATTCACACCACGCCCGGCAAGGCGGTGAAATACGGTTTTGTTGCTCAGAGAATGGCTGACCTGGCACAACAATTTTTTATCCGGGCCGTGGCATTCGATCAGTACCGGATCAAATATCTGGAGCCGGAACTGGAAGAGGCGGAGGTTTCCGTCCCGCTTATTCCCCACGGTCAAGGTTACTACAAAGCGCAGGATTCAGGGTTGTGGATGCCACACTCTATAGAGTTGTTCGAGCAACTGCTGGATGACCGGGAAATTATTATCAGAGTGAATCCGTGTCTCCGCTGGAATGCGTCAGCCGCAGTCACAGAAGCTGACCAAAAAGAGAACCGAATCTTTGCCAAAAAGAAAAGCACTGGCCGTATCGATGGCGTGGTGGCATCAGCAATGGCTATTGGAGCGGCGGAAGGTTACGAGCCTGACGATGGTGATGTAGAGGGTTTTTTTGATGATCCGATCATAGTGGGTATCTGATGGCAAAGAATAAACAACCAGGGCGCGTAAAGAGCGCCCTTTTAAATTGGCTGGGCGTGCCAGTCAGTCTTACCAATGGAACATTCTGGCAGGAATGGTTCGGCACCAGCAGCAGCGGTAAGACCGTTACGGCAGAAAAGGTTATGCGTCTGTCCGCTGTCTGGGCGTGTGTGCGGTTATTGAGCGAGTCAGTGTCAACGTTACCGCTAAAAATTTATGAGCGGCAACCTGATGGTTCACGCAAACTTGCCCAGGGCAACATGGCTTACCAGGTGTTGTGTCGTCGCCCGAATCCAGAAATGACGCCATCGCGGTTCATGCTGCTGGTTGTGGCCAGTATCTGCTTACGCGGCAACGCATTCGTCGAAAAGCTATTCATAGGGAGTAAGTTGGTTTCTCTGGTTCCTTTATTACCTCAGAACATGGTGGTAAAGCGACTGGATAATGGCCGATTGCAATACACCTACACCGAAAATGGCAAACAGCGAGATATTCTTCCTGATCGCCTTATGCATATTCGTGGGTTTGGTCTTGATGGCGTTTGCGGCATGATGCCGACGATGGCGGGGGTTGATGTATTCGGTGCTGCTATGTCTGTTGATGAGGTCGCCGCAAAGATTTTTGAGAACGGATTGCAGAGTACGGGGTTTCTGTCATCAAAGGCGGCGTTATCCAAAGAACAACGAGAGCGCTTACGTAAAAACTTGCAAAAATTTACCGGCTCAACGAATGCGGGCAAGTTGATGGTTCTGGAAAACGAACTAACATATCAAAACGTCACAATGAACCCGGAAGCCGCTCAACTTCTGGAAAGCCGATCGTTCAGCATTGAAGAAATCTGCCGGTGGTTCCGCGTGCCGCCGTTTATGGTTGGTCATACCACAAAGCAAAGCAGTTGGGCGTCCAGCCTGGAGGGGATGAACCTGCTGTTTCTCACGCATACCCTGCGTCCATTGCTCGTAAATATTGAGCAGGAAATCGCTCGCTGCTTGCTGGGTGGTGATGAAGACCTGTTTGCTGAATTTTCCGTTGAAGGATTGCTGCGTGCCGATAGTGCCGATAGTGCCGGTCGAGCGTCTTACTATACCAGTGCGCTCCAGAACGGTTGGATGTCGCGCAATGATGTGCGCAGGCTGGAAAATCTTCCTCCTATTGATGGCGGAGATATCTATACGGTTCAACTGAACCTAACGCCGCTGGAAGACCTTAAAAACGGCAACCTGGCTGCTCAGGCCGTTGCACTGAAGCAGTTACATAATCACGTATTCCCCGATATTCCCTTCGAGCAATCGCCGCTTAAACAGGCGGCGTAGGAGCTATTTACCCATGACAAAAAAACAACTTCCGGCAGCGCCGGTGGGTCGCCCCTGTGCGGGTGTTACCTGCGAGGCGCTCCCGTCAGCCCTTGAGCGCTGGAATGGTGGTATCCGTGCTGCAACAAGCGATGATAACTCGATTTCTGTTTTTGACGTGATCGGTCGTGATTATTGGGATGAGGGAGTAACCGCAAAACGCATTGCTGGCGCCTTGCGAGCAATGAATGGCGCTGATGTCACCATAAACATTAATTCCCCTGGCGGAGATATGTTTGAAGGGCTGGCGATTTACAACCTATTGCGTGAATACCAGGGAACAGTAACGGTCAAGGTGCTGGGTATTGCTGCCAGTGCTGCATCAATCATTGCGATGGCTGGGGATGAAATTCAGATAGGGCGTGGCGCTTTTCTAATGATCCATAACTGCTGGATTGTCGCGATGGGAAATAGACACGACTTTGCTGAACTGGCGGATTATCTGACGCCATTTGATAACGCGATGGCTGATATCTACGCGGCGCGTTCCGGTCTGGATATCGACACCGTGTTGAAGTTGATGGATGCGGAAAGCTATATCGGCGGTAGTGATGCAGTGAAAAAGGGGCTGGCTGACAGCCTGCTTTCTGCGGACGCGGTTTCTGATGGGGATGATTCTCCAGCCGCGGCGCTGCGCAAACTCGATGCGTTACTGGCAAAAGCGAACACACCACGATCAGAGCGACGCCGACTCATCAAATCTTTAACAAGCGGTATGTCGAGCGCTACCGCAGAACATGAAGGCACGCCGAGCGCTGCCCGTGAAATCAAACCTGAAATTCTTGCTGATCTGGACACGGCGTTAAGTGGTCTGGTATCGGCGTGCCAATAATCTGGAGAAATTATGTCTGAAGTTAACGATATTCTTAAAAAGGTCACGGCCAGCATTGAAGAGGCAACCGGCAAATTCAATGCGAAAGCAGAAGAAGCCCTGGGTGAAGCCAAAAAATCCGGCAAATTGTCTGAAGAGACTAAAGCTGCTGTTGACAAGATGGCCTCTGAATTTAATGCGCTGGTCGCTGCTGAAAAAACGCTGAAGGCTGCACTGGGTGAACTGGAGCAACATGTGGCACAAATGCCGCTGACGAATGCAAAAGCTGTCGTGGAAACAGTCGGTAATATCGTAGTCAGTTCTGAGGCGCTCAAAACGTTTGCCGCCAGTGTTGAGGGTGGCAAACGCGTCAGCATCCCGGTAAATGCCGCGTTACTGTCTACCGATGTTGCAGATGGTGTTGTTGAGCCGCAACGCTTGCCTGGCATTGATACGGCACCGAAACAACGCCTTTTCATCCGTGATCTGATTGCACCAGGAAAAACCAGTTCCCCGGCCATTTTCTGGGTGCAACAAACCGGGTTCACCAATAACGCCGCTGTGGTGCCGGAAGGCACGGCCAAACCGTACAGCAACATTGAGTTTGCCACCAAAATTACGCCAGTGACGACGGTCGCCCATATGTTCAAGGCGTCTAAACAGATCCTGGACGATTTTGCACAACTGCAATCCACGATCGATGCGGAAATGCGTTACGGCCTGAAATACGTCGAAGAACAGGAAATCCTGTTTGGTGACGGCACCGGTGTACATTTGCACGGCATTATTCCCCAGGCTACAGCATTCAGCGCTGCTTTTGCTGTTGAACAGCAAAACGGAATTGATGATCTGCGTCTGGCGATGCTGCAAGCGCAATTGGCGCGATTCCCGGCGTCTGGACACGTTCTGCACTTCATTGATTGGGCGAAAATCGAACTGACGAAAGATACGCTGGGGCGCTACATCCTCGCTAATCCGTCAGCGCTGACTGGGCCTACTCTCTGGGGACTGCCTGTTGTTGCTACTGAAACAGCGGCATTCCAGGGTAAATTCCTGACTGGTGCGTTCAATGCTGCTGCTCAACTGTTCGATCGTGAAGATGCTAATGTGGTTATCTCAACCGAGAACGCCGACGACTTCGAGAAGAACATGATTTCGATTCGTTGTGAAGAGCGCTTAGCTTTGGCCGTTAAGCGTCCTGAAGCGTTCGTTTATGGAACGTTTACCGTACCTGCTGTCAACGGCGGCTAATCCAGTTAACCTCTTCGCGTAGCGGCCTTCGGGCCGCTTTTCTATGGGACAAAAATATGAAACTGATTGCTAACAAGCCTATCTACTATCAGGGAACAGTAGTCGTTGAAGGTGTTGAGTTTGAAACTCAGGAGCAACATGGACGTGAGTTAATTGCAAAAGGCTACGCAAAACAGATTATCGCGGATAATCCTGCTGAACAGCCTGAACAGCCTGAACAGCCTGAACAGCCTGAACAGCCTGAACAGCCTGAACAGCCGAAAAAGGCAAAAAAATAAGGTGCGCCATGCTGGATATCGACTTGGTTAAACAGCACTGCCGCGTTGAATCCGGCAATGATGAAGACACATTGCTGAACGCCTATATCAGTGCGGCAGTGAGGTATGTCGAAACATATACGCGCCGCAAACTTTATGAGAATGAAGAGGCGGACGGTTACGCAGAGGATGAGGATCACCTCCTGCCAACGGCAGATGTTCAGGTAGCAATGCTGTTGTTGATTGGACACTGGTATGAAAACCGGGAGTCCGTAAATATTGGGAACATAACCAGCGCCATTCCTTTCGCGACAGAATCATTGTTACAGCCATATCGAATTTATGGCTTGTGAGGTTTTATGAGAGCAGGAAGACTACGCCACCGCGTCATCATCCAGAACTTCACAACAACCCGCGATGCTGGTGGCCAGCCGATCGAGTCATGGAGTGATGGTGCTACGGTATGGGCCGAAGTCGCCCCGATCAGTGGCCGCGAGTTAGTAGCCGCTGGTGCGGTATCTGCCGAGGCAACAATCCGGGTATGGATGAGGTTTCGCCGTGATGTTTCGGCGGTATCCCGCTTGCTCTGTCTCAATGGCCCATTTGCCGGATTAATGCTGGATATTATCGGCCCGCCGATCCCGGACGGTAAATGCACTCGACTGGAAATATTGTGTAAGCTGGGGGTGAAACGTGATTGATTTTGGCCTCGATTTTTCCGGCCTGAACGACATCGCCAGGGATTTGGAAAAGCTGAGTCGGGCGGAAAACAACAAGGTGCTGCGTGATGCTACTCGCGCTGGGGCTGAGGTTCTGAAAGAAGAGGTTATCGACCGTGCTCCCGTTCGTACCGGGAAAATGCGTAAAAACGTTGTGGTGCTGACTCAAAAGTCACGGCGAAAAGGTGAAATCTCATCCGGCGTACACATTCGCGGTGTTAATCCCCGAACGGGTAACAGCGATAACACAATGAAGGCGGACAACCCGCGCAATGCGTTTTACTGGCGATTCGTTGAGATGGGAACGATCAAGGCCCCAGCGCATCCGTTTGTGCGCCCAGCGTTCGACGCCCGGCAGGAAGAGGCCGCGAATGCCGCCATTACGCGAGCCAATCGCGCTATCGACGAGGTATTGAGTAAATGACCGAAACCGACATTTACCCGCTAATCTCCGCGTTGGCTGGCGGTAATGTTTATCCGTATGTCGTTCCACTAAACAGCGAGGGTGAGCCAGCAATTTCGCCGCCGTGGGTTGTGTTCTCTTTTATATCCCAGCCGTCTGCTGATGTGCTGTGTGGCCCAGCAGAAACAACATCATCCGTTCAGTTTGATGTTTACGCGAAAACCATCGCGCATGCGCGTGAAATTCGTGGCGATGTCATCGCAGCACTATCGTCGCTCAGTCCTGGCAATCAGATGCTGACGCAAGGACACGACACAGAAACAGCACTATACCGAGCTACAGCAGAGCTACAGTTCGTCGACTAACTCATACACCATCATCATCACAACCCGCCATTGAGCGGGTTTTTTACGTCTGGAGAAAATGAAATGGCGGCACTTTATGAAAAATCACAAGGGACGCAGATCAAGATTTCGTCCGCTCCTGCAACAGCGGAAACCGCTGAAACAGCAACGTATCTCGATCTGCACTGCACACTGAAAGAAGCTCAGTTCACTGGGGGGCAAAAACAGGATATTGACGTCACAACGCTTTGCTCAACTGAGCAGGAGAATATTAACGGCCTGCCCGCTCAGTCTGAAATGTCCCTCTCAGGCAATTTCTATCGCAATGCGGCGCAGGACGCTCTACGCGATGCATACGATAACGACACGACCTATGCATTCCAGTTCATTTTCCCTTCTGGTAACGGATTTCAGGTTTTGGCCGAAGTGCGCCAACACACCTGGTCATCAGGCACAAACGGTGTAGTAGCCGCTACGTTCTCTCTGCGCCTGAAAGGTAAACCGACACCAATCAATGCGCCGGCAGGTAACGGGGGTTAATAAATAATGTCAAATAAAAGCATTAAAGCGTTGGCGCTGGCGCCGGGATCGGGGTTTCTCACGAAGGCTATCGAGGTGCCGGAATGGGATGGCGTAAAAGTCATTCTGCGTGAACCCTCCGCTGAAGCCTGGCTGCGCTGGCAGGATGCGGTAAAAACTGATGAAGACAGCGAATCCCTGTCTGTGTCAGAACGCGCCCGCCGCAATCTTCACGCAGATGCAACGTTGTTTGTCGATATTTTGCGTGATGAAAGCGGCGATCCGGTATTCGATGTTGATGATGTCGAAGAAGTGGAAAGCGTTTACGGCCCCGTGCATAGCCGGCTATTACGGCAGGCGTTGGACATTATCAACGATACTGAGGCCGCTAAAAAAAAGTAACTCAGCCCGGTATGCAGTTTTTGATGGCGCTGGCGCTCAGAATGGGGCGCACGCTGTCAGAACTGCGGCGGGAAATGACCGCCAGTGAGCTACGGATGTGGATTGAGTATGACAAACTTTCCCCGATCGGCGATACGCGAGGGGATATTCAGGCCGCGCAGATCGTCAGTGCCGTATATGGCGCCCAGGGCGTAAAAGTGGCGCTTACTGATGCCATGCTGGACTGGTCAGGCAAGGAAGAAGAAGACATCGATCCGTTTGGCAATCTGGAGGCATTTCTTTCTATGGCGGCGAGTTAAGGCGCATCCCTGCGCCACAAACATTACCTAATCGCCCGTTCTACTCTATCGACCTTGTGCCTAAACATTTCAAGGTGGTGCTGTAAGGCTAATAGCTGAAATTGTGCAGCCTCTACCTGATAACCGGCTTTTCTGAGGTCGTGAAGCAGATGGGCCAATGGGTTAGGGTAATCACCGTTAGGGATCAGCATGTTTGCCGGGTAGTTCCATGGCGCACTAAATGCCTTTTGCCCCATCATCCACTTGAACTGGTCGAAGTATTCCATAGGGTAGGATATTGGCAAGGATACAGCTTGTTTCTGTTTGCCTATCCACTCGCCTTCCAGCCCCTCAAGATAGTCGATCGCTTCCCCGATCTGGTCGGGTGGCAACTGGTGAATGTGTTCAACATCAAAACGCTGGTGGACGAGTTTCCATATATCGGGGTAAATATTACCCATCCCGGTGGCGATCAGCCGTTCGGCAGTCTGGCGCAGCGGGATTAATTGTTTTGCTGTGGATTGGCGAATTTTGCGCGGAGCTTCTTCGATAGCTTTTTCGCGTTGGCTGAAATAGCAATCTTCCAGCTTCTCGAATACCTCCCATGCCTGATCGGTTTCGAGCATCTTGGCGTGACGGGCGGCGCCGCGCTGAGTCCAGAGGGTTAAAGCGCGGCTGTTTACAGGAATTTTCACAGAGTCTCTTAAAGATACTCTGTGCTTAAAATCCCTTAATTCATAATCTGTTAGCTTGTAGTAATGCTTCCCATCAGTAAAGCGCTCTTTATTTCTGGCGAAGTTGTTACGGATGCGGGCGGTGTCAGTGCCATAAAGTTGCGCCAACAAATCAGTGGTGATTACGGGTATGCCGTTGTGTGCGATAACGGACAGGCTTTCTATGGAGAGTTGGGTAGTCATAATGACCTCGTTGATTTTTTTCGAATTACCACTATCGGAGTGGTGCCGGGAGGTTCGAAACGGCTCAACGAGACCGCGGACTTATTCCCCTTTCGGGTGTTGTATTCGTCGCCCTCCCGACTTTGATTCGGGGTGTGATCGCGCAGTACGCTCACTGAATGACAGGCATAAAAAATCCAACACTAACGGGGTTGGTTCTGTCCGCGTTGAGAAGAGGTTTCGACGCCTCGTGAAAAAGAAGATAGCGGAAGTAGATCCCTGCGTCAACAAGCGGTAGGATGTTGCTGAATGTAACTACGTATATGGATGAAATATGAAAAAGGTCATTTCAGTAGCAATCTGCGTTATGTTTTTATCGGCTTGCGTCCCTGTAAGTAATTATGAAGAAAGTAGAGTGGTTGTTACAAAAACAAGACCTCTCTCTGAAACTGAAAAACTAATAATACAGGAGTCAGTCAAAGCTAAGTTAAAAGATCCAGATAGTGCCATATTCAGACTGCCTCCTGTAAACGAAAATGGCGCACCAGATTCATATTGTGGATTGGTAAATGCAAAAAATAGCTACGGCGGATATACCGGTTTTACTCCATTTGCAGCAACATTAATGAGAATGGATGGCGAGATTAAAGATTCTTCTTCAATTCTTCCTGCTGCATCTAGGCATGGAATCCGGGCGATGTATTCCATGTGTGAGAAAAATGGGTATTTATTCCAGTAATAAATATGTGTGGTTAGCTTTTTATACATCAAATACCCTCTTCGGAGGGTTTTTTATTTCCCAGAGAAAATAAAATGGCAACGCTGCGAGAACTGATTATCAAGATTTCCGCTAACTCACAATCGTTTCAGTCAGAGATCTCCCGTGCTTCCAGAATGGGATCTGATTACTACAAAACCATGCAGAACGGCGGTCGGCAGGCTGCGGCGGCAGCGCGTGAGAGTCGCCGGGCGCTGGCGGAGGTGAATGCGCAACTTGTCTCGGTAAAATCTACTGCTGCAGGGATGGCTGGGGCAATAGCTGGTGGTTTTGCTACTGGGCAATTAATTAATCTCGCCGATCAGTGGAACCAGGTTAATGCACGGCTGAAACAAGCGTCTGTCTCTACCGAGGATTTCACCAGTAACCAGGCGGCGCTGATGGCGCTTAGCCAGCGCACCGGAACGGCGTTCGCAGATAACGCTGGATTGTTCGCGCGCTCTGCGGCCTCTATGCGTGAATATGGTTACTCGTCACAGGATGCGTTAAAAGTCACCGAGGCATTGGCTACTGGCTTAAAACTCTCCGGCGCGGGCGTTCAGGAATCCAGTTCTGTTATTACCCAGTTTAGCCAGGCTCTGGCACAGGGCGTTTTGCGCGGGGAAGAATTCAACGCTGTAAATGAAAATGGCGATCGCGTTATTCGAGCATTGGCCGCAGGGATGGGGGTTGCACGCAAAGACCTAAAGGCAATGGCAGATCAGGGGCAATTAACAGCCGATAAAGTTGTTCCGGCGTTAATCAGTCAACTGGGCGCGATGCAAAACGAATTCGCAGCGATGCCGGCGACGGTTGGTGGTTCTGTAACGAAGGTGCAAAACGCTTTTCAGCAATGGGTCGGTGGCGTTAACGAAACCTCCCGCGTTACCGCGACGTTATCTGGATCGTTGGATTCGTTAGCCGATAATATTGACGGTGTTGCTACCGCTGCTGGTGTACTAGTTGCAGTTGGTGCTGCGCGGTATTTTGGCGGCATGGCTTCGAGCGCTGCCAGCGCGACGGCGACAATTATTAGCACAAGAAAAGAGCAAATCGGCTTGGCTGCTGCTCAACTTAACGCCGCGCAAATGACGCAAAGAAAAGCTGCGGCGGACGCGGAAGCGGCGGTATCTGCTTACAATCTTGCCCTAGCCGAAACTCAAGTTGCGAAAGGTTCTAACGCATCAATGGTTGCCACGCAGAATTTAACGGTAAAGCGTAGCGCAATGATTGCGGCTAATGCTGCATTAATTAACTCAAACCGGGCGGTGGCAGTGTCTGAGGCATCTGTAAATAGGCTGGCATCGGCATCCAGTTTAGCTCTTGGCGGGCTAAAATCTCTCGGCGGAATGTTGGGCGGAATTCCTAGTATTGTCATGCTCGGTGCGACTGCATGGTATGCGGTTTATCAGCAGCAAGAACAAGCGAGGCAGTCAGCAATTCAGTATGCTGGCACGCTTGATGATATCGTTGCCAAGTCTAAAGAAATGAATGTTCTGCAACTCAAGGGGGCTATTGCGGATTCTGGTAGCTCGATTGATGCGTTAAAGACAAGACTCAGTGAGCTAAAAGATGCTCAAGAAACCGCTGCGGCAGAAGCGGAGAAGTATAATGAACTCGTAAGATCTGTTGGTGGTGATGGTGGTGGTTATGCGGTAAATGCGGCTAAAGCCCAACGTGAATATGAAAAGGCAAGCCGCGATGTATCAGATGCTACTGAACAACTCAATAATGCCATTGCCAACCAATCACGCCTACAAGATGAGTTAAATAACAAAGTTTCTGTATCATCTGCTATTTATCAAAAGATACAGCACGAATTAGCCGATACCTATAAATTAGCGGAAGGTGTTGCAGGTGCTATGGCAATAACCATTCAGTTCATGAATGAGTTGAACAGTAAGAAAGTAGGCAGCGTTACTCAGCAAATAGAGAATGAGGCATATACAAAATATATTAAACAGCAGCAAGAGAGTCTTGATTTATTACGTAGGGAAGGAATCGAGCGTGCAAAATTAAAGGCTATTCAGGATGCAACGAAGAGCGGGGCGCTGAAGGTAGATGCGGCGGGTAATATTGCTCCTGGCCAGGATTCTCAAATTGAAAAAATTCAGGCTAATGCTGTAGAGGAATACAATCTTCAGCAGGCAGAGAAGGATAAAAATAAAAGGTCATCACTGCAAAAAACAGAAGATACCTACAAGCGCATTAATGAGCAGATGAAGGAACAAGTCGCCTTGGATGGACAATCTTCTGAGTTGGCTAAAATGAAATACAGAACTTCTCAGGGGGATTTGGCAGCGATATCAGCAAAGCATAAAGCGGAATTACTTCATAATGCTGCCCTGATTGACCAGGCAGAAATACGGAAAAAAGCGGTTGAATACGAGAACGGGCTGATTGATTCCAACGCCAACGCTAAAGCAGCTAATGACGCTAACCTTATTGGTTTTGGTGAGGGCTCCCGCGTTCGTGAGCGTATGCAGGAAATGATCAGTATTCGCCGTGAGTTTATCCAGAAAGACGATGAGCTACGACGGCAGCATCAAGCGGGTGAAATTGATGATGAATTTTTCAATCGTGCCATTGCCCTGAATAAGCGCTATCTCGAAACGTCTGACCGACCAACAGATGTATTACACTTCACTGGATGACCAACGCAATAACTGGATGGGAGGGTTGCGCGATGGCTTTGCTGATTGGGCGGATGAGGCAACGGATTATTCTTCTCAGGCATCGCAGGGCATGAAAACGGCGATGAGTGGCGCGGTTGGTTCCATTACTGAAATGTTGAACGGTAATGTTGATAGCTGGAAAGACTGGGGTGTCAGTGTCCTGAAAATCATCCAGAACGTGTTGGTAAATATGGCTTTAGCGAATGCGGCCAGCGGTGCAAGTAGTGTTTTTGGCTCGTTGTTTGGCGGCGTAGCTAAATAACTGCGCCTAATAGTAGATCACTGAAGGGAACTCAATCCGGTTTGAGCGATCTGATCAATCGCCAAATCAAAACAAATCACCAACCGGACTGAGTTATGCCGATCATAGCATTCA
>NZ_QNRY01000068.1 GCF_003315515.1 Brenneria salicis ATCC 15712 = DSM 30166 | reverse complement strand
ACCTGACCCCATGCCGAACTCAGCAGTGAAACGCCGTAGCGCCGATGGTAGTGTGGGGTCTCCCCATGTGAGAGTAGGGAACTGCCAGGCATCAAATTAAGTGGTTGCAGTGGACCTGAGGGGCAGTTCGCTACTCGAGAGTGAGTAGGAAAAAAGCCGGAGGCTTTTAAACGTTGCGTAGCAACGGCCCGAAGGGTGAAGTCTGAAAGGGTTCATAAACTGCCAGGCATCAAACATTCAGGTGCGCTGATATGGCTCAGTTGGTAGAGCGCACCCTTGGTAAGGGTGAGGTCCCCAGTTCGACTCTGGGTATCAGCACCAGTAATAATTGGGTTAATATTTCGGCTTAAAAAAAATTTACCTGGCGGCGATAGCGCGGTGGTCCCACCTGACCCCATGCCGAACTCAGCAGTGAAACGCCGTAGCGCCGATGGTAGTGTGGGGTCTCCCCATGCGAGAGTAGGGAACTGCCAGGTTTCAATAAAAACAAAAGGCCATCCAGTAAAAGGATGGCCTTTTGTCTATCTTATTTTCAATGTCCTTATCTCGATTTTTCCTCGCTGAGGCCGCAATCTCGTTATCCTAATGATTAAAATAAAACCCCCGGCGTTGAACCGCAACGCCGGGGGTTTTATTTTATTAATATCGCAGCAATATCAAAGAATACGGCTAATCAGCCTGTCTATGCGAATGCGGCGCAAGCGTCGAATGAGCTTACGGACTTTTACCGGATATTGCGCAATGCTTTCCAGTTCCATATAACTTGTGACGACCTGAGAATGAACTCTGATTTTATCCAGTTCTTCCAGACGCTGTGCTAACAGAACCTGTTTGGGATCGTGAATCAATATGGCGTTTTCCAAATCCAGACGCCAGGCACGAGGATTGAGGTTATTACCCGTCAGCAACTGCCATTTATCATCTATCCACATGCCTTTCAGGTGGAAGCTGTTATCACCGTCTTTCCATAATCTGACGACGAGTTGCTGAGCATCAATATAGCGCTGTAGCCTGCTCAGGAAACGGCGCAGATTGATTTCATAAAGATAAGGCAAAGCACCAATAATTTTGAACGGTTGATTTTCCGGGATATAAAAATCATTAGCTGTCTTATCGCCGATAATAATTTCAACTTTCTTACCTTGCCGCAGTAGGCGGATAATATTCCGCATAAGTAGAGCAGGGAGATTAAAATACGGTGTACACATCACCAGATGGCTGTCTGTACAGTACATCAAATGATGGATGGTTTTATTCAGCGGGCTCTGTTTGCCCAAACCAACCAGCGGTGTGACAGTCAGTTCAACATCAGCGCTGTTACACTCAGGGATATTATAGCCTGTTGTGCGTAACGCCTGACGAAACTGTTTGGTTTCATTTTTAATTTCCAGACTCTTGGGGCGATCGATACGATCCAGTCGTTGGATTGCCGGCGCCGCCAGGATCTTCTGAATATATTGCGCCATTGTATCAGCCAGTATCGAGTTACGAATTACCTGATAGCGATCGTAACGATACTTGTCATGCTGATGCAAATAGACATCGTTCAGGCTGGCGCCACTATAGATAACTGTGTCATCAATGATGAAACCTTTCAGATGCAGCACACCCAATGCTTCGCGGGTGTTAACCGGTACGCCATAGATAGGAAACTGGATATCCGCATATTTATGCGCCATATCGCAATACCAGTCGGCGTTGGTATTTTCTGCCATTGCCCCTATCCGCCCACGTTGGGCGCGATGCCAGTCAACCAGAATGCGGATATCAAGTTTGGGATACTGCCGTTTCGCCTCATATAACGCAGACAAAATACCCATGCCGCCATCATCACGCTCAAGATACAGCGCCACTAAATAAATGCGTTTCCTGGCTTTCAGAATAGCCTCTATCAGCGTTGTGCGAAAAAGTTCAGGTGTGTGAAGAGTCTGAACATCATCTGCTGTCTGAGGGATTTTGGGCAATTGTGCAAGGTGTTGTTGGTATTTATTGAGTTTAAATTTTGACAACATCACAGTGCGTTTCTTCTCTCATCAGTGTATGGCCCAGAGGCCATTATCAAAAGTTAAGGAATAGCCGAATCGGGCGATAATACCATTACTTTCCAGCTGTTGTGAGCAAGTTTTACCATTGAGTGGTAGAACATATCCTGACAGCGGGAGCTATATCACGAAGTCTGATTAATTTTTAAACGGCAATTCCAGCGCCACAATACCTTCTTCCAGTTGAATATCGATACTAAAACCCAGTTTCTTTGCCAGCGCGATCATGCCTTGATTATGGGGCATGGTGATACCATTCAGCCGTCTCAATCCGTGAGCCTGGGCATACTGGATGAGCTTTTCCAGCAATCGTCTGCCCAACCCCAGTCCTTTCAAATCCGAACGTACCAAAACGGCGAATTCAGCGTCAGTATTGTCGGGGTCTGAAATCGCGCGCGTCACACCGATTATCTCAGGTCCTTTCTCGGTCTGGCGGATGGCGACAAACGCCATTTCCCGATCGTAGTCAATCTGGGTCATATTGGCTAAATCTTCATGATTAAATTCATTAATTTCGCTGAAATAACGGTAATAGAGGTCTTCTTTCGTCACTTTTGCAATGAATTTACTCAGCAGCGGTTCATCTTCGGGAAGGATGGGACGGAACAGACAAGCGGTATTATCCTTGAGTGTCACCGTCTCTTCCCACTCCTGCGGATAGGGTCGGATCGCCAATCTTGACTGTGGATCGCCGCTAAAAGGCGAAAGGTGCAGCGTGACATCCAATAAGGTGAATTCACTTCCTGAAGCCAGCAGGGGATGGATATCCAACCGGGAGATTTCCGGGCAATCAAGGATCAGGTTGGAAACCTGTACCAACAGACGGCTGAGGGCCGGAATATCCAACGGCTGTAGCGCACTGCTGGCCCGGATTTTATCGCCTTTGACGGCTTGTAGCACCAGATAACGCGCCAGCGTCATATTGAGCGGCGGCAAGGCAACGGCGGCCTGTTTTTCACGCCATTCGACGCCGCCTTCTCCCAACATAATCAGCGGTCCAAATACCGGATCCTGTTCGACGGCGATACGTAGTTCCTGAGCGCCGGCGCGGTTTGCCATCCCCTGAACCAGCAGGCCGTGGATTCTTGCCTGAGGATAAGTTCGCTTCACGCGATCGAGGATGGCATCCGCCGCCTGTTGAACGTCTCCGGCAGTTTGCAGGTAGAGCATCACTCCCTGAACTTCCGACTTATGAGAGATATCGGGGGAACGTAACTTGATGGCGACCGGATAACCGATTTGTTCCGCGATATGCACTGCTTCCGGGCTGTCATTGGCAATCCAGGTTGGCAAGGTATGCAAACCATAGGCTTGCAGAATGGGCTGGACTTCATGGGTATCCAACTGGGTAACGCCATCTGACAGCGCCTGATGGATCAGTTCATGCGCCGGACTGGTATTGATGGCCAGATCCAGCGGCAGCGCTGGCGTTTCCATCAGTTGTTTTTGGTTACGCCGATACTCGACAATATGCATAAACGCGGTGACGGCGCCTTCGGGCGTGCGGTAGGTGGGAATACCCGCCTCGTTGAACAAACGTCGGGCTTCCAGAGAAGAATATTCACCGCACCAGTTTGTCAGCAGCGTAATGCGTTTGCCGCGCGGATGGTGTTGAAACAGGTTGATCAATTGTTCCGCGTTTTCGGTGCCTGGCGCCGCTGCACTGGGCGCATGGATAATCAGCAATGCATCGGCGTCGTCGCTATCGAGTAGTATCGATAGCGCATCCTGATAATGTGCTGCCGTCGCGCCATCACGCAGGTCGAGCGGATTGCCGATGGCGACGTGCGCAGGTAATTTTTCCCGCAACAGGTTTTGCGTTGATTCGCTGAGTGTCGCAAGTTTACCTTGTCGGCTGAGCAACTGATCCAGCGCCTGCGCCGCGGGTGACGCTCCGTTGCTGACGATTATGAGTCGTTCGCCACGTAATGGACGCAGGTGACTCAGGGTTTCCACCGCTGAAAATAGCTCATGGGTATCACGTACCCGCAACAAACCGGCACGTTGAATGGCCGCATCATAGGCGGCATCCAAACCGTGACGCTGGCTGTTCAGTAGCCGTTGCGCCTGCTGGCTGCGTCCGCTTTTTATCACCAGAATCGGCTTATTTCTTGAAGCGCCGCGCGCCGCGGAAAGAAAACGGCGAGCATCGCTGATGTGTTCGAGATGCAGCAGAATGGCGCTGGTTTTGCCATCACGCGCCAGAAAATCGAGCACGTCATCGACATCAATATCGAGGCTGTCGCCCAGCGCGATAAAGTAGGAAAAGCCAATCCCTCGTTGTTGCGCCCAGTCCAGGATCGTATTGGATACGGCGGCGGATTGGGAAATAAAAGCCAATTTGCCTTTCATAATCGGAACAGGGGAAAAGCTGGCGTTAAACCCTTGCCAGGGCGCGAGCAGACCCAGACTGTTCGGACCTAATAAACGCATGTGGTAGCGAACCGCGCAGGCTTTTAACTCGCTGAATTGCGACGGCTGGGCTGAAAGAATAATGACGGTTTTGCAGCCGCACTGTCCCAATTCTTCCAGCAACGTCAGGTTACGGCTGGCGTTCGTGCAGAGCACCGCCAAATCGGGGTTCATTGGCAGGCTGGCGACATTCGGATAAGCCAGAACACCGCAGACGGCGCGATATTTCGGCGTAACAGGAAGCACAGGACCGCTGAAGCTACCATCAAGCAGGTTTCGCATCATCAGAAAACCCGTCCGTCCCGCCTTTTCCGATGCCCCTAAAACGGCTATCGATCGGGGACGCAATAATGCTTCCAATCCACGTTGGCTCATAAGTCACTCCTGTTGGATAAGACTATTTGATACTAAACGTTTTCTGGCGATTATGCTGTGACGGTGGGTAAAGTTTCCCGTAAGGTATGATGCGACTTTCCGGCCAGATAATGTTTTCTAAAACGGTCAAAGTGAGTGGACAGGCCGTCCGCGGCCATATGATCGCCAGCCTGTGCGAGTAAGGCGATCGCAATTTCGGCGGTACAATGCTGTCCGGCGCCGCTGGCCTCACGTAACTGGTAGCGGGATAGCGCATCCACATTCAGCGACAGAATAGGCAAAGTATCCAGATACGGGCTTTTGCGGAACATTTTGCGTGCTTCCGGCCAGGTGCCGTCCAGCAGCACAAACAGCGGCGGTTTCCCTTGAGCGGGTAACTGGCGCAACACCTGACGTCCGTTTTCGGCTTCGTCGGCCAGAAAGACCAGATAAGGCTGATAATCCGGGGTGTTCAACACGTTCAACAGTTGTGGGTTCGGTGACGTGCGTGACCAGAGAAAGGCTTGCGTGTCCGGTAAAATATCGGCGATTAATCGTCCGGTATTACTTGGCTTAAGCGGTTCGGTATCAAACATCACCAGACAAAAACGACTGCGTGAGTCAAATGACCGAATGGTGTGACACAGGCAGGTCTTAACCGGCAGCAGGCAGTGTTGGCAGCGCACCACACGGCAACCACGGGCGCGAAACGGTTTGGTTGACTGCTCAAGACGTTGCTGGCGCAGTTGGAGCACGGCGTTATTGGTCATGACGTATTCGACACGGTTGAGTGTTGCCGGGAGCCGGTCACATTTCGGCCATCATGGGCAAAACAAATTTAGAAGTCCGTTATTCTAATCGACTCCGCATCCGACCAAAAGAGCCGGGGCGATAATGCCCCGGATTAGCGTGATTTTTTACAGCGATTCATCCAGCCAGGCTTCAAAAGGGGCTTTCGGTAGCGCACCATTGAGCATATCCACCAGTTGGCCTTGTTTGAACAGCATCAGCGTTGGGATGCTGCGAATGCGGAAGCGGGCGCTGAGTTGCGGTTCCGATTCGGTATTCACTTTAATAAAGCGTATTTTTTCGCCGCGATCTTGTGCGACACTTTCAAACACGGGTGCAAAGTTGATGCAAGGTCCGCACCAGGGCGCCCAGAAATCGACAACGACCGGTAAATCGTCCTGTAACAGCTTGTCAAGCGTCTCTTCTGTCGCATTCACCACATCGCCAGTGAATAATGGATCGCCGCAGCGTCCGCATTTCGCATGGTCGTCAAGGCGTTCTTCCGGCAGACGATTGGTTGTGTGGCAAGAGCCGCATACCGTATTCATAATAGGGCCTCAAATGGAAAGGGGCTAAAATAAGGATGATGTTGTTGAGTAAACGGATTGCAATGCCGTAATAAAAGGTCAACAACGGTGAATTAAGTATGGTGGACTGCGAGATTGTCAACAATGTGGTTTACTCAATAGCTACAATAGCTACGGACTTTTAGCCAGCGTGACGACAAGTTGGTAGCTAAGCAGGTGTACATGAGGTAATCTTCGCGCCCAGCGCGTAGGTGGAGAGAACGATGAACGATTCATTCAATAGTAAGAGCGGCAAAGTCCGTGTGATGTATGTCCGTAGCGAGGATGAGGGCGAGAAAGATAACAAAAACAAGCGTCCTGAAAGTAAAGATCGCCGTAGTGTGAACCGTGGTGGTCGAGGCGCAGGGAGTGGCTCGCGCGATAATCGTGTAAAACCCCCGCATCCGCGTGATACCAACCCGCGTTATGCTCGTGAAAACCCGACGCGTGATGGCGAAGCCCGTGAGAAAAGTCCCTGGGGCAAAGCGCGCAACGATCGTGCTGGCGAGGCTCCTCGTCGCCCGCACAACGAAGACGTCGCTCATGATTCCCCATGGAAAACGGTTTCTCGTGCTCCTGGCGAAGCTTCTGAACCCGATCACGGCGGTATCAGTGGTAAAAGCCAGATTGATCCCGCGCAAATTCGCCGCCAGCGTCAGGAAGAGACGCGTGTTTACGGTGAGAACGCCTGTCACGCATTGTTCAAGAGCCGCCCGGAGGCGATTGTCCGTGCGTGGTTCCTGCAAGAAGTGACGCCGCGCTTCCGGGAGGCCTTGCGCTGGATGGCGGCAAATCGTAAAGCCTATCACGTGGTTGACGATGAAGAACTCATCAAAGCGTCGGGTACGGAGCATCACGGCGGTGTTTGTTTCCTGATTAAGAAACGTCAGGGGATGGATGTCCGCGAGTATCTGCAAACGGCTGGCGAGAGTGATTGCGTGTTGGCGCTGGAAGATGTGGGTAATCCGCATAACCTCGGCGGGATCATGCGCAGTTGCGCGCATTTTGGCGTGAAAGGCGTGTTGCTGCAGGATGCGGCGCAACTGGAGTCGGGTGCGGCGGTGCGTACCGCAGAGGGCGGCGCTGAGCATGTGAAAGCCATCCATGCGGATGATTTTCTGTCGGTATTAGGCGAATTCCGCCAGGCAGGTTATACCATTGTAACCACCTCCAGCCATAAAGGTACGGCACTGTCGAAAACCATGTTCCCGGCCAAAACGGTGATCGTGCTGGGACAGGAGAGCGACGGTTTGTCTGATAGCGCGTGGCAACAAGGCGATGTCAACGTTTCGATCGGCGGCACCGGTAAGGTGGAAAGTCTGAATATTTCTGTGGCGGCAGGTATTCTGCTTGCTGAGTGGTGGCGGCAGAATCAAGCCTGATGAAACCTTAGAGGCATTCCCGGATGCCTCTTTCTGATCCTGCACGGTGGAATACGTTTTTAATCAGCGGACGATCGGCTGGCGAGTATAAGCCGATCAGTGCGCGCCGCCGCCTCCGCTGGCGGAGGTAAAGGGCGGACGGGCAAACCAGACGAGGACCACCAATACCAGAAATATGCCGGCGGCGGCCCAGAAGATTTCATTAGCGGAGATAATCAGCCCCTGTGCGGTAATCTCCTGTGCGATATAGGCGGAAGCCTGAGATTGACTCATCCCCATAGCCTGCAACTGCTGATAGGTTTCCTGTGCCAGCGGATTATAAGGCGTTACCGACTCCGTCAGATGAGCATGGTGCAAGGATTCACGTTGCGTCCATAAGGTCGTGGTGATGGACGTGCCGATCGACCCGGCCAGCGTTCGGGCAAAGTTGGACAGGCTGGAAGCCGCGGCCAGTCGTTCCGGCGGCAATCCCGACAACGTGATGGTGGTCAGCGGCATGAAGAAACAAGCCACGGCAATCCCCTGCACGAACTGCGGCCACGCCGATGCGCCAAAATCCATACCGGGCTCAAAGGTGTAGGCGCGCCAGTAAAAACAGATGGCGTATACGATAAAACTGAAGCTGACCAGCTTGCGCATGTCCAGATGCGGCGCGAAGCGGCCAATGAGCGGCGACAGCACTACCGGCATCAATCCCACCGGGGCGGATGCCAGACCAGCCCAGGTTGCGGTATAGCCGTAGACCTCTTGCAGTAATTGCGGCAGCAACACAATCGCGCCGAAATAGAACATGTAGGCCAGACTGATGCACAAGCAGCCGATAGTGAAATTACGCGATTTGAACAGCGACAAATCCACGACCGGGTGATCGTCCGTTAGCTCCCAGACGATCAGAAAGGCCAGCGAAATAACGGCGACCACCAGTAGAATAATGATTTCGCTGGAGTTGAACCAGTCGAGTTCTTTGCCTCTGTCGAGCAGCATCTGCAAGCTGCCGATACCGACAATCAGTAGCGCCAGTCCAATCGTATCAATGGGTCTGATTTCGGTTTTGGTTTCCCGCCCGCGCAAGGTTTGCAAGGTGAGCAGGACAACCGCGACCCCCAGCGGCACGTTGATGAAGAAGATCCAGCCCCAATGATAGTTATCACTGATCCAGCCGCCCAGAATCGGACCACAGATCGGCGCCACCACCACGGTCATCGACCAGAGCGCCAGCGCAATGCTGCGTTTGGCTGGCGGGTAGTTGTTGAGCAACAAACTCTGCGACAGCGGGATAAGCGGCCCGGCGGCAATCCCCTGCAAGACGCGGGCAAAAATCAACATTCCCAGACTGTTGGATATGCCGCACAGCCAGGAAGTTAGCGCAAACAGGATGGTAGACCAAAGAAACAGGCGGACCTTACCAAAACGTTTGGCTAGCCCGTAATCGGGATGGAGATCGCGTTGGCGACCCCGAACGAAGTGATCACCCACGTACCCTGCGAGTTAGAAGCTCCCAGATTACCCGCGATAATCGGAATGGCGACGTTGGCGATAGTGGAGTCCAGAACCTGCATGAACGTCGCCAGTGATAAGGCGATGGTCATCCAAGCCAGACTCGCACCTTTAAGCGGTTCTCTCGGCACGTTGCTCTCCTGACGGATTAACCCGCGTTGGCCTGGATGATGCCGCTAATCATTTGGTTGACCGGCGTGAGATCCAGCGACAAAGCATCACTGGAATAGGCCGGCGCGCCGCGTGGCGTTTCGGCTAACGCTTTACCGTCGGTATTCGCGGTATCGACGTTAACCAACGTTGATAAACCGATACGCAGCGGGTGTGTCGCGATTTGTTGCGGTTCCAACTCAATACGTACCGGCAGACGCTGGACAACCTTGATCCAGTTGCCGGTAGCGTTTTGTGCGGGCAGTAACGAGAACGCGCTGCCGGTTCCCATATCCAGGCCAACCACTTTGCCCTGAAAAACCACATCGTCGCCATAGATATCGGCGATAACCGTAGCCGGTTGGCCGATACGCATATTGGCGAGTTGGGTTTCCTTAAAATTGGCATCAACCCACAGGCGATCGGCTGGAACCACGGCCATTAATGCGGAAGTAGGAGAAATGCGGGCGCCTACCTGAACGCTGCGGCGTGAAACGTAGCCATTAACCGGACTGACGATTTTAGTCCGCTGCAAGGTGAGCCAGGCATCACGCATTGCAGCGGCGGCTTGTTGCACTGCGGGCTGCTGTTCCAGCGGGGTATCCCTTACCATTGCCTAATTAGCGAGATATTGCTGTTTGGCTACTTCCAAGGATGCTTTGGCGCTGGCGACGGCATCACGGGCGTGCTGGACTTCTTCACGACCAATAGCGTTGGCGTTGCCCAGCGCCTCCCGGCGAGTTAAGTCGCTTTGCGCTTTGTTCAGTTCAGTCTGGCGCAACTCGATATTGGCCTGATACTGCTTACTATTAATGGTTAACTGGCGTGTTTGACGCACGCTGCTGGCGAGTTCGGTTTCCGCGCGTTGAAACGCCTGCTGTGCATCCGTCGGGTCCAGTTCGACCAGAATGTCGCCTTGTTTAACGAAATCGGTATTATCGACATTCACGCGGGTGACGCTGCCGCTCACCTGCGCCATCACCTGAACCTGATTACCGGCAATATAGTCATCGTCCGTGCTTTGATGATGTCTGAGCACCAGAAACCAGTAAATAAACCAAACCGTGCCAAGCACAATAAAGATAAAGGCCAGCAAGGTCATTATCCGTTTACGCTTATTCTTCCTGCTTTTCTCCGCAGGTTGTTGAGGCGTCTGATTTTCCACGTTTTCACTCATGGGGTGTTCTCTCTTGCTCTCTTTTTTGCCGGATATCGCGGTCACCGCCTCTGGCAATCGTCTTGTCACGATTGATATTTCGCAGCGCATCACGATGATGCGCTGCTCACAAAATCAGTGGTTACGTTAACCTGTCGCAACCTGAACTAAGGAAACGCAAATCGGTCTTTTCGGCGGAAAATATCGCCACCCGATGAAACTGTTATCGGGAAATATCAGATGCAATGAGGTCATGGTATCTTTATGAAAATTATTTATATTTCATCCATTTCATCCATTTCATCCAGCCGCGTCAGGAGTTTGCGCATCAGCACTTCCAACTGTTTTTGTTCGTCACCACTGAGTGCCGACCAGAGAAAATGGAGACTTTTAAGTTGTGGAGGAAGCAACTGCTCAAGGAACATTTTACCGGCTTCCGTCATATGCAAATGCAGACAACGGCGGTCGCTATGGCTTTCACGTCTCTCTATCCAGCCCCTCTTCTCCAGATCGTCAGCGATGCGCGTGGCATTAGTACGCGATGAGCCCAGCGCGGCACTGAGTTCGGAGGGTTGGATACTGTGAGATTCCTGAGATTGCAGCGTAATTAATGCCATAAACAAGGTTTCATTAATCCCTTGCTCTTTAAGCATTCTGTTTCTGTGTTCCAGAATTTTGCTTTGCATATGCATACATAGACGCAGCAACAGGACTTCCTGGTGGGGGAAGTCGGGTTTACGTGAAGCTCGCAGGCTTAGCATTTGTTCGATGGGAGTAAAGGAACTATCCATTTTTATATAAACCTCATTAATCACGGTCCATATAGTAACTAATGTTACTATATGGGTAAACGAGAAAGCGCGTTTAATTCTGTGTCAGAAAGTAAGAAAAAGGCATCCAGAAAACGGATCAAGCCTCTGTCATGTCATCAATATTGGTACATTGGTCGGCTATTTTAAAACCCGACAGACTGATAATCGGATCAGCACCTTATCGGGAATTGGTACTTTACAGGCGCTTTAATGTGCGTGTTTACCGACCTGAAGGCGCCGCGGCGATGGGGTGTTCATCATGGTTACCCCGCCACCAGACCAGCAGGTTCAACAGACTGGTCACGCTGCCTGCCGCGCATACGCCCAGCCAACCCCAGTGCTGATAGGCCGAGGCGGAAATCATCGATCCCAACGCGCCGCCGATAAAATAGCTGGTCATGTAACCGGCTGTCAGGCGGTTACGTGCTTCCGGCATCATGCGATAGATCACGCTCTGGTTGGTGACATGAACGCCTTGAACGGCAAGATCATCCAATGCGATGATGCCGATTAAGAGCGCGATGACTGATTGAGCACCAAACGCCACAAACAGCCACGACAGTAATAATAGTAGCAGACCGGCGAACGTAGTTTGTCGGGCTTTCCCCTTATCGGCCAGACGTCCCGCTCGTGATGCCGCCAATGCGCCAGCGGCGCCGACCAGACCAATCTTCCCTTCGGAATAATGATAGGGTGGGGAGGCCAGCAGAAAAGCCATGGATGTCCACAGGATGCTGAAGTTGGCAAAGGTAAAACAACCCAGCAACGTACGGGTACGCAGCAGTGGCGAGGTGGCGTACAACCGGAATATCGAGGCTAAGAGTTGCGGATAATTCAGCTTGTTCTCCTGTGGGACACGCGGCAGCCCCCGCCAGAGTATCAACGCCATGATGGTCATCAGTGTGCTGGCGACCCAGTAGACGGTACGCCAGTCGCCCCATGAGGCCAGCGCCCCGGAGACGGTTCGAGCCAGCAGGATACCAAGCAGCAGGCCGCTCATGATGGTGCCGACCACCTTGCCTCTGGTTTCTGGCGTCGCTAGCGTGGCGGCGAGCGGCACCAGAATTTGCGCGACGACAGAGAATAGCCCGGTTAACGCGGTGCCGGTGATCATCAGCCAAAGCGTGGTAGCGGAGGCGGTAATCAGCATGCCGCCAGCGGCGAGCAGCGTCATACTGACAATCAGTGTCCGCCGTTCAAACATGTCTCCGAGAGGAACCAGAAACATTAAACCCACGGCGTACCCTAGCTGAGCGGCGGTAACGATAAAACCAGCCTGATTGAAGGAGAGTTCAAATGCTCTGGCGATGGTTTCCAGCAGCGGTTGAGCATAGTAATTACTGGCAACGGCGAGGCCGGTTGCCACGGACATGATAAGAGTCAGAGGCAGGCTGAGACCCGATTGTTTCGGCTGAGATGACATAGTTTGGGCGTTAATGTAATGTTAATAATGCTAATGGTTGCGGGTAGTATCAAACAGGCGGCAACGAGATACCAGAAGATATTGCGGTTGCGGTAGGACTTGGGGGCGCATGACATGGGTTAAACGTTTTTAGCGTCTATATGTAATTATTTATACCAAGCATATAATTAAGAGTCTATCAAATTAATATTTTGTTCGTTCAGTTGGAAAATATAAAATTTTTAGCCATCTTGATATTAAAAATGAAAAAGCGGTAAATAAAGAAATAAGTAATTTGAATTTAACTCGTTTAATTATTGCACACAGACAACAAACCATTTCAATGGCAGACCGTGTTATTCAATTAGAACAAGGTAAGATAATTTCAGATACAATGCAAAATTGTCAAATAGAAATGATCAACAAAGAAACAGGCCATATACCATGTAAATCTTTATAGCGGATCACTACCAGGCCGACGATCCTTTTTTATCTGATATAGGCAGACAAGCCGTCAATCTTACCTGAAAAAATGCCGCTCGTTCTTAAGCAAGCGGCATTAACTCCAACTATCTCTTCATAGCTAAATAACTGCGCCTATTACCGCTCCACTTTTGTTAGTCCAGGTTTGTTGCCTGGGAAAGGTGATGCGGTTTTAATAAATTGTCTGACATTTTT
>NZ_QNRY01000067.1 GCF_003315515.1 Brenneria salicis ATCC 15712 = DSM 30166 | reverse complement strand
TCTGCACTAAAATTTCTTTTTTTCATTGGAGCACCTGTGTTGTTCTGAGGTGAGCATATCACCTCTGTTCAGGTGGCCAAATTCAGTATTCCACTACATAACAACCCCACGCCATAGCCAACCTGCACGCCGCTGCTGTAAAACGCTTTTTTCTTTTTGGGCGCGTTTTCCACCGCTAACAACGCTGCGCCTCCCCACTCGCCTCCGACCGCAAAGCCCTGGATGGCACGCAATGCCACCAGCAACACTGGCGCCCACCAGCCAATGGCGTCAAATGAAGGCAACAAACCTATCAAGGCTGTAGCAATCCCCATCATCCAGACGGTGATCATCAACATGCGTTTACGGCCCAGCTTATCGCCAAAGTGTCCAAACACCATCCCCCCCAACGGGCGGAACAAAAAACCGACGCCGAAGGTGCCAAAGGCCGCCAGCGTTCCCATAGTCGGGCTGATTTGCGGGAAAAATTCAGTATTAAATACAAGTGCGGCAACTATTCCGTACAGAAGAAAGTCGTACCAATCAACGACCGCGCCAATAAAACTTCCCCACGCCGCGCGGCGGGCCCGGCTTTGAGAATGGCTTGTTGACTGCGCTTGCGATGTGGTATCACGGCTGACAGAGGCGTCATTATTGATTGATAATGCATTATTATTCTGTACAAGCGCTGGTGTTGTTGAGGTATTCATCTCTATCCCGTTCTTTTTACTTTACACTACTGTACACCAAAAAATTTCAGGAAGAAATTTTTAACGTTGCGAAGCAATGGCCCGTCAAGATACATCATAAAAAAGCCCCGGCCTTGGTAGCCGGGGCTTTTAGTTATTCACCGCTTAACCTACGGTTAATCAAACATCGGGAATAAATGACTTACTCGTCGTCGCTATTACCGAAACCACCGGCATTCAACAATTCAGCCAGATTAGCAGACGCTTCATCTGCGCTCACCTGAGGTACAACAGGCGTCTCGCCTGCCTGACGGCGACGCATGCGATCCTGATGATACGCATAACCTGTACCCGCCGGGATCAGACGACCCACGATAACGTTCTCTTTCAGGCCACGCAGTTCATCACGTTTACCGGCAACCGCCGCTTCCGTAAGAACACGTGTGGTTTCCTGGAACGATGCCGCGGAAATGAAGGACTCGGTTGCCAGAGACGCTTTGGTGATACCCAGCAGATCGCGGCTGTAAGTCGCCGTGATCTTGCCATCCGCTTCCAACTGACGGTTGGCAATCTTGACGCGAGAGACTTCCGCCTGCTCGCCTTCCAGGAATTCCGTGCTACCCGCGTTAACGATGGTGCCCTTACGCAACATCTGACGAACGATAACTTCAATGTGTTTATCGTTAATCTTAACGCCTTGCAGACGGTAAACTTCCTGAACTTCGTTGGTGATGTAACGCGTTACCGCATGTACACCACGCAGACGCAGGATATCGTGCGGAGATTCCGGGCCATCGGAAACCACGTCGCCACGTTCGACACGCTCGCCTTCAAACACGTTAAGCTGACGCCATTTCGGAATCATCTCTTCGTAAGGTTCGCTGCCATCCAACGGCGTGATCACCAGACGACGCTTGCCTTTGGTCTCTTTACCGAACGAGATAACCCCGCTGATCTCGGCCAGAATCGCCGGTTCTTTCGGACGACGCGCTTCGAACAGGTCGGCAACACGCGGCAGACCACCGGTAATATCCTTGGTACCGCCGGATTCCTGAGGAATACGCGCCAGGGTATCACCCGCACTGATCTTCACGCCGTCTTCCAACTGAACAATCGCCTTACCCGGCAGGAAATACTGAGCAGGCATATCGGTGCCTGGGATCAATACATCTTCACCTTTGTCATCAACGATTTTCAGCGCCGGACGCAGGTCTTTACCGCTGCCGGTACGCTCCGCGCTATCCAGAACCACGATAGAAGACAAACCGGTCAGTTCATCGGTCTGACGAGTAATGGTCTGGCCGTCAACCATATCCGTGAAACGGATGCTACCGCTCACTTCGGAAATAACCGGCATGGTATGCGGATCCCAGTTCGCCACGGTTTCGCCGCCGTTAACTTCTGAGCCATCACCCTTCGCCATCACCGCACCGTAAGGCACTTTGTAGCTTTCTTTAGTACGACCGAATTCGTCGATCAACTTCAGTTCGGTATTACGTGAAGTAATCACCAGTTTACCGTTGCTGTTGACCACGAACTTGGCGTTGTTCAGTTTCAGGCTACCTTTATTTTTCACCTGAATGCTGGACTCCGCCGCCGCACGCGATGCCGCACCACCGATGTGGAAGGTACGCATGGTCAACTGTGTACCCGGTTCACCGATAGACTGCGCCGCGATAACACCAATGGCTTCACCTTTGTTAATCAGGTGACCACGGGCCAGGTCGCGACCATAACACTTGGCGCACACGCCGAAGTCGGTTTCACAGCTTACGACGGAACGGACTTTTACCGCATCAACGGAATTTTCTTCCAACATGTCACACCACTGCTCATTCAGCAGGGTATTACGTGGAACCAGAATGTCCGCCGTACCCGGTTTGGTGACGTCTTCAGCCGTCACTCGGCCCAGGACGCGCTCACGCAGCGGCTCTTTAACATCTCCGCCCTCGATAACCGGCGTCATCATGATGCCTTCATGCGTACCACAATCGTCCTCGGTCACCACCAGATCCTGCGCCACGTCAACCAGACGACGCGTCAGATAACCGGAGTTCGCGGTTTTCAGTGCGGTATCCGCCAGACCTTTACGTGCGCCGTGGGTCGAGATGAAGTACTGGAGTACGTTCAAACCTTCACGGAAGTTAGCGGTGATCGGCGTTTCGATGATGGAGCCATCCGGCTTCGCCATCAGACCACGCATCCCCGCCAACTGACGAATCTGTGCCGCAGAACCACGCGCACCGGAGTCGGCCATCATAAAGATGCTGTTGAAAGAAACCTGCTGCTCAACCACGCCATCACGGTTAACCACATCCTCAACGGACAGGTTTTCCATCATCGCCTTGGCAACACGCTCATTCGCCGCGGCCCAGATATCGATAACTTTGTTATAGCGCTCGCCGACCGTAACCAGACCGGACTGGAACTGCTCCTGAATCTCCGCGACTTCGGTTTCCGCTTCTTCGATAATCTCGGCTTTTTTCGCCGGGATAACCATGTCATCGATACCAACGGAGGCGCCAGAACGCGCAGCGTAAGCAAAACCGGTGTACATGATTTGGTCAGCGAAGATAACCGTCGGTTTCATACCTAAAATGCGATAACAGGTGTTAAGCATTTTGGAGATCGCTTTTTTACCCAAAGGCTGGTTAACGATCGAATACGGCAGACCCTTAGGCACGATCATCCACAGGATGGCGCGGCCGATAGTCGTATCAATAATCGTCGTCTGATGCGTCGACTCGCCTTCGATGTTCTTGATCTCTTCCGTGATACGCACTTTGACGCGCGCATGCAGAGAGGCCAAACCTGCGCGATAAACGCGTTCAGCTTCTTTCGGCCCGGTCAGCACCATGCCTTCGCCTTTGGCGTTAACACAGTCACGCGTCATGTAATACAGACCCAACACCACGTCCTGGGAAGGAACGATGATAGGCTCGCCGTTCGCCGGTGACAGGATGTTGTTGGTCGACATCATCAACGCACGCGCTTCCAACTGGGCTTCCAACGTCAACGGCACGTGTACAGCCATCTGGTCGCCGTCGAAGTCGGCGTTATACGCCGCGCACACCAGCGGGTGAAGCTGAATCGCCTTACCTTCGATCAGAACCGGTTCGAACGCCTGAATACCCAAACGGTGCAGGGTGGGCGCACGGTTCAACAGTACCGGGTGCTCGCGGATAACTTCGTCCAGGATATCCCAAACGACCGCTTCTTCGCGCTCAACCATTTTCTTGGCGGCTTTGATGGTGGTGGCAAGACCACGCAGTTCCAGCTTGCCGTAGATGAACGGTTTGAACAGTTCCAGCGCCATTTTCTTCGGCAGGCCGCATTGATGCAGACGCAAGTATGGACCAACGGTGATAACGGAACGACCGGAGTAATCGACACGTTTACCCAGCAGGTTCTGACGGAAACGCCCCTGCTTACCTTTGATCATGTCAGCCAGCGATTTCAGCGGACGCTTGTTGGAACCGGTGATGGCACGACCGCGACGACCATTATCCAGCAAGGCATCGACCGCTTCCTGCAACATACGTTTTTCGTTACGCACGATGATATCTGGCGCAGCCAGATCCAGCAGACGTTTCAGACGGTTGTTACGGTTGATCACGCGACGATACAGATCGTTCAGATCGCTGGTTGCGAAACGACCGCCATCCAGCGGAACCAACGGACGCAGATCCGGCGGCAGAACCGGCAGTACGGTCAGGATCATCCACTCTGGTTTATTGCCGGACTGAACGAACGCTTCCAACAGTTTGATCCGCTTGGTCAGCTTTTTGCGCTTGGTTTCGGAGTTGGTTTCGTTCAACTCTTCGCGCAGTTGCTCGCACTCCTGCTCCAGATCCATGTTTTTCAACAGGGCCTGAATCGCTTCGGCGCCCATCTTGGCATCGAATTCGTCGCCAAACTCTTCCAGCGCGTCCAGATACTGCTCTTCAGTCAGGATCTGACGGCGTTCCAGGTTGGTCATACCGCCTTCAATCACCACATAGGATTCGAAATACAGTACGCGTTCAATATCACGCAGCGGCATGTCTAGCAGCAAACCGATACGGGACGGCAGTGATTTCAGGAACCAAATATGCGCGGTCGGAGAAGCCAGTTCAATGTGGCCCATACGCTCACGGCGTACTTTGGTCTGGGTCACTTCGACGCCGCACTTCTCACAAATCACACCGCGGTGTTTCAGACGCTTATACTTACCGCACAAGCATTCATAGTCTTTTACCGGCCCAAAGATACGGGCACAGAAAAGGCCGTCACGTTCAGGTTTGAACGTGCGATAGTTAATGGTTTCTGGCTTTTTCACTTCACCAAAAGACCACGAACGGATCATGTCTGGCGAAGCCAGAGCAATTTTAATCGCATCAAACTCTTCGGTTTTAGTTTGCGCTTTCAGAAACTTTAATAAGTCTTTCACAGATTGGCTCCTGTCGGAGTTAGACTTGTCAGGCGCCTGAACTATGCTTTTAAAAAACAACGTTCAGACGCCCCTATGACGAATACCAGCGAACAACGGGCTGGGATTACTCTTCTTCCAGCTCGATGTTGATACCCAGCGAGCGGATTTCTTTCAACAATACGTTGAAGGATTCCGGCATGCCTGGCTCCATCTGATGATTGCCGTCCACGATGTTCTTATACATCTTAGTACGGCCGTTCACGTCATCAGACTTAACGGTCAACATTTCCTGCAAGGTATAAGCTGCACCATAAGCTTCCAGCGCCCACACTTCCATCTCACCGAAGCGTTGACCACCGAACTGCGCCTTACCACCCAGCGGCTGCTGAGTAACCAGACTGTAAGAACCGGTGGAACGGGCATGCATCTTATCGTCAACCAGGTGGTTCAGTTTCAGCATGTACATGTAGCCCACGGTGACCTGACGTTCAAATTGCTCACCGGTACGTCCATCGTACAGAGTGATCTGACCGGAGGTCGGGATACCGCCCATCTGCAACAGTTCCTTGATTTCTTTCTCTTTTGCACCGTCGAATACCGGCGTTGCAATCGGCATGCCTTTCTTCAGGTTTTCTGCCAGACGCATAACTTCTTCGTCTGAGAAAGTGCTCAGGTCGACTTTTTGACGCACATCGTCGCCCAGATCGTAGGCTTTCTGGATGAACTCACGCAGTTTAGTCACTTCTTCGTGCTGCTTAAGCATGGCGTTAATTTTATCGCCAATACCCTTCGCCGCCATACCCAGGTGGGTTTCCAGAATCTGACCGATGTTCATACGCGAAGGTACGCCCAGCGGGTTCAGAACGATATCGACCGGCACGCCGTTCTCATCGTAAGGCATATCCTCGATCGGGTTGATCTTGGAGATAACACCCTTGTTCCCGTGACGACCCGCCATCTTGTCGCCCGGTTGAATCTGACGTTTGACAGCCAGATAAACCTTGACGATTTTCAACACGCCCGGCGCCAGATCATCGCCCTGCGTGATTTTACGGCGCTTGGCTTCGAGTTTTTTCTCAAACTCGTGCTTCAGTTCGTCGTACTGTTCGGCCAACTGCTCCAACTGATTCTGTTTCTCTTCATCAGTCAGGCCCAGTTCCAACCAGCGCTCACGCGGCAGTTTGTCCAGTTTGTCGGCTTCCACGCCGCCGGCAACCAGCACAGCGTGAATACGGGCAAACAGACCGGCTTCCAGGATTTGCAATTCTTCAGTCAGGTCTTTCTTCGCCTGCTTCAACTGCATTTCTTCGATTTCCAACGCACGTTTGTCTTTTTCCACGCCATCGCGGGTAAAGACCTGTACGTCGATAACCGTACCGGAAACGCCGTTCGGCACACGCAGCGAGGAGTCTTTAACATCAGACGCTTTCTCACCGAAGATCGCACGCAACAGCTTCTCTTCCGGCGTCAGTTGAGTTTCGCCTTTTGGCGTTACCTTACCGACCAGAATGTCGCCGCCCGTTACTTCCGCGCCGATATAAACGATACCGGACTCATCCAGCTTGGAAAGCGCTGCTTCACCCACGTTCGGGATATCCGCGGTAATTTCCTCAGGCCCCAGTTTGGTATCGCGAGACACACAAGCCAGTTCCTGGATATGGATAGTGGTAAAGCGATCTTCCTGAACCACGCGCTCGGAAACGAGGATGGAGTCTTCGAAGTTGTAACCGTTCCACGGCATGAACGCCACGCGCATGTTCTGACCCAGCGCCAGTTCACCGAGATCGGTGGACGGACCATCAGCCAGCACGTCGCCGCGTTCAACCGGTTCGCCCAGCGACACGCACGGCATCTGGCTGATGCAGGTGTTCTGGTTGGAACGGGTATATTTCGTCAGGTTATAGATGTCGATCCCGGCTTCGCCCGGATACATCTCATCGTCATTCACGCGAATCACGATACGTGAAGCATCAACGTACTGTACCGTACCACCGCGTTTCGCCACAGCGGTTACGCCGGAGTCAACCGCAACGGCACGTTCCATCCCGGTCCCCACCAGCGGCTTATCAGCACGCAGAGTAGGCACAGCCTGACGTTGCATGTTCGCACCCATCAGGGCGCGGTTGGCGTCATCATGTTCCAGGAACGGGATCAACGATGCACCCACAGAAACGACCTGCTGTGTGGAAACGTCCATATATTCAACCTGATCGCGGCTGAACAAGCTGGACTCGCCTTTATTACGGCAGGTAACCAGTTCGTCAATAAAGCGGCCTTCTTCGTCCAGATTGGTGTTCGCCTGCGCGATAACGAAGTTGCCTTCCTCAATCGCCGACAGGTAATGGATTTCATCCGTCACCACGTTGTCACGCACACGACGATACGGGGTTTCAAGGAAACCGTATTCGTTGGTTTGCGCATAAACAGACAAGGAGTTGATCAAACCGATGTTCGGACCTTCCGGCGTTTCGATAGGACATACGCGACCGTAGTGCGTCGGGTGTACGTCTCGAACTTCAAAGCCGGCGCGTTCACGGGTCAAACCACCTGGGCCGAGAGCAGAGATACGGCGTTTATGTGTAATCTCCGACAGCGGGTTGTTCTGATCCATAAACTGCGATAACTGACTTGAACCGAAGAACTCTTTTACTGCCGCCGAAATCGGCTTGGCATTAATCATGTCCTGCGGCATCAGCGTATCGAGATCGCCCAGAGAAAGACGCTCTTTCACTGCACGTTCCACACGAACCAGACCAACGCGGAACTGATTTTCCGCCATTTCGCCAACAGAACGAATACGGCGGTTGCCGAGGTGGTCGATATCGTCCACTTCGCCTTTGCCGTTACGGATATCAATGAGCTTCTTCATCACTTCGATGATGTCTTCTTTGCTCAGAATACCCGAACCTTCGATCTCTTCGCGCAGCAGAGAACGGTTGAACTTCATACGGCCAACCGCAGACAAGTCATAGCGGTCTTCGGAGAAGAACAGGTTCTCGAACAACGTTTCCGCCGCTTCGCGCGTCGGCGGCTCGCCAGGACGCATCATGCGGTAAATCTCAACCAATGAGCTCAGGCGATCAGTAGATGGATCGACGCGCAAGGTTTCAGAAATATACGGACCGTGATCCAGATCGTTGGTGAACAGGGTTTCAATACGTTTGTGACCGGATTGGCTCAGTTTAGCCAGCAGATCCAGAGACAATTCCATATTGGCGGCGCCAATCAGTTCGCCAGTGCTTTCATCGATATAATCTTTGGAAAGCACTTTGCCAACAATGTATTCAACCGGAACTTCAATACTCTCAATGCCGTCTTTCTCTAACTGACGGATATGACGCGCGGTAATACGGCGGCCTTTTTCAATGTAGACCTTGCCGTTTGCTTCGATATCAAAAGAAGCGGTTTCACCACGCAGACGCTCAGGGACCAGATCCATCTGCAATTTATTGCCATTGATTTCGTAGACAATTTTATCGAAGAAAAGATCAAGGATCTGTTCGGTGGAGAAGCCCAAAGCACGCAGAATAATGGTCGCAGGCAATTTGCGGCGACGGTCGATGCGGACAAACAGGTTATCCTTCGGATCGAACTCAAAATCCAACCAGGAACCACGGTAAGGAATAATACGCGCGTTATACAGCACCTTACCTGAAGAATGGGTTTTGCCTTTGTCGCTATCGAAGAAGACACCCGGACTACGGTGCAACTGAGAAACGATAACACGCTCAGTCCCGTTAATCACAAAGGTACCGTTGTCAGTCATGAGCGGAATTTCGCCCATATAGACTTCTTGTTCTTTAATGTCTTTAACGGTGCCTTCAGGCGCTTCACGCTCGTATATCACCAGGCGCAATTTTACGCGCAGCGGCGCAGAAAACGTCACGCCACGGATCTGACATTCTTTAACGTCAAATACCGGCTCGCCCAGGCGATAGCTAACGTATTGCAGCTCTGAATTGCCGCTATAGCTTTGTATGGGGAAAACAGAACGGAATGCAGCTTCCAGACCGTACTGACCTTCCGGATCTTGCTCGATAAACTTCTGGAACGAGTCAAGCTGGATAGAAAGGAGATAAGGTATGTCCAAAACCTGCGGACGTTTACCAAAATCCTTACGAATGCGTTTTTTCTCGGTATAGGAGTAAACCATGGGGTTCCTCAGCTAGCTGACAAGTCGAACCACTCTGTCCGTCCTAACAAGGACAGTTCATGCAACACTATTTATTTTGGTCGGAAAATGAAGAACTTTCCGTAATACGTCTTTCTATTACTCTTAAACCATTTCATTGCTCTTGCTCAGGCAGGAAACCCACGCAGGAAAGCAGTATATTAAGTCGTCAAAAGAAAAAAATATTGGGGAAAATCAATGGATAAACAGTGTAAAACCCCATTGATACCCTACAGCGCAAAAAGGCTGGTGACTAAAAAGTCACCAGCCATCAGCCTGATAAATCAGGCTGCAATCTTAAAGGTTGGCTTATTTAACTTCAACTTCTGCGCCAGCTTCTTCCAGAGCTTTCTTCAGAGCTTCAGCGTCATCTTTGCTGATGCCTTCTTTCAAAGCTGCCGGAGCGGATTCAACCAGATCTTTGGCTTCTTTCAGGCCCAGACCCGTTGCGCCACGAACGACTTTGATTACAGCAACCTTGTTAGCGCCGATGGCTTTCAGCACAACGTCGAACTCAGTTTTTTCTTCAGCAGCTTCAACCGGGCCAGCAGCAACAGCAACAGCGGCAGCAGCAGAAACACCGAATTTTTCTTCCATAGCGGAAACCAGCTCAACAACATCCATTACAGACATGGCTGCTACTGCTTCCAGAATTTGATCTTTAGTGATAGACATAACAATTGTTCCTAAGAATCAGAAATAGTTTATACGTTCGCAAATGCGTTAGAGAAAAAAAGCGCAATTAAGCGGCTTCTTTCTGATCGCGTACAGCAGCCAGAGTGCGGACCAGTTTGCCTGCGGCAGCTTCTTTCATGGTCGACATCAGACGTGCCAATGCTTCTTCGTAAGTCGGCAGCGTTGCCAGACGGTCAATTTGAGCCGCCGGGATCAGCTCACCTTCAAAGGCTGCAGCTTTAACCTCAAATTTTGCATTCGCTTTCGCGAATTCTTTGAACAGACGAGCAGCAGCGCCCGGGTGCTCTAAAGAGTATGCAATCAGGGTCGGACCAACAAACGTGTCTTTCAGGCATTCAAAAGGAGTACCCTCAACAGCACGGCGCAGCAGGGTGTTGCGAACAACACGCATGTAAACGCCAGCTTCACGACCTGCTTTACGCAGTTCAGTCATTTTATCTACGGTAACGCCACGAGAATCCGCAACAACCGCAGACAGCGCACCTTTGGCTACTTCGCTGACTTCAGCAACAATCGCTTGTTTGTCTTGAAGATTTAATGCCATTAGCTTTTGCTCCTGGATTTAGCCGGAGGACATCTCCGGAACTCACTTCACTTATCGCCAAAACGGAGATGAGCGTTGAAACACGGTGAGCAGAATCCAGCAAAGACTATTCTTTAACTATTCTTTATTTTATAAAGAAAGAAAAAAGGTTCTTCAGGCTCTGTCACCGTCTACGCAGGAAAATTAAGTTTCTAATGAAACACCTGCGGTCTTGGACGGAGGCCTGGATAGGCCAGGCTCCAACCGAAAATTCTTCTTTCGTTCCGCTAACGGAACAACGGGCGTAAGATTATAGGTAAATCTCACGCCCGAGTAAAGCGAAACAAAAGCTATCAGACCGCTACTGCGTTCAGACCGCTCTGGTCAACCGCAACACCTGCACCCATAGTGGTAGACAGGCTAACCTTCTTGATGTACACGCCTTTCGCCTGAGAAGGTTTCGCTTTTTTCAGCGCAACCAGCAGAGCTTCCAGGTTTTCTTTCAATTTATCAGAATCGAAATCAACCTTACCGATAGTGGTATGGATGATACCGTTCTTGTCGTTGCGGTAACGCACCTGACCTGCCTTGGCGTTCTTAACAGCTTCAGCGACGTTAGGGGTTACAGTGCCGACTTTCGGGTTCGGCATCAGGCCGCGCGGCCCCAGAACCTGACCTAACTGGCCAACAACGCGCATTGCATCCGGGGAAGCAATAACAACGTCAAAACCCATTTCGCCTTTCTTAATCTGATCAGCCAAATCTTCCATACCCACGAACTCAGCGCCTGCCGCTTTAGCCGCTTCAGCGTTTGCGCCCTGAGTGAAGACGGCTACGCGAACAGAACGACCGGTACCGTGAGGCAGAACAGTGGCACCACGAACGTTTTGGTCAGATTTACGCGCATCAATGCCGAGGTTAACAGCAACGTCTACGCTTTCTACAAATTTAGCAGTGGCCAGCTCTTTGAGCAGAGCAACGGCTTCGTTGATGTCATACTGTTTAGTTGCATCAACTTTTTCACGGATCACGCGCATGCGCTTGGTCAGCTTAGCCATTATCATTCCTCCACTACCAGGCCCATGGAACGAGCGGTACCTGCAATAGAACGCGCCATGGCGTCTACGTCAGCACCAGTCATGTCCGCAGCTTTGGTTTCTGCGATTTCACGAACCTGAGCACTCGTTACTTTACCTACTTTGTCTTTGTTCGGCTTGCCGGAACCAGACTTGATACCCGCCGCTTTCTTCAGCAGTACGGCCGCCGGAGGCGTTTTGGTAACAAAGGTGAAAGAACGGTCAGAGTAAACGGTAATAACAACCGGAATCGGCAGGCCTTTCTCAATGCTTTCAGTTTTAGCATTGAACGCCTTACAGAATTCCATGATGTTTACACCTTGCTGGCCCAGAGCCGGACCTACCGGTGGGCTCGGGTTAGCCATACCAGCCGCAACTTGCAGCTTGACATAGGCTTGTACTTTCTTGGCCATTTAACATTCCTCGAATGGGTAATAACGCCTCGTAAAAGGCTCCCCGTGGTTTTATTACGTTTCATTCAGGCGCCATCGGCCACCTGAAAAACAAAAGGCGCGAAATTATAGATTAACTTCGCACCAGAGGCAAGCCGCTATCAAAGTAGCAGAGGTAGGTAAATCAGCCTTTTTCGACTTGGCTGAAGTCCAGTTCCACAGGGGTTGCGCGGCCAAAGATAGAAACCGACACTTTCAGGCGGCTCTTCTCATAATCCACTTCTTCAACCACGCCATTAAAGTCGGCAAACGGACCATCATTGACGCGCACCATTTCACCCGGCTCGAACAGCGTTTTCGGACGAGGTTTATCACCCACCTGCTGGAGACGGTTCATAATCGCATCCACTTCCTTATCGCTAATCGGCGCGGGACGATCGGAAGTTCCACCGATGAACCCCATAACGCGAGGAACACTGCGCACCAGATGCCAACTGGCATCCTCCATCACCATCTGCACTAATACATAGCCAGGGAAGAATTTACGTTCGCTCTTGCGACGCTGGCCGCCACGGATTTCAACCACTTCTTCGGTTGGCACCATGACTTCACCAAACAGATCTTCCATATTATGGAGCTTGATGTGCTCACGCAGCGACTGGGCTACGCGGCCTTCAAAACCGGAAAACGCCTGAACGACGTACCAGCGTTTTTTTGGGGCTTCAGACATCTTAGAACCTCAGGCCAGTGATAAACGAGACCAAACGGACCAGAATACCATCCAGCCCCCACAGAATCAGTGACATCACGGCAGTAACCGCGGCAACGATTAACGTGGTATGCAACGTTTCCTGGCGAGTCGGCCAAATCACTTTGCGCACTTCGGTACGCGCTTCACGAGCAAACGTTACGGTTGCTTTACCTTTCGTGGTCAGCAGCGCCACGCCGCCTGCAGCAGCGATCAGGACAACAACAGCTAATGCGCGCAAGGGCAGACTAAATTCGCGGTAGTAATAGTTGCCGACAATCGCAATTACCAGCAGAACGGCAACTACCAGCCATTTAATCGCTTCCAGGCCACGCCCGTTCCCCTGAGCTTCGGTATTCGCACTCATAAACCAACCTGTCACAATGATCCAGACAAATAACTTTACCCCGCAACGCAGGGCAAACCAAAACCGAAAGATGTTCTGTAAAACCAATAATTCGGTATTTACGCTGTATCTACAGAGCCCATCTCACCAATGATTATATCCCACAATCGCTGATGAGATAGGTTCTACTATGACAGCGTAGAAAAAGGGCATCAAATGATGCCCTTTTATCGCGTGTCGCGTCAAACGTTATCCGCGATTAAGCGATAACTTTAGCAACAACGCCCGCGCCAACGGTATGGCCACCTTCACGGATGGCGAAACGCAGACCGTCGTCCATCGCGATCGGGGCA
>NZ_QNRY01000066.1 GCF_003315515.1 Brenneria salicis ATCC 15712 = DSM 30166 | reverse complement strand
AAAAAATGTCAGACAATTTATTAAAACCGCATCACCTTTCCCAGGCAACAAACCTGGACTAACAAAAGTGGAGCGGTAATAGGCGCAGTTATTTATCATACAAATTTATTTGTACGGGAAAGCGACAATAGAACAAACTTTTAAAATCAACATGGTTATTTTAAAATTTATCGGATAAACAACCGTATTTTTCTGCAACGAAAAATAACCATGTGGTTAATCCGTTCTGTATTGGTTCGTATTCAACTGTAGGGGGTGATTTATTTACGCATCGTTATGCTAAATTTTACTTATCAACCATTTTACTGATCAACAATGACAACGTGCTCTATCCAATGGGTTTCAAGATCCTGAACAGCGGTAAGCGGATCAATTTCCAATAACGGATGCGATGCAAAACCGACGATTCTGAAAGATGGTGGATTATTTAGGAGAAAATAATATGCAGTTACGTACCACGAAGGAAAAAATCCTGATAGCAATATTAGTCGGGATCATTGCCGGTATTATTTGCGCACTGGCGAAATTTGGTTGGGAAATTCCGTTCCCGCCGCGGACGCCAGACCGCGATCTTACCAATCCGCCGCAACAGTTACTGCAACAGTTGGGCATGTCTTTCGAAATGTCCCACATCACCTATTTGTTTAACGGCAACCCAAGGCCCATCATGAGTTTTATCATGCACTTCGGGTTTTCCATTACCTTTGCCGTGCTGTACTGCGTGGTGGCCGAATTTTATCCCAAAATCAAACTCTGGCAGGGGGTCTTTTACGGCCTGGTTCTGCATGTTGTCTTCCATATTATCCTGCTGCCGTTGTTCGGCACCGTACCGGCGCCGTGGGATCAGCCGTTTGCCGAGCATTTCTCCGAGCTTTTCGGCCACATGTTCTGTTTCTGGCTGGTTGAAATTGCCCGCCGCGACTTACGCAACCGTATTACTCATGCGCCGGATGCGGAAGTGCCGCTGTCGCAAGCTACCCGATAAGCTTACGGTTCAACATGCTGGAAACGCTGCCGCCAGGTGCTGGGTGAAAGGCCAAATGCTCGTAGGCGACCACGGAGAAAGAGTGACTGTCGATCAAGCCGCACTGCGCGTCAGCCTCTTCCGCCGTGGTTTAATCGGCGTCGCATATTGCCTGTGACGCCATTACCGGAAGCGCCCTATAACGTAAAATCTTTGTGGCGGACGTGATGCCCGCCAACCCGGATAATAGTCCGCTCAGCGAGGCGCTTGTTCCCGTTTTCTATCTGGATTGATAAACCATCAGCGGGGCGCGGTGCGCATCAGAACGTCATCACCGACTGCAAAAGCTGTTGCGCATAGGGATGCCGCACCTGTCCCAACGCGGACATCTCATCCACTCGCTCAATCACGCGGCCCGATTGCAAAAAAACCACTCGCTGGCACAGGTAGGCGACAGCCCCTAAATCGTGGCTGATAAACAGATAGGTCAGCCCCAGCCGTTCACGCAGTTCCGCCAGCAAATCCAGCACTTGCACCTGCACGGAAACATCCAGCGCGCTGACTGCCTCATCCAGCACGATAAACTGCGGTTGACTGGCGATGGCTCTGGCGATGCAGACGCGCTGCATTTGCCCGCCGCTCAACTGGTGCGGAAAACGCTCGCATAATTCCGCTATCAACCCAACCTGATCCAGCAATCCCGCCACCTGTCGCCGCACATCTTCACGCCGCGTCACGCCACGCCCGCGCAAAGGCTCCGCCACAATGTTCAACACATTCATAGAAGGGTTGGCCGATGAGGTATAGTCCTGAAAAACCGCGCTGACCCGCACCTGCCGCGCCCGCGTGCCTTGCCAGAAACGCCGCGGCGTATAGAGCGGTTGCCCCGCCAGCCGCACCTGCCCGCGCTTCGGCGCTTCCAGCCCCAGCAGAATCCGGCCCAGCGTACTTTTTCCGCTGCCGCTCTCGCCGATAATGCCCAGACATTCGCCGCTGCGCACGCTGAACGACACATCATGCAAAACGGGCAACCACTGACCAACGTTTTCCGCCCGATAGCCATGACTCACCTGTTCGATGTCAACCAGCGCAGTCATACGCCACCTCCCGTTCATTGGCCGGTGCGACCACCAGCGCCTGATAACGTCGCTGCAAGGCCTGGCGGGAAGCCACCAGATAGCGTGTATGCGTGTGCTGGGGCTGGCGCAGCACCTGCCGCGCCTCACCCTGCTCCACCGCACGCCCCTGATGGATCACCAGTACGCGATCAGCGATACGATTCACCACGCCGAAATCGTGAGATATAAAAATCATGGTGGTGCCCAGGCGCTGACGAATGGCGCTGAACGCCTGCATGATTTCGTGCTGGGTGACCGAATCCAGCGCGGTCGTCGGTTCATCGGCGATCAGCAGTTGCGGCTCCAACGCCAGCGCGATGGCGATCATGATGCGCTGCAACATGCCGCCGCTGATCTGAGCGGGATATTTATCAAACAATGCCGTCACGTCCCGCAGCCGGACGAGTTGCATCATCTCCAACGCGCGTTCGCGCGCTTCGCGCCGGTTCAGCGCCAGATGGACGCCAAAGGTTTCCACCATCTGCTTACCGACCGATTGCAATGGATCAAACGCATTCATCGGGTGTTGCAGGATCATGGCGATGCTTTTCCCGCGCAACCGCCGCATTGCTTCCGGCGGTTGCGCCAGCAAATCCGTTCCGTTCAACCAGGCTTGCCCGCTACAGGTAAATTGCCCGCCCAGCAGCCCCATCAATGCCCGACAAGTCAGGCTTTTTCCGCTGCCGCTTTCGCCGACCACGCCAAGGCAGGCATGGCGAGGCAGAGAAAAGGCGATATCGTTCAGCAATGTTTGCCCGCCGGCTTTCAATGCAACCTGCAAATTTTCGACACGTAGTAAATCGCTCATCAATGAGACTCCCGTGGGTCCAGCGCATCACGCAGACAGTCACCCAGCAAATTAAAAGCGGCCACCACCACCAGGATCGCCAGCCCCGGCGCCAGCATTTGCTCAGGGTGGCTCAGCATCACTTTTTGCGCCTCGCTTAACATGGTGCCCCACTCGGCCGTCGGCGCCTGAACGCCAAGCCCCAGGAACGACAGCGCGGAGATATTCAGAATCACCCAGCCGGTATCCAGCGTCGCCAGCACCACGATCTCGGATAACGTATTGGGCAACAAATGGCGTCGTAAAATAAACCACCACGGCGTCCCGCTGGCGCGGGAAAACAGAATGTAATTTTTCTGGCTGTGCTTAATGACAATGCTGCGGATCATGCGGGTATACCACGCCCACTTCACCAAAATATTCGCCAGGATCACGTTCCCGATCCCCACGCCCAGAATGCCGACAATCGCCAGGATCATAATCTGGCTGGGGAAGGACAACATGACGTCGCAACAGCTCATCATGATTTCGTCCAGTCGGCCACGAAAATAACCGGACAGGAAGCCAAACAAACAACCAATCACAATCGTTACCGCCATGGTCAGCAGCGCCAGAAACAGCGTGGTTCTCACGCCGAACATCAGACGCGACAGCACGCAACGGCCAAGATGATCAGAGCCCAGCGGGAAGTGAGCGCTGAAGTCGGCGTATTTACGGGCGATATTAATCTTGTTCGGATCGTTGGGCGCCAGCCACGGCGCGAAAATGCCGATGACGACCACCGTAATCAGCACCAGCAGGCAGAGCAGTGCGACTTTATCGCGCAGCAGTTTTTGCGAAAACAACATATTATCTCTCTTGTCGCAAATCCGGGTCCATCCAGCGCTGAATGATATCCACCAGCAGATTGCAGAACACAAACAGTACCGCCATCATCAGGATATAAGCCTGAATAACCGGGTAGTCACGACTGAATATCGCTGAAATACACAGCCGCCCTACCCCCGGCCAGGCAAAGATATTCTCGATAATCACCGTCCCGGCCAGCAGTTGCGGAATGCTCATGCCCAGCGCGGTAATGCTGCTATGCAGCGAATTCCTCAGCACATGGCGCAGAATAATGCTTTTCTCCGTCAACCCGCGAGTACGGGCGTAATAGACGTAATACTGCTGCATGTTTTCCAGCATATTGTTACGAATTAATCGGATATAGATGGAGATATACACCATCGACAGTGTGACGGCAGGCAGAATAATGTGCGCGAATGTGCCGCTGCCGCTGGTCGGCAGCCAATCCCACGCCAGCGCAAACCACCAGATCAGCAGCAGGCCAAGCCAGTAGCTGGGCATGGCCGTCCCAAGAAAAACCAGCGTCCTAATCAGGCGATCAAACAGGCTGTCTTTATACACCGCGCTCAACACGCCCAGCGGGATGCTGATACTCAGGATCATCACCAGCGCCAATCCAGCCAGCGCCAGTGTCGCGGGCAAACAACGGGCAATCTCATCCAGCACCAGTCGGTTGTTGACATATGAGTAGCCAAAATCCAGACGCATGGCATCGAACAACCAGTAGAAATAGCGCAGCAGAAAGGGACGATCCAGCCCAAGTTGCAAGCGCATAGCGTCGATTGACTCCGGGGTGGGAATAATTTCATTGACCCGCAGCGCCACTTCAGCCGGATCAGCAGGCACCAGATTCAACAACAGAAAAGAGAGGAATGAGATGCCGAATAGAATCGGCGCGGTCAGCAACAGACGCCGGCAGATATATTTTTTCACATCACCACCTGTCATTTCGCAGATCCCTCCGCAACGCGGAAAGCATGAAACAGATAACATGGAACAGAAACAAAGCGCATGTATCAGCAACAGCCTCCGCCTCGCCATCAGGAAAAGCGGAGGTTTGCCTTACAGTCGCCTTAAACGCCTGACTCGCGTTAATCCATTACTCGCGGTACATGCGATCAAACGGGATCTCAAACTGTGATGGGTTAAAGCCCACCCCTTTCAGACTCTTCACATACACCGCCCGGTTGCGCTCATATGTCAACGGGATATAGACCGCTTCGTTATGCAGCGTGGTCAGGACATAACGATAGAGTTCCTGCCGCTTTTGTTCATCCGTGGTGATGAGCGCATGGGCAATGCTGTCATCGATCTGTTTTTTCTCAGCCAGTCCTTGTTGTGCGGCGTAGTCGCCGTAAACCGGCAATTTCATTCCCGACAGGAAGGACTGAGGATCGTAAGGCGTACCCCAGGAAATATTAAACACGATGTCGAATTTGCCCGCTTTCTGACGATCGCGGTAAGCCTGTTCCTCTTCACCATACAATTTGAGTTCAATACCCAGGTCGGCGAATTCGCTTTGCAGGTATTCGGCAATCACTTTTTGCGATGCGGTGTTGCTGTCGTAGTAAATCGCGATGGAGAGCGGCTTACCGTCTTTCTGCCGCCATGTCTGACCGTCTTGCCGCACCCAACCCGCCGCGTCCAGCAGTTTTGCCGACTGTTCCAGATCATACGCATAAGGTTTCAGATCGATATTGCTGTACGGTACGTTTCTGGCCAGCAGCGTATCCGCCGGCACTTCACTGCCGCCGAAGATGCCTTCCGCGATATCCACCTTATTCACCGCGTGCTGCAACGCCTGCCGCACGCGTACATCCTTCAGGTTTTCCGACTGGGTGTTAATCAGCAGCATGCGGGTGGACACCGGTTCGGAAAGCTGTGTGGCGAATTTCTTGTCCTTGCTCAGTTGGGTGAAAGAATCGGCGTCAATCATGTTTTTGCCATAAATCAGTTCGATCTCGCCTTTCTGCAATGCCAGCAAGCGTGTCTGATTATCCGGTATCACCTTCATCACCACGCGCTCCAGCCTGGGTTTCTCGCCCCAATAATGCGGATTGAGCGTAAATACCGCATATTCATCGGTTTTATGTTCGCTCATCACATAAGGGCCGGTGCCGATATAAGCCGTCACCCCCTGTCTCGTTTCTCCCGCTTTCATCGCGGCCGGCGAAATAAAGCGCATGGGCCGGGTGACCGCCAACTCAGTCAGGAAAGGATAATAGGGCTCTTTCAGGGTAAAACGCAGTTGGCGTTCATCAAGCGCTTCAACCTTATCAATGATGCGCACCATTTCCAGCCAGCCATGCCGTTCGCGGTTAGCCAACACCGCATCGATGTTCTGTTTCGCCGCCTGAGCGTTGAACGGCGCGCCATCGCTGAATTTCACGCCATCGCGAAAAGTAAAAGTGTAGACCTTGCCGTCGGCGGAGGTTTGCCATTTTTCCGCCAGCCAGGGCTGAATGCCGGTGGGCGTGATTTTCACCAGCGATTCATACAACATATTCTGCGCCCAGATCTCACCGGAATAGAGATGCGGATTGAGATCGCGCGTATCACGAAAGTTGGCGAACGTTAGCGACGCGGGCGTTTGCGCCAGCGTCGGGCCTGTCAATAACGGGGAAAAGCAAAGCAGCAGCGTGGCAAGGAGACGATGGGGTTTCTTCATTCGGCGCATAGGCGCCGATAATGCAGAAGTGCTCTCAAATGTAGTCATAGTAATATTCCATTTACCTAAAAAATGCAGAGGTGGAAAGAATGTAGCCTAAAATCGGTCGTTATATTAACAAGACAAAACTCAGGTGAGAATAATTATCGTTTATTAAAGCATGACGCAGCGCAGAGAAAACAGAAAATCTTTATGCTGAATCATACTGATCTCGGCGCATCAATACCCGAACATGTTATAAAATCCTGTTAAATCAATGTGTTTCGGTAAAAGCAGACGGCTATCGGTCAAAGCATTCGGTACGGGTGAAAATGGCGTGCATCCCTCCGCTCGTAACTTAAAAATTAAGCATTATCGAATAAATAAATTTAGTTGCCGCTTTTAAGACCACAGGAAGAGTAAATCACGCTAAACATACCTCACACAAATAATATTTTTCTTAATTATTTTTTCCGTTATTATTTTCATCCCCCTAATAAACAATCATTAATAGCCTATAATTAACTCATGTTATTACCATTAATTTAATAAAAAAATCACCATATACATCCTTCTTTGCAGTATATTGAATAAAATTATTATCAACTAAATAAAACATCATCATTCATAGATAAAATGAGAGTTAAAACTTTAAACTTTATTAAATAAAAAAACATTTACTGTCGACACCAAGTGCAACATTCTTTTTCAAGTCGCGAAAGGTGCTGAAAAAACTTGCCGACTAAATAACTTTGCGCATTGATGCTTCACTTCTCTTCGTGCGAGGCCAGTGCTGGCAGGGTGCCGCCTTCAGCAAGCGTAGCGCTATTATGCAAAGCCATTTAGAATATAAATTCTTTAATTAATTAAATAGTTACATTTTTCCAACTTAGCTGAACTTGAATAATCAGCGTCGCAGGAGGGCGACTTTCTGGCACTTGTGGTTGATTGGCATTTATGGTAGGCGTTGTTGTACACCAGGCAGTTTGACTGCCAGGGCAATTTACGCCATACGCGATAATCATAGAGTAAGGGAAATACTTATGCGGCAAGAGTTTCAACCGATCCACATTTGCCTCATCAGTCAGGATGATGGATTAATACAAGATTTAGAAGTAGTGCTTAATGATATCAATGCATTAATGAGCGGCAACGCCAGCATGCCTGCCTGGAAGACGTCGTCAGGCGAGGATTGCATAGAAGGCGACTGCATCCTCTATAAACAAATATTTGAACAAGCAAATCATTATTTATCGCAGCATAAGTGCAAGGGTCTTTTCCTGTCATTACTGCGTTTCGACTCAATTTCAGCAACGCTTGGGGCATTGACGTCAGGTAATCAACCGCCAGTGCAGATGGAGTTTGTCTTCTTAGACGCCAAAGACAAAGAACCCGGCGCGGAAGATCCATTCATACCCTTTATCCGCAAACAACCAGAAACCCGCTTTTCGCCTTATTCAATGATACTGCTATGTCAGGAGGAACTCCTGAGAAAATGGATGTGTCTGTCGGGAAGCAACGGACAGGTACGCGTATTGCATCCCAATCCGTGTCAACGTAGGGCCGACTTTCTGCGATTGATTCTGGGCCACCTGGAACACGCCTATTACAACCGTATGCTCATGCGTATCTATCAGAATAAGGATGAACCGGTGACGCTGGCGAAGACAATTCATCGTCATATGACCGCACGCTGGGGCGATCAGTGGGACTTTCACTTCTATACCGGTTCGATGATAGCCCGGTTCATCAGTTCGATGAATACTTTACTGCAAGGTTCAGGCCAACGCTGCCATACTGGAAATAACGAACATTCTCTTGCCGTCAGCGCGTTGGCTGGCTGGCAGTTATATAACCGGCCCTATGTGATAGCCATGACCTCCGGCATGATCGATGAGATGCGCGGCACCCTGACAAACCTTAAACACGCTGCCGCGCCGGGCCTGATTGTCTGCGCCGATTCCCCCTCAACTATCTGGTATCCGTTTCAAGGGACGGTCAACGCGGATAACAACGGGCATGCGGTGATTGCCGCTCGCGGTTTATGGCATTGTTTTATAAATTCCCCCGATGATATATCCACTGCAATGGAAGGCGCTTTCCAGACTCTTGATGAGCATCCGGCGCCAACCTTTATCATGGCTACGCAAGCCATGCTCGAATCGCAATTGGATGAACCCGCGATCACAATACGGCCACCCGTCATCAAAACGGCGGATCTTTCCGCGACACAGCGTGAACGGCTAGATCAGACGGTAGCGGCCATCAACCATGATAATGCACGTATGCTATGGCACTGTGACCGCCTCACGCCAGACGAACAAGTGCGCGTTATGCGACTGGCAGAGAAAGCGGGCATTGGGTTGGTCGACAGCATCATTCATCCCGGCAGCATACCCACTTACCGGGAAGGCGTACCCGTGGAAAACTATCTTGGCACACTTTCCATGTACGGTTTTAACCGCGCAATCTATGAGTTTCTGGAGACGCCGCCTCAGCAAAACGAAAGCCGGCCCTGGTTGTTCTTTCTCAAAAGCAGAATTGAACAATCAGCCACGCCTTATTCGGAAGGTAAGCTCAAGCGCAACTTCAACGTTGCTCAGATCACCAGTAACACGGCGCATATATCGCCATTCACCAGCCTGGCTCTGGATGTGCGGCTGAAAGATTTTCTTGACTATATAGAACCGCGTCTGGATGTCCACCACACCGTGCTGTCTCAACGTCGGACATTACTTGCACAATTGCGGAATATTCGGGAAGCGATGCCAACCGATCTTATCGAAACGATGCCGATGACGCCCAATTACTTCTTCCACCAGTTGAATTTGCTGTTAACCGACCTGATTCAACGGCAAGGCTATCACTATATCGGCGTCTATGATGTCGGACGTTGCGGCTTATCGGCCATTCGCAATGTCGCGCGCACCGATGCCGGCTTCTCCGGTTGGTATGGCCGCGCCCTGATGGGAGATGGCCTGATGTCGCTGCCCTATATCGCGCTGAAAAACGATCGCAACGTGCTGGCCTTTGTTGGCGATGGCGCTCGCGCAATCGCGCCGGACATAGAACAGCGTTTGATCTTGTCATCAGCTAAAGGCGTAGCTGCTCGCGGCGGCAACGTCACCGTCCTGTATCTGAGTAATGGCGGGCTCTCCATGATCCAGAGCTATCTGGACAAGCGTCACCTGCCGAACGGCTATAAACAAGTCCATGTCCCCATGGTCGGACGGGAGAGCGGGCCTAACGACTGCGTTATTGATGGCATAAACGTCCATCGCCGTACGATCCGGCGATTTTGCCCGACACAGTTGGGCGAAGCGTTAATCACGCCAGATCGCGTCAACTTCTTCGATGTTTGGCTCGGACACAACTCAGAGGGTGACGGCTTAAGCCTAATCTCAGGGAACGCCTGGAGCCATCTACGTATTTCTCAAGAGGGATAACTATGAAATTCGGATTTATTGCCCCCCCAACGTCCAGAGCACTGCTGCATCAAGTCAAACTGGTCGATATGGCAGGCCGTATGTTTGAGGAACAGGCCAACGGCTACGATCCTACGCGATGGCGTCAACGCAATCTGGTTCCGTTTATCGAATTCAGCCGCATCGTCAGCGCCTGCGGCGCGCAATGTGAAGGTATTTTACAATTCATGCCATTGACGGCTGAACAGGTGCTAAGCCAGCCGCGGCTCATCGCCGAACGCGTGATCGAAGGCGTCAACGCGCTTAAAAACGAGGGCGCGGAACTGGTAGGGCTTGGGGGCGTTACATCCATCGTCGGCAACCGCGGCCTACAGACGCTCGAACGTACGCAGGTTCCAGTGACCACCGGCAACTCGCTGACTGCCTATGCTACTTATATAAACCTGCTGGATGTTCTGTCCGCCCTTGATATTCCTTCGGAACAGGCGGAAGTTGCCGTACTGGGCTATCCCGGTTCAATCGCGTTAGCCATCGCCCGACTGCTGGCCCCGAAGGGATGCCGATTGCATCTGGTGCACCGGGGCGAAAAACAGCAATCGGCAATTCTGCTGGATTATTTACCGGCGCAATTTCACCGACAAGTCACGCTGCACGCCAACGTGGAGACATGCTACGACAAAATCAAACTGTTCGTGGCCGCGACGTCCAGCGGCGGCGTGATTGATTCACAACGGCTGGCGCCGGGCAGCGTGATCGTGGATGCGGCGCTGCCGAAAGATATGCAGCCAGGCTGGGAAAAGCGTGACGATATTCTGGTGATTGATGGCGGATTGGTTTCGGCCAACGACGCCGTAAACTTCGGCGCGTTGGCCTTAGGGTTGGGTCCGAAGCGCAACCTCAATGGTTGCCTCGCCGAAACCATCATTCTCGCGCTGGAGGGACGGGCAGAACCTTTTTCGATCGGGCGCGATTTGCCGGTCGAGCGGGTACTGGAAATTGGACGTATTGCTGAACATCATGGTTTCTCCCCGCGTCCCTTAACCAGCCAGGGTGAAACGATAAATGAAGCGAAGTTTCATCAATTACGGCGTTTCCACGGCGACAAACCGCCGGCAGCCCTGAACATCGATGACGATCCCCAACACCTTCGCACCGAAGTGCTACGCTGTTTTGGCGAGCATATCAATCCCGTCTTGCGTGAATTCTATGAGTTCAATCATATCGAACGGGTTTTCAACCACGGACAGGGATGCTGGCTAACCGATCTGGATGGCCGCCGCTATCTGGATTTTATGGCGGGCTACGGTTGCCTCAATACCGGTCATAACCATCCTCGCGTTACCACCCAGCTACAACATTACCTCGCACAGCAGCATCCCACCTTCGTACAATACCTGTCCGCGCCGTTGCATGCCAGTCTTCTGGCCCGGCGTCTGTTTGAACTTTCACCAGGCGGACTGGAACGCGTGTTTCTGAGCAACTCAGGAACTGAAGCCGTGGAAGCCGCATTAAAGCTGGCGATGGCCGCCAGCGATAAAATTACGCCCGATAAACCAACAATATTGTATTGCGCCAACAGTTACCACGGCAAAACGCTGGGGGCTTTGTCGGTGACGAGCCGCGAGAAACATCGCAAGGTATTTGAACCGCTGCTGCCACGCTGCGAGGCAATTCCGTTCGGCGATGTCGCCGCCCTGCAAGCGCGGCTTATCAAGGGAGACGTTATGGCTTTCATCATGGAGCCCATCCAGGGAGAAGGCGGCGTCATCATGCCGCCGGATGGTTACCTTTCTGCGGTGCGCGCGCTGTGCTCCGAACATCAATGCCTGTGGATCCTCGACGAAATCCAGACCGGGCTTGGCCGCTCCGGTAAGATGTTCGCCTGCCAGTGGGAGGACGTCTCTCCCGACATCATGGTGCTGTCCAAATCCCTTTCCGGCGGGCTGGTGCCGATTGGCGCCACCCTCTCATCGAAAGCTGTCTGGCAGCGCGCCTACGGTAATATCGATCGCTTTTCCTTGCACACCTCAACGTTTGGCGGCGGAAATTTTGCGGCGGCGGCGGCGCTGGCGGCGCTGGATGTGATTGAAGATGAAGATCTGGCCGGCAACGCCCGTCTGGTCGGCGCTCATTTACGGCAAGGGCTGGAAGAGTTAGCCCGCAAGCACTACTTCATTAAAGAAGTCCGCGGACGAGGACTGATGCTCGCCATTGAATTCCAGAACGATGTATCGGGCGGCATTAAAGCTTTCGTACAAGAAATGGCCAGCAGACTGCCCGCCAAAGCCGCGGCAACCTACCGGATGATGCCCATGAAAGCCCGCGATCATCTGGAAGCCGCCATGAAAGAGCTAGAGTCCACGATGGCGGACATGTTCGTGCTACGCATCATGACCAAGCTCTCTCAGGAACACAACATTCTGACCTTTGTGACAGCCAACAATAACCGGGTTATGCGAATCCAGCCGCCACTGATTCTGTCACTGGAAGAAGCCGAACTGTTCATCAAGGCGCTGAGTGAGGTATGCGCCGAACTCTCCACCTTTGAAGCATAAGGTAATACATCAGTTATAACCTGCTCCGAACAGAGAGGATGAACCGCACTGGCGCTACTGCGCCAGTGCGCCAAGGCGTCACCAACCGGATGCTGACGGCGCGAGCTCGCTTTACACCTTTGCCGATATACCGCCCGGACAACGCCGCGTCACAAAAAATTCACAATTTAACCGGCAACCACTTTCCCTCCGCAACGACTTAAAAGTGAATAAAAGGCACACCTGACTCTTTCGGATCTCTTCTTCCTTTGAGTCATGAACAGAGAATGTCGATGTCTATGCCTTAAATCATTTATCCCGCCGTCTTGTTTCATGTTTCAGTAAGACGGCTTTTTGTCAGTCAATACAGGAAAATATAAAGATGAGCTTGGAAATCTATCGGGCCTTGATAGATGGTTTCTGCGACCTCGCAGAGATCCCCCGCAGCGGCGTGATGTACGAACATCCCAATTTCGAGATCGACGGCGTCGATTTTTCCTTACCCCATATCCCGCAGCCAGAACCCGGCCATATGGCGATCCACGCCGATTTGGGCGCATTGCACGGTGAGTATTCGGCACAACAATCACTCGCATTGCTGGATATGAATTTTCACCTTTTCAACGCGCCCTATGGCGCGGTGTTGGCTCGTAATCCCAAAACCGGAAACATTCTGCTCATGGGCGCCGTCGGCCTTGAGCGTACCTCCGCAAGCACGCTGTTGGCCATGCTTTCCGCCTGCGCCGCCTTCGTGCGCGAATGGCGCGAGTCAGCCGTCACCCGTTCCGCACGCATGCCAGCCGCTGCTACGCGCAATCAACCCTATTGAGAGAAGCACGATCATGCGTATTAATGATATACAGCCTCATGCACTCACCTTGAGCAGCCTTCCCACTCAGCCAAAGGCGCCCGATATCGCGTCGACATCGACGGTCAGCATTCGTCCATCAAACAATCCTCCGCTGCTGAGCGGACAGCGCGAACGCCCAGCGTCCTTCAATGCACCGCAACATCAGGCGTTGAAACTGCCGGAGCGCCATCAACAACTGTTTGATGATTACCAGTTGGATCTGATGGAGCGCGGCAATGCGGACCTGTCTCATACCAATGGCGCGCTTCCCCGCCTGTTGGGCGGTTTGCTGGAAACCAATCCCGGTTCGCGTTTCAACGAGGTGACGGCTTATCTGCCGGGAATATCGCCGCCCCCGCGTCTGGCCGATCCGGTTTTTGCCGATCGGCTTAATGAGATTGCGGCACACAGTGAACCGCACTCTCCCCCGGACATCCAGGAAACCGCCCAGGTTTTCGTCGATTATGCTGGCAAGTTGGGCGACTACCTGGAACATGCTCATCTTCTGCACGATAGCGCGTTGCGCGAACCGAACCTCAGCCAGACGGACCGCGCGGATATCCGCCGCAGTCAGACGGCGCTGGCGTCAGCGGCGCGCGAGGCGATTAAGAGCGTTCCCGACGCGCTTGAGACGAGCATGAATAAGATTCACGCCAACGTGACGCTGCTCGAACATGAGCTTAGCGAGACGGCGCCTTCAGATGACCGCGTTAAGACGATCCAGACGGAGATGGACGCGCATAAGCAGACTCTGGCGTTCCTGCAAGGCGTACAAACCGACTATCAGGGGCATTCCAAGGTTAAGCACCTCGCTACCGTGCAGGCTCACCTCAATCTGGAGGATGTTCGGGAGCGGCTGTCCAAGCCGTTGCAAGCAACGGAAAAAGGAAAGATCATTGTAGTGGAATACTGAATTTGGCCACCTGAACAGAGGTGATATGCTCACCTCAGAACAACACAGGTGCTCCAATGAAAAAAAGAAATTTTAGTGCAGA
>NZ_QNRY01000065.1 GCF_003315515.1 Brenneria salicis ATCC 15712 = DSM 30166 | reverse complement strand
AGAATCCGAAGTTTCGTGTTATTTATCAGCCGGTTTACTCGCCCTGGGTAAATCATGTTGAACGGCTGTGGCAGGCGCTGCACGAAACGATAACCCGAAACCACCAGTGCCGCTCAATGTGGCAGTTACTGAAAAAAGTGCGTCACTTTATGAATACTGTCAGCCCATTCCCCGGTGGGAATCATGGGTTGGTAAAAATGTAGCGATATTAGGATCAGTTATTTAGGGTTGTCTCTTATACATCAATCCCTGGTTTTATCGCCGGAGTTTTTTGTTTCACGATGACTCTAAATTCCGGCAACCTTACATCTTCATTTTATATACGACATACCAATACTGAAAAAACAAAGCACATTAAAAATCACTCGGTGAACTATAAGTTGACCATCATTAATTACACGATACTGTAAACGACCAAAGTCAATATATATGACTTATTCCGGTCACTGTATTTCATAGAGCATACATGCTTAACTCGGCACTTGATATCCTACATGAAAGAAAGGAAACGAAGTATATTAATTTAAACTTAAAAAATAATCATTTATGGATGGAGTAATTGTATGATTATAGTGAAAAAATGTATAAAACTCGGTGCTATCTTACTGTCAGGTTTGACTTTTTCTGGATTATGTAATGCGTTGCCGCAAGTGGATAAAACGGATGGATCATCTGTTGTGGCAATTAATGATGGTGTTTCAGTCCAGCCTGCATGGTGGAAAGAAGCCGTATTTTATCAGGTTTATCCACGATCATTTAAAGACAGCAATGGAGATGGCATCGGCGACTTGCGGGGGATCACTGAGAAACTGGATTATTTAAAAAATCTTGGTGTTAATGCTATCTGGATTAATCCGCATTATGATTCGCCTAATAAGGATAATGGCTACGATATTCATGATTACCGGAAGATAATGAAAGAGTATGGAAATATGGACGATTTCGATCGTCTTATTTCTGAAATGAAAAAACGCGATATGCGTCTGATGATTGATGTTGTCGTGAATCACAGCAGCGATCAGAATCAATGGTTTGTTGAAAGTAAAAAATCGAAAGATAATCCTTATCGTGATTACTACATTTGGCGTGATGGTAAAGACAACCATCCGCCGAATAACTATCCCTCCTTTTTTGGCGGGTCGGCCTGGCAGAAAGACAGTGCCACAGACCAGTATTACCTGCATTATTTCGGCGTGAATCAGCCCGACCTGAACTGGGATAATCCCAAAGTGCGTGAAGAAGTCTACGACATGCTGCGCTTCTGGATTAATAAAGGCGTATCCGGCCTGCGGATGGACACCGTCGCGACGTTCTCGAAAAATCCGGCTTTTCCTGATCTCACGACCGAACAACTTAAAAACTTCGCCTACACCTATACGCAGGGACCGAACCTTCACCGCTATCTTCAGGAAATGAATCAAAAGGTACTGTCGAAATATGATGTGGTCTCGGCGGGGGAAATCTTTGGCGTACCACTGGAAGAAGCCGCGCCGTTTATTGACCAGCGTCGTAAAGAGTTGGATATGGCGTTCTCTTTCGATCTTACTCGTCTTGACCGCTCGGTTGAGGAGAGATGGCGCAGTAATGACTGGACGCTGTCTCAATTCCGTCAGATCAACAATCGCCTTGTTGCTATGGCCGGTCAGTACGGCTGGAATACTTTCTTCCTCAGCAACCACGATAACCCGCGCACCGTCTCACATTTTGGCGACGACCGTCCGCAGTGGCGCGTCCTTTCGGCCAAAGCGCTTGCCACCATGTCGTTAACCCAGCGGGCCACGCCCTTTATCTATCAGGGCGATGAATTGGCCATGACCAACTATCCTTTCCAAAAAATTGATGATTTCGATGATATCGAAGTAAAAGGTTTCTGGCAGGACTTTGTTAAAACCGGAAAAGTAAAGGCGGATGAGTTTCTGGCTAATGTTAAACAAACCAGCCGCGACAATAGCCGCACGCCATTCCAGTGGAGTAACGCGGACAACGCTGGTTTTACCACCGGTACGCCGTGGTTACGCATCAACCCGAACTATAAGGAAATCAACGCGGCGGATCAGACCAACGATCCGGATTCCGTGTACAATTTCTACCGTCAACTGATTGCGATCAGACAGGCAACGCCGGCATTAACCTATGGCGCTTATCAGGATCTCGATCCTAATAATAATGACGTTTATGCCTATACCCGCACTCTGAAAGGCGAGAAATATCTGATCGTTGTGAATTTCAGGGAACAGCCCATCAGCTATTCTCTGCCTGACGCATCCCCGATTAAGAAGACGTTGCTGGAAAGCGGTATGAAAACGCAGGTACGGCCCGGCGCCACCAAGATTGAACTGCAACCATGGCAGTCGGGTATTTATCAACTAAATTAATCCGGCATCAGATCGGTGTAATAAGTCACCGGACAGCCTTTAAAGGCTGTCCGGTTTGCGTTTATATCCGTCATCTTTCTTGTTGCTCGGTGCGGCTCGTGTTATGAGGCGCTTATAAAGTGAGTTTATTGCGTTGCATATAAAAGCTCACTTTATAGTCATGTGCATTTGTCATGATGGAAAAATCAATACATTCACCACTCACCGTTTTCGTCAGCGACGTCATCTGCAACAACGGCGTGCCTTCATTAACCTTCAATAAGCCGGCAACGACGCCATCCGCCAAAATCGGGGAAAAAATCTCATAACAGCCGGCAATCTCAATGTGCTTTTCGTCTTCAATGTAGGCGAACTTCGAGCCCTGCAAATGTTTAATGGCGAGATCGGGAAAAGGCGCGATGGGCAAATAACTGTCTTCCAGCATGCAGGCCTTGCCATCCACATAGCGAACACGGCGTGCAAAGTAAATTCTTTCGTCGGTGCGTAAGCGCAGTTGGCGGGCAATAGCTGGCGGGGCGGGCATGGTTCGAAACTCAATCACCTCATTGTTGGTCGTGCGGCCAATCAGCCGCATATGTTCGGCAAAACTGTTCAACGCATGGCCTTCATGCTGAATATCTTTCTGCAAGATATAGGTTCCGCTACCATGGCGACGTTGCAGCAATCCCTCCTTAATTAACTGTTCTATAGCTCTGCGGATCGTCATCCGCGAAACTGAAAACTCAACCGCCAGACTTTTTTCTGACGGCAGGGCTTCGCCAATACGTAATTCGTTCGAATTGATACGCGATCGGATCTGTTTCGCAATAGATTTATAGATCACTTTCAGACCTCTTCAGCACTGTAGATATGTCTCATTTTTTTCACCCATAGCAATTTAATTCATTTAATTATCATTATGTTATAAATATACACCTAGAACATTGGCAACCTGGTTCGCTAAGATGTCTGCGAAAAGGTTAAAAAGCATACCTCTTGGGCTATCACTAAATTATGAGTAAGTTCACATATCTCTGGTTAAATAGCTACCCGGCTTATTCAATCCCCATATTATTAATTCATAAGAAAATATTAAGTCGTACAAAAAATAGCTTCTCCCTACAAAATTTAAAATGAAGGAAAACACTAATGCTAAGTCAAATCCAACGATTTGGTGGAGCGATGTTTACTCCCGTACTGCTATTTCCGTTCGCCGGGATTGTCGTCGGCCTGGCTATTATGTTGTCTAATCCAATGTTTGTTGGCGAATTAGCGAACCCGGATAGTTTATTTTTTCAGATTATTAATATTATTGAAGAGGGCGCATGGACAGTATTTCGCAATATGCCATTGGTATTCGCCATCAGCCTGCCAATCGGCCTTGCTCATCAGGCTCCCGCTAGAGCATGCCTGGCCGTATTGGTATCTTACCTCACGTTCAATTACCTGATTCAGGCCATGGCGACGCAATGGGGCGGCTATTTTAATGTTGACTTTACCGCCGATATCGGCGGGGTAAGCGGATTAACTATGATTGCCGGAATAAAAACGCTGGACACCAGTATTATTGGCGCTATTGCTATTTCCGGTTTAATTACTGCAAATCATAACCGGTTTTATGATAAAACGTTACCTGTTTATATCGGTATATTTCAGGGGACGGCATACGTCGTTATTATCAGTTTTTTCATTATGCTTCCCGCCGCCTGGTTAACTCTGTTAATTTGGCCAAAAATTCAAATAGGTATTTCTTCGCTGCAAGATTTAATGTTGGCGTCAGGCGCATTCGGCGTATGGATCTATACCTTTTTAGAACGAATTTTGATCCCGACGGGCTTGCACCATTTTGTTTACGGACCTTTCATCTTTGGTCCGGTAGCGATGGAAGGCGGTATTCAGGTTAATTGGATTGAAAATATTCAATCCTTCAGCCAGTCGGCCTTGCCGTTAAAAGACCTGTTTCCCCTGGGGGGGTTTGCACTGTTCGGTAATGCAAAAATGTTCGGTTCGGTTGGTATCGCGGCGGCCATTTACGCGACAGCAAGCGCGGAAAATAAGGCCAAGGTCGCCGGTCTGGTGATTCCGGCGACGCTGACCGCGGTACTGGTGGGAATAACCGAACCGCTGGAATTCACTTTCCTGTTCATCGCGCCCTATCTGTTCGCCGTTCACGCACTGCTGGCCGCTACCATGGCGACGGTCATGTACCTACTGGGCGTGGTCGGCAACATGGGGGGCGGGTTGATTGAAATTGCCACGCAAAACTGGTTGCCAATGTTCCACCATCACGCGATGAACATGGTGACCCAGATCGGCGTCGGCACCGCGTTTTCATTCATCTACTTCTTTGTCTTTCGTTCCATCATTTTACGCTTCGACGTCAAAACGCCGGGCAGGGAAGACAGCGAGATCAAGCTGTACACCAAAAACGACCTGCGCAGCAAGAAAACCGCTATGCCGACAGGCCAACTTGAACAGGCCCAGGCCTATCTGGATGCACTTGGCGGCGCAGCGAATATAGTCAACCTGACCAATTGCGCTACACGTTTACGTATCACGCTTGTCGATCCCGCCCTGATGCAGTCCGACGACATATTCCGTCAACTCGGCGCTCACGGCGTGGTGCATAAGGACAACGCCATTCAAATCATCGTCGGACTGTCGGTTCCACAGGTTCGCGATCGTCTGGAAAATTTGATGCAACACTCACGCTATATGGAGGCTCACTCATGAAAAAATTTTCAATCGTTATCGCCGGCGGCGGCAGCACGTTCACTCCTGGCATCGTTTTGATGCTGTTACAAAACCGCGATCGTTTTCCTATCGCTACGCTGAAGTTTTATGACAATGACGGCGCAAGACAGGAAACCATCGCCGAAGCCTGTAAGATCCTGCTGAAAGAACAGGCGCCAGAAATCGCGTTCAGCTATACCACAGACCCAGAGGAAGCCTTTACCGGCGTAGACTTTGTTATGGCGCATATCCGCGTCGGAAAATATCCGATGCGTGAACTGGATGAAAAAATCCCGTTGCGTCACGGCGTGGTCGGCCAGGAAACCTGTGGTCCCGGCGGTATCGCTTATGGGATGCGCTCTATCGGCGGGGTACTGGAACTGGTGGATTTCATGGAAAAATATTCGCCGCAGGCCTGGATGCTAAACTATTCCAATCCGGCGGCGATTGTCGCGGAAGCCACGCGGAAACTTCGTCCGCAGTCCAGGATCCTCAATATTTGCGACATGCCCATCGGTATCGAAGGACGGATGGCGGAAATCATCGGCCTGAAATCACGCAAGGAAATGAACGTCCGCTATTACGGCCTGAATCATTTTGGCTGGTGGACCTCCATTCAGGACCAGGACGGTAACCAACTACTGCCGGCCATTCGTGAACACGTGGCGAAATATGGCTATATTCCGCAAACGGGCGTTAATAATAATGAACCAAGCTGGAACGATACTTTCGCCAAGGCAAAAGATGTTTGTGCGCTCGACCCGGAAACGCTGCCGAATACTTATCTGAAATACTATTTCTTCCCCGACTATGTCGTCGCGCATTCCAATCCTGAATATACCCGCGCCAATGAGGTGATGGCTGGTCGAGAGAAACACGTTTTCGGCGCTTGCAACGCGATTATCAATGCTCAGTCCGGGGCCGCCGGCGATCTTGAAATTGATGAACACGCATCCTATATCGTCGACCTGGCGCGCGCCATCGCCTTTAATACGCAGGAGAGAATGTTACTAATCGTAGAGAACAACGGCGCGATCAATAACTTTGATGATGACGCGATGGTGGAAATTCCCTGTCTGGTCGGCAGTCATGGGCCGGAGCCGTTGCAGGTCGGCACTATCCCTACCTTCCAGAAAGGATTGATGAGCCAGCAGGTGGCGGTGGAAAAGCTGGTGGTTGAAGCCTGGGAGGAGCGCTCCTACCAGAAACTATGGCAAGCCATCAGCTTGTCGAAAACTGCTCCCAGCGCCAGCGTAGCGAAAGCCATTCTTGATGAGTTGATTGAGGCGAACCGCGACTACTGGCCTGAACTGAAATAATCACCGTTTTTCCTCTACCCACCGGCTATCTCTTATACATAAATCCCTGGCCTCATCGCCGGGAATTTTTTGTATCAAGACGACGTTCCGCGCAAGCGCCGCACTTTCTCACGCAGTTGCTGCTTTTCCTGTTCACTCAGAAACGCGATATTCAACCCGTTCTCCTGGGCCTGACGGGTTTCCTTCGCGCTTAAGCCCGCCAGCGGCGCCGTGACTTCATATTCGTGTCGGATTTCTATTCCCTGAACCGCCGGATCGTCAGTATTGATCGTGGCGGGGATGCCGTAGCGCAGGAAATGGAGCAGCGGGTGCTTGTCCAGTGATTCGACGGTACTGGTCTGGATATTGGAGGTCAGACAGGATTCAATGCCGATACCATGTTCAGCCATGTATGTCATGAGCGAAGGATCGATAATCGCGGTGACGCCATGTCCGATGCGTTCGGCTTGCAATGTGTTAATCGCCTGCCAGATACTTTCCGGGCCGGTCGCTTCGCCGGCATGTACGGTAATGTGCCAGCCGGCATCACGCGCCTGACGGAAATGCGAGGAGAAAAGATCACCGGGATAGCCTGATTCGTCGCCAGCCAGATCCAGCGCCGTGATCTGGTCGCGATAAGCCAGCAAACCATCCAGTTCCTGTTGGCAGGCATCGGTGCCGAATGTGCGGCTCATGATACCAATCAAGCGAATATCAATATCATGATCGCGGCAACCGGCCTGCACGCCGTCAATAACCGCTTCGACCACGCCCGCAATCGGGAGCTTATGATTCATCGCCATGTAATAGGGAGAGAAGCGCAGTTCCGCGTAATCCAATCCGGCATTGACCGCATCTTCAACGTTCTCATAAGCAACTCTTCGGCAGGCGTCCAGCGAACCCAGAACGGCGACGCCCCAATCCAGCTTTTGCAGAAAACTCAGCAAATCCGGTTCATTTTTGGTGATTTGAACATGCGGGCGTAGTGTCGCCAGATCATTGGCAGGCAAGGCGATATTGAATTGCCTGCCCAGTTCCAGAATACTTTGCGCCCGGATATTGCCATCCAGATGACGATGGATATCCGTCAGCGGGAGTAATGAATCAATCATAATGTACTCTTTGCGAAATCTGATAGTCGTTCGTTAAGTGCCAGAAAGTATAAAAACAAATGTTAGTAAATAGCCAATTGTCGCCGAAAAAAGTCACTTTTATTTCGGATAAGTATGGTTAATGAGGATAACGGTTAACCTTTATTCCACACCGGACTGGCATTGAGCCGGGGAATCATTCGGATATAAATCAGTTCACTGAGTAATTCCACCAATGTCTGGCTGACAATGATGGCCGGCAATATATCGCTGGCGTCCGGCATGGCCAGCGCCAGCGGCAGCACAACCAGCGAATTCCTGGTTCCGGCGCTGAAGGCTACCGCTCGACCGCCGGGTGAGTCCAGCCGGAACAACTTGCCGGCCAACCAGCCCAGCGTCGGCGCGACGATAGCATAAAGCACATAGAACGGCAGCACCGCGAATAGCGCATGCCATGCAGATTGAAGTTGCGGCGTGACGGCGGCGACAACGACAAACAACACCAGCGCCGTTGCCGGAACAGGCAGGAACGACAGGGCAGCCGACAGGTTTTTTACCGGCTGATGGCGAAAGCTTCCCCACTGGATCATGGCGGCCACCAGCAACGGTAGGACGATCAGCCAGATAAACGCCTGTAAAAATGGCGCGAGATGAACGAAGGCCACTGCATCTTGATCGAGAAAAAGACCAAGATACAGCGGAAGCGCCAGCATTTGAACCAGCAATAGGACGGGCGTGGCCGCCAGCAGTCGCGGGGCATCGGCGCGGCCAATCTGCGAGAATGTCACGACGTAATCAATGCAGGGCGCGAGCAAGACCAACAGCATACCAAAGCGGATTAACGGATTGTCTGGTAACAAAGGCAGCAAGCTAAAAATAAACAACGGGATAAAGATAAAATTTGCGCACAGCAGCGCGGCAAGAAATCGTAATTGGCTAAAGCTCTTCCCAAGCTCGGTCATCGGCAACTGGAGAAAAGTGACAAATAACCTCAACGCCAGCGCCGGCGTGATGGCGACCTCCAACGAGGCGGTATTGGGGAACATCTGGGCGGTCAATGCGGCAAGCACCACGGTGACAAAGTAGATCGCCGTCTGGTGGGTTTCCATAAAGGTTCTGAATCGGTGCATATCGCGTCTCGCGGCGAAAAAAGTCATTGCGGGGGCAGGGAAAACCGTTGCGGCGGGGCGGAGCCGCCACAACGGTTCGAACGAACGTTAACGATTACGGCGTAACGGAGGGCGCATCCGGTTCCTGTTGGCTATCAGTATCAGGCTGAGCGTCTTCGTTATCTTCGCTCGGCAGACTGATAAATGGCGCGATGAACTCACCCAGCGTCATTTTGTTGCCGTTGAAATCAATCTGACCATCGGCATATTGCAGCGAACTGGTGATGGCATTGTCTCGGGTGACGGAAATCTGGTTCATCTGCCCGAGACCCGCCATCATCCGCGCCTGCTGTTGCGCCATCTCTTCGGCTTGTTTTCTCTCTTCATCCGTAGTGCCTTGCGGCCCGGCCTGAACCATCAACTCCGTGAGCATGGCCAGCGGCACATTCAATTTAACATCCAGCTTTTTCACCGATTGCAAAATAATCTTTTCTTCATCGTAAGCGTTGGGATCGGTTGCTTTCGCGCTATTTTGCAGTGGGTCGGTCAGATCCAGCGCAAGGGTGAAGGTCCCTTCACCTTTGCTGTTTTTCCAACTGATAGGGGAAACCGTAACGTTGGGATTGCTTTTCAGCAACTGAGGCAGAAATTGCAGAAACGTCATCGTCAACTCATGCTGGTAAGCTTCCGGGGTGATGATCTCCTGCTTATACAGCATTTGTTCCACTTTTTGCTGATAAGCGGTCGCGAACGCTTTGGCGCCTTTTCCATCAAGTCGTGAGAAAGCGATATTCATCGCACCGGAACCAAGGTTGCGGTCGGCGATGGTCATCGATTCAAGCGCCAGCGCCAGTTTCCCCGCCAGATCTGTCTCATCTTCGGTCAGCAGGGTTTGCACAGAGATATTGTTTAAGGTGACAGTGTCACTATTTTCTACGGAAAAAGTCAGGGATTTAATGGAAAGATCCGCGTCACCCAAATTGAGTTCGAACTTGCCTTTGTGGTTATTCCCCTTCAAGGTGAAATCGTTTATAACCAGTTTTTCGGTTTCACCCCAAGGGTTTTTCTTTTCGCTCATCAGGTTACTGATGGCGCCCTCCAGTCTGCTGTCGCGTAAATCGCGGCCAATATCCACCTGCGCCGTGGTGCCGCTGAAAGCGAATTTCTGCACATTATTTTGAAACTCAAGCGGGAGCAATGTAACGACGGACTGGGTGTCGCCGCCGTAAGTAACCCGTGTTTGCGCGGAGAGGAAGGGCTTATCTTTAGTCAACTCGAACAGCGCTTTAACCACATCGGTATTCGCCAATTCGCTGCGTACGGACGCCATGGCCGGAAGCAGATTGAACTGCATGAGCTCCGCCAGCGGGAAAGGGCCGTGAGAAACGGTTTCATTAAGCACCACTTCCTGGCCCGGCGCCAGCAGCGGCACTTCTTTCGCCGTGCCATCGGATTGCAGTACATATGATAATTTACTGGTGAAAATCCCTCCCTGATAATCGCGATAGACGATTTTGACGCCGGCATCAGGGTAATTTTTTTTCAACTGTGTATTAAGGGTATCAGTAAAGCCATCAATCTGTTGAGCCAATTGCTTACCAGTATACCAGGAAGCGCCGGTCCAGACGGCGCCCAAAGCGATAATCACGCTTGCGGCAACTAACGACTTCTTCATTAGAATTTATCCTTTATTTAAAAATTCGCCCTCTATCTTGAGGGCGTCACGAAATGATCGGCTTTATACCCTTTATCTTTCAAGCCGCAGGCGCGTTGCCCACACCTCGAAACTCGATGGGATAGATCAATTAAATACGCGGGCGATACGCCCTTGGCCATGCACGCTTACCGGCGACTCACCGGCGGAAATAAAACAGGATTCTCCCGCTGTGAGACTGAGTTGCTGATCGTCTTTTTGCAGAAGTGCGTTACCCTCAACGCAGAACACAATCGCGGCGCTGTTTTGCTCAAGCGTTTGCGGCGTTTCGCTCAGAGAATGCAGTGAGAAGGCAAAATCATCAACAGGAATAGAAAAGCTTAGTTCATTTCCCTGTTTGATGGGGTCGGTCAGCAATTTACCGGCTGGTTTTGCTTCAAACTTAACGTTATCCAGCAGTTCTGGAATATCAATGTACTTAGGGGTTAATCCTGCGCGCAATACGTTATCCGAGTTGGCCATCACTTCCAGCGCCACGCCTTTCAGGTACGCGTGAGGGGTTTGCGCGTATAAAAACATCGCCTGTCCTGGCTGAAGCGTAATGACATTCAGCAGCAGCGGGGAAAACAGACCGCTGTCATCCGGGTAAAAGCGGGTGATTTCGCGAATGGTGGCCCAGGGCTGTTCTTGCTGGCTGTTTAATGCCGCTTTCAAGACCCCCAGCGCCCGGCCTTTTTGCTCGCCATCCATACTCAGCAGAATGGCGAACAGCATGGCGAGCGTCTTACTGTCCGGTTGTTGTAAAAACGCGCTGATGGACGGATGGGCGCTGGCGACCGGCTGTAGTAATTCAACAATTTCAGATAATTCTCGAAAACCATTCATAGCCTGAAACGGCGTGAGCGCGAAAACCAATTCGGGCTTATGGTTGGCGTCTTTATAGTTTCTTTCTGGCGCATCCAGTGCGATGCCCGCGGCATTTTCTCTGGCGAAACCTTGTTCTGCGGCTGATTTACTGGGGTGAACCTGAATAGACAGCGGCTGCTCCGCACACAGAACTTTAAACAGGAAAGGGAGTTGGCCAAAACGCTGCGCAACCGACTCACCCAGTTGACCCGATAAATCATCGGCAATCAAATCTCGCAGGCTGTATTCATGACCTTGTTTATCCACAACCAGGGAACTACTTTTCGGATGGGCGCCCATCCACAACTCTGCCATTGGTAAATAATTAGGGTTATCAATGCCATAAAGCTCATTCAAAGCGTGTTTGCTTCCCCAGGCATAATGCTGGACACGATTGAGCATCTTTTGCATGTTGGCTCCCTGCGATTGCATACGTTATTAATTAAATGGCTAAAATACTTAATAAACCAACGGGTGATGAATACACTGCATCGGTTCACATCATGGTAATGTTTTGTGTGCCACTATTCCAGAGAGTGAAACTAAGGCTATTCCTATTCAGCATGTTAAGGAGAAAAGGTCATGACAACAACGCGTATTGAAAAAGACTCGATGGGGCCGATTGAGGTACCCGCTGATCGCTTGTGGGGGGCTCAGACGCAACGCTCACTGGAACATTTCCGTATTTCCGAAGAAAAAATGCCGCGCACATTGATTTATGCGCTGGCGCAGACGAAACGAGCAGTCGCCAGCGTCAATATGGATTTAAAACTGTTGCCCGCCGAGCAGGGCAATGCCATCGTTCAAGCCGCCGACGAAGTCCTGGCGGGAAAACACGCTGACGAATTTCCTCTGGCCATTTGGCAAACCGGCTCCGGCACGCAGAGCAACATGAACATGAATGAAGTGCTGGCTAACCGCGCCAGTGAATTATTAGGCGGAGAGCGCGGGAACGGCAGACGGGTTCATCCTAACGATGATGTGAATAAAAGCCAAAGCTCCAACGATGTTTTTCCTACCGCGATGCATGTTGCGGCGGTTATCGCCATTAACCAACACCTCATCCCGGAACTGAAAGCGTTGCACCAGACGCTGGCTGCGAAAGCGGAGCAGTTCAAAGATATTGTCAAGATCGGGCGAACCCATTTACAGGATGCGACGCCGTTGACGCTGGGACAGGAAATTTCTGGTTGGGCGGCGATGTTGCAACATAACCTGAAACACATTGAAAACAGCGTGCCGCATCTTTGCGAACTGGCGCTGGGCGGCACGGCGGTAGGAACCGGTCTGAATACGCATCCTGAATATGCAGTGCGGGTCGCGGCAGAGTTGGCGAAGCTTACCGGACAGCCGTTTGTCACCGCGCCGAACAAATTCGAGGCATTAGGCACCTGTGATGCGCTGGTGCACGGACATGGCGCGTTGAAAGGGCTGGCCGCCTCACTGATGAAGATCGCCAACGATGTCCGCTGGCTGGCTTCCGGGCCGCGCTGCGGAATTGGCGAGTTAAGCATTCCTGAAAACGAGCCGGGGAGCTCCATCATGCCGGGCAAAGTGAATCCGACGCAGTGTGAAGCCATGACCATGTTGTGCTGTCAGGTGATGGGGAACGATGTGGCCGTTAATATGGGCGGCGCTTCTGGTAATTTCGAACTCAATGTGTATCGCCCGATGGTGATCCACAACTTCCTGCAATCCATCCGTTTACTGGCCGACGGCATGAAGAGCTTTAATGAGCATTGCGCGGTCGGCATAGAGCCGAATCGCGAGCGAATCGATCAACTGTTGAATGAGTCGCTGATGCTGGTGACGGCGCTGAATACGCATATCGGTTATGACAAAGCGGCGGAAATTGCCAAAAAAGCCCATAAAGAGGGCCTGACGTTAAAAGCGTCGGCACTCAAACTCGGTTACCTGACTGATGCCGAATTTGATGAATGGGTTCGTCCGCAGGATATGGTTGGCAGTTTGAAAGCGTAAATGGCGCTAAGCCTGCTGGCGTCAACCCGCAGGCTTTCTCGCGTCGATTCACAAAATATCGGTATAAAGGTGCAAACGAGGAATCAGCAAACGTAAAGGTGCGGCTTGCGGTTTATGCTTATGGTTAATGTTGCCGGCATCGTAATGGTTTAACTCGCCAATTATCGGCACGCCGCCGCCATGCGCTTGTTGACTTAATATCAGCAACGGTGACGGGCAGGGATGTTGCACCTGTTTCTGCTGTTCCGCATACCAGACTCTGGCGATAGGCTGTACTTTTACCGGACGCTTTATCTTCAGTTTCGCGTGTTCAGGTAAAGATAATACCGCATCAATTTCCTGTTCCACCAAGGCTGCCCACTGTTCTTTACTGTAGGGCGCTAAACCGCGCTCGGCTTTCAAACTTTTCTCCAGTTTTTCCAGCAATTCGGCGCGGGTCATGTTTTTGATGATATGTTTGTTCGCCCAGCCAAAACGTACTGACGCCGGATTAGTCAGCAAAATTAACGAACGGTAAGCGCTCAGCGTAATTAAACCGCGCAGGTGCGTATGTGCAAACTCAAAACGTTGCTCCGGTTCCAACCCGGATTCAACCGTGATGATCTGTTCCAGTTCTTTTTTCAGGCTATTAATATCTCGAATCAGTTGATTGGCCTGATGATATTCATCCTGATGAACGGAAAAGCACAGGGCGCCCGGTAAGCGGATCGCTGCTTTACTACTGATGCTTTCAGGGTAGTGGTGGATGAACAGACGCTGAAAATGCGCCAGTCCCAGGTCGCGGGCTTCTATGCCGACATGTTGGGTTACCGGGATCTGTTCAATAGCATCATGTTCCGTCCCTTTTGCGGTGTAAGGGAGCGAATATACGCGGCCAGCCAACAAGCGGAAGGTTGAAAACAATTTTTGCATCAACGTCAGTTTTTCTTCCAGAGAGGCAAAAGTTACATTCATCCGGTCAATAAGCAAATAGCGATTCATAGCAGCATTATTTTAGTTACAACATACTAATACTTATATCACTTGAACCATAACATCAGCAACTGCATTTAAGATCAGATACAAAAACCTCTTCTTCCAGCGCTGAATTTTCCTATTTATTCGAAAATAATGACACGCCATGAGGGGAAAAAAGGAACCCGACGCCAGGTAACGCCACTCAAAATAGAGTGACATCTTACCGTTTTGATTAGGTGGATACCGAATCGAAATAATTTAAACGCTTAACTTCTGATTTCTATTATGTATATAAACAGACTCAATAACGTTGACGCAAATATCAATACGACTCTGGAAACCGTAGGTGGCTGTACGACATCGTAATCGCGCGATACTAAATAACTGCGCCTATTACCGCTCCACTTTTGTTAGTCCAGGTTTGTTGCCTGGGAAAGGTGATGCGGTTTTAATAAATTGTCTGACATTTTT
>NZ_QNRY01000064.1 GCF_003315515.1 Brenneria salicis ATCC 15712 = DSM 30166 | reverse complement strand
TGAATGCTATGATCGGCATAACTCAGTCCGGTTGGTGATTTGTTTTGATTTGGCGATTGATCAGATCGCTCAAACCGGATTGAGTTCCCTTCAGTGATCTACTATTAGGCGCAGTTATTTAGTGGCAAGAACAGGGTGAGATGCGCTGGAAGTCCAGTCTCTGTGGGTTAGTATCAAAAACCATCGGCTGAGCTTAGCATCAACTGTATAAACAAGGAGGGGGGAATGGCATCATCACTTGAGGATAACGCTGATTATATCCGTAGTCTCATTACCATGATGGAGGGCCTGGACGAACCGTGGGGGATTAAAGATTTAGAGTCACGCCATGTCTATATGAACAAGGCGGCGTACCTTTATACCAATACGCCACATCGTTTTGATGTCGAGGGGCGATTGGATGAGGAGTTTCCCGCCAGTTGGACAGAGATGGCCGATGACATGATAGAGCATGATCGACGCACAGAGAGTAGCGCGCAGCGCGTTGCTGTGATTGAAACGCATTATTGGTATGGTAATGAAACGCTAATGCCTTTTATTTGTGAAAAGATCCCCATCTTCGATAAGAATAAAGTCTGCATCGGTACTATCTGGAATTCAAAGCAACTCAATACGTTGTCGCCCTTGATCTATATCAATCAGAGAAAGCCCTCGACACTAACCACGGAGTTAACCACCACGCTTTTTACCAAGTCTGAACTGGATGTTCTTTTCCTTATTCTTCAACGGTTTTCCAATAAGGAAATCGCGAGAAGAATGAACGTTTCCCATAAAACTATCGAAAATAGAGTTCACAACATGTACCAGAAAGCGGGCGTACATTCTTTAAGTCAGTTTGAGGCATTCTGCCATCATTTAGGATTAGACAATTACATTCCCGATTCGCTTATTTCAAAAGGCGTTCAGTTCATCTAAATACAAGGAGAGATTTGCAGAATGGAACATATTGATGACTACCCGGTCAGCCGGGTGCCGATGAATGTGAGATTGCCTTTTTTTAATGTGGCGTTAGTCCATATCGGTATGTTGACCGCGCTGGATCAGTTTATGCTCGGTGCGGTGTTGGGTAACTCGATGACGTTAACCGATGCGTTTGTCTCTATTTTCATCGGCAGCGCGATTTTTGGCGTGGTCACGGTGGGGCTAGGCTATGCCGGGATGCGCGAAGGGTTGTCCGGCAGTCTGCTGGCAAGGTGGTGCGGATTCGGGCGAGTGGGTTCCGTGATGATCGGTCTGGTGATCGCCGTCAGTCTATTAGGCTGGTTCGGGGTGCAAAACGCCGTTTTCGCCAAAGCGCTTAATTTCGCGATGGGCGATAAACTGGGGTTTGGCTGGTCGGCCGCCATTTCAGGCGCGGCGCTGACCATTCTGGTCGCCTTCGGCTTCAGGGCATTGAAATTCACTGCAAAAATTGCGGTGCCGCTATTTATCCTGATTGTCGGGTATATTTCGCTGATGACCCTGACCGGGCATAATATTGGCGAGCTACTCAGTTCGTCGCCGGGCGGTGAAGCCATTTCAATCAGCGCCGGCGCGACGATGGTGGTGGGCGGCTGTATTGTGGCAAGCTTGATCACCCCGGACATGACCCGCTACTCCCGCAAAGGCAATCACGTTTTCGGGCTGACCATGATGTCGATCATTGTCGGCGAATTTATCGTAAACGGTCTGGCCATCTTGATTGCGCGCACGTTGAATACCGCGGACGTGGTGACCATCATGTCCCAGACGGCAGGCGGAGTCGGCCTTATCGTGGTCATTTTCTCCACGTTGAGGATCAATGACATCAACCTCTACTCTTCCACGCTCGGCATCGCCAACGCCATCGAAGGGATCACCGGGAAAAAGCTCAGTTATATGTCGATAACGCTGGTGATTGGCTTTATCGGCACCTCGCTTTCCGTCATGGGTATTCTGGACAGGTTTGTGGATTTTCTGACCCTAATGGGCGTCCTGTTCCCGCCAATCATCGGCATTATGCTGGTGGATTATTATATTTTGCGCACCCATAGGAAAGTGCTCGATGACAGCCGGCGCGAAGGTAAACTGCCGGAAATGGCGGCGACGCCCCTTATCGGTTGGGCGGCGATTGTGGCCAGTCTTGTCGGCGCTATCGTCGGTTTCGCCATCGAATGGGGCGTGCCTTCCATCAATTCCCTGATCGCCGCCAGCGTAATGTACTGGCTGGTTAAAATCATGTACTAACCAGTGCGCCAGTACGCATGACATAACCAATACGCATAACATAAATAGTGGCTGTTTTTTCCGAAACGCGACAATCGATATAACCCCGGCGGCAAACCACCGGGGTTATCGACACGTTTAGAAGGTATAATTGACCGTCATGGAGACACTGCGCGGCGTGCCGTAGACAGCATAAGGCGCGAGATAGTTATAGTAGGTTTTATCGAACAAGTTATTAATATTGGCCTGTACAGCAAGCTGTTTCGTCATCTGATAACGGCCAAACAGATTAACCAGCGCATAGCTGCCCTGCTCCGCTCGCAGCGTTCCCATTCCCTGAGGCCCCGCGCCTTCCTCCCAGATGCTATTCTGCCAGTTTACGCCCCCGCCTAACGTTAAATCAGGCAGCATTGGCAGTTGATAGCGGGTAAACAGCTTAAGTGACGTGCGCGGCAGGTTCGGATTGATCGATTTGCCCTCTTTATCATCAGCCACAAAGCGTGAACCGCCAAACGTCATTTGCAGGTTGTCCGTTAACGCCCCGTTCACCTCAAACTCTACGCCTTTGCTCACAACGCCATCCACCGCGCTGTAGGCGATTTCCGTTGAGCCGGCAATATACTGCCCCGTCGACTGCGCCAGGTGATCCAGCTCAATGCGAAATACCGATACCGAGGCAGTCAGGCGGCTGTTGTACCAGTCGCCTTTGATGCCCGCTTCATAGTTTTTACCGGTCGTCGGCGCCAGATATTTGTTGTTAATGTCCTTTCTGGTTTGCGGCTGGAAGATGTCGGTATAGCTGGCATAGGCAGACCAGGTATCGTTAATGTCATAAACCAGTCCGACATACGGAGTTACCCGGTTGTTGCTGGTGTCGCCTGTCGAACCAATGATGCTCCAGTCGGTATAACGCGCGCCGGCAATCAGATGCAATGGATCGGCCAGCGAGAAACGCGCCGTGGCATAGAGCGATTTTTGACGCGTGGTGGAGTGCTCATAATCCGTCCAGGCACCCCAGCCTGGATCGGGAATATTGCCATCCCAGTGATAGTAGTTGCCCATATCGGACGAGCTAATGGTGGATTGAGAATTATAGAAATGGACACGTTGTTTGCTGTAGCCGCCGCCTACCACCAACTCATGCTGCCGCCCCAATAGCTCGAACGGGCCGGAGGCGTAAGTATCGATGGCATCGACTTTGCGCGTTCCCTTATTCCATCCGCCATAGGCGCCAATCCCCAGGCCATAAGGATCGACGAGTTGCCCGCTATCTTTATCCGGGAATCCGTTGGCATACATCAGTTTGGAGTCGAACTCCGTTTCGGCGCGTGTACCGTTCAGACGCACCTTCCAGCCGTTGTCAAACCGCTGGGCGAGATCGGCAAGTACCTTTTTCGAGGTTTTATTGGAATAGCTCCAATTCGGCGCCGGATTGAAACTGCGATCGAAATGCGTGCGGCTGCCATCGGTGAACCACGTCGGCAGGCCGCCCCACGTAGGGTTATCGACATCGCTTTCCTGATAATCGTAACCGAGGGAAAGCGTTGTGGAATCCGTCAGATCGGCATCAATCACGCCATAGAGGAATTTTTTGCGTTTATGATAACGATCAAGCCAGGTATCGTTGTCCTGATATCCCGCAATCATCCGTCCGCGCACATTGCCGCTCTCCGTCAGCGGCGCCGACAGATCGGCGACCATGCGCTGCTGATCCCAACTGCCGTAGCTCCCGGAAACCGCGCCTGTGAATTCACGGCTGTCCGCATGTTTGCGCACCATGTTCACCGCCGCGGAGGGGTTGCCCGTCCCGGTCATTAACCCCGTTGCGCCGCGCACCACTTCGATGCGCTCATAAATAGCCGTGTCCGATCCCGCATCGCCAAAATCCCAAATGTCATCAACGACGGTCGGAATACCATCAAACAGGTAATTATTGATGAGAAAGCCGCGGGAAAAATAGGTTGAACGTTCGGAATCAATGTTTTTGGCGGTCACCCCGGTTGTATTGGCCATGACCTCGCCAATGGTTTGCAGGTTCTGATCTTGCATACGCTGCTGGCTGATGATGCTCACCGATTGGGGAATATCACGCGGCACCAGCGACATTTTCGTGCCGGCGCGGGTCACTTTTACACTGTAATCCTGTGCGTCGCCAACGTCGGCGCTGGCGTTCGCATCAGCGCTGACCACCAGCGTATCCGCTTTAGCGTCCGAGGGTGATTGATCCTCTGCGAATGCCTGAGTGTGCGACAGCGACGCGGAAACCAGAACAGTGAGAAGAGAGACGGCGAAGGGTTTTATTCTCGCCAGTGAAGCAGCACCCATGCGCGTTTCCCCAGCGTAAGTCACGCAAGACATAATCTATCCTCAATGAATCAATGATTATTGGAGCGGGATATTGGGCGAGTCAGGCCGCCATTTATTTATAGAAAAGAAAATGATAACTATACTCATTATGCTTATTATTTCAATAAATCGTTAATGCCCTATAAATGAATAGAAAGAAGGCGTAAAACGGACGGGAGAGATAACTGAACCTGTTACGGCGACAATGAATTCACAACCTTAATGACCAGGCAGGCAGTTTTCTTTTCATATCAGATGCTTCATACTAAATGCCCGGTTAAATAATCAATAAACGAGGTGATTCTGGCTGGCACGTTACGTCGATGTTGATAAACCGCATGGATATCCGCCGCGGGTATCTCAAAATCGTTCAGCAGCACAACCAACTCGCCCCGCGCCAGATACGCTTGCACATCCCAGAACGAACGCAGAATAATCCCGTGTCCATCCAGTGCGTAATATATGATAACTTCGCCATCGTTACTCGACAGGCTGCCATAGGCTTTATGCGTAAACTCTTTGCCCGACTGATAGAAACGCCACAGCGCGTAGTCGCTTTCATATTGCCTGAGCACAATGCAATTATGTGCGGACAAATCAGCTACCGTTCGCGGCATACCGACACGTTCAATATAAGCGGGCGAGGCGCACAAAATACGCGGGTTATCCAACAGCTTGCGCGCAATCAACCGTGAATCAGGCGACTCGCCAACACGGATATCAATATCAATGGCGGCATCCAGCAGATTGATGGGTTGACTGGAAAGCTGAAGCTGAACCTCAAGACCGGGATGTAAACGTGAAAAAGATGAAATCAGCGGCGCCACATGGCGACGACCAAAGCCGAAAGAAGCATTGACGTTGAGCTTGCCGCAGAGCGAACGCTGGTTTTTAGCCACCGCGCTTTCCATTTCTGTAATTTCCTTGAGTATCGGCAATGCGCCTTCCGCATAAAGTATGCCTTCCGCCGTGAGATCCAGACGCCGGGTGGTCCGTTGGATCAACTGTACGCCAAGCCGTTTTTCCAGTTGCGTCAGTCGCTTGCTCACTGCGGGCAGAGAGAGCCCCAGTTCACGCGCGACGGCAGTCAGGCTGCCCAATGCCACGATGCGGCTGAAAAAGCGTAGATCGTTAACCGTCGACATAAATTCTTCTCTTAAATTCAACAATGCCTTGCCAGCAAGACTAATTGTTCACTATTTGCCAGGGAAATACACTCAATTCTCCTCTCTTATGTGAAAAGGAATGGTTTATGACTGGAAAACAGCACCGCATCGCCGTGATCCCCGGTGACGGCATCGGCAAAGAAGTGATGCCGGAAGGCGTGCGCGTCATGCAACGCGCCGCCGAAAAATTTGATATCGCCATCCAGTGGGACTGGTTTGATTTCGCCAGCGCCGACTACTACCTGAAGCATGGAAAGATGCTGCCGGATGACTGGTTTTCTACCCTGAGCCAGTACGATGCGCTCTATTTCGGCGCGGTTGGCTGGCCGGATGTCGTGCCAGATCACATCTCTTTATGGGGATCGCTGCTGCAATTTCGCCGGGCGTTCGATCAGTACGTCAATCTGCGTCCCTGCCGGTTAATGCCCGGCATCCAAGCGCCGTTGGTCGGCCGTTATCCCGGCGACATTGATTTCTATGTGGTGCGGGAAAATACCGAGGGCGAATATTCCAGCGTCGGCGGCACCATGTTTGCGGGCACCGATCGTGAAGTTGTCATTCAGGAGACGGTAATGACGCGCGTCGGCGTCGATCGAATCCTTAAATTCGCTTATGAACTGGCGATGAAACGCCCGAAAAAGCACCTGACCTCCGCCACTAAATCCAACGGTATTGCCATCACCATGCCGTACTGGGATCAGCGGGTTGCTGAAATGGCAAAACAGTATCCAGAAATTAAGGTCGATAAATTTCACATCGATATCCTGACCGCCAATTTTGTGCTGCATCCCGACTGGTTCGACGTGGTGGTCGCCAGCAATTTGTTCGGCGACATTCTGTCGGATCTGGGGCCTGCCTGCACCGGAACTATCGGCATCGCGCCGTCCGCCAATATCAACCCGGAGCGAAATTTCCCCAGCCTGTTTGAACCGGTTCATGGCTCTGCGCCCGATATTGCCGGTAAAGGATTGGCGAACCCCATCGGACAGATCTGGTGTGGCGGCATGATGTTGGAACATCTGGGCTATCCTGAGGCGGGAGCGGCGGTGTTGCGCGCGATTGAGACGGTGCTGGCACGGGGGCCGGAACAGGCGCCGCTTACCGGGGATTTGGGTGGCGCCGGTAATACGGAAACCCTGGGGAAAGCCATTGCAGCAGTGTTGTGATAACCAGAGACAATCGGCAAGGATGCCCCCCGCTGTCAGCGCAAATATCCGCGATCAATGCCATCGGATAGTTAATCTGCGATAACTTTATGCTGCCAATAGGTTAAAAAACGTCAATTCTTATTAAATCCAGTTAATAACACTATGGTCTATATACAAGTTCTCTATAAACCCGCTAATACGCTGGTGATGCCTTTTTTCGCGCAGTAGGATCGAACCGATTTTTATCGTCAAACGAAGGAGATTAAGGTGAACAAAGCGTATGACAGATACAGAAATCCGCTCGACAACGGTTGCCGCGTCATGCAAGACGGTTCTGGTCTGGTCGGCACGATTGCGGCGATCCACGCAGAAAATCTGCAACGCAAAGAGGTTCGTCGGGCAAAATGCGTCGAACTGCAAGGCGTGAGCGGATACTTTGCCCCGCAAGAGCTCATGCGTCTTGGACGTAGCTGATTTTTGACCGGGCCTTATGGTTATTAAGCGCCATTTTTCTCCGCCCTGGCTTTTGTTATTCGGGCGTCGTTGCGGCGCCCGACATGATGCAACTGAATCAGCCTGCACAGAGGAATGAACGACACGGATTAATGCGGAAATTCATCGCCAGGACGATACGAACAAAGAAAGCGATGAGGTGTTAACCCCCTGATACGTCAGGATGATTCATACCGTGGGAGTGTGTCGCCATTTTGTTGTAAAAAATCCAGAAACAGGCGCACCATCGGAATATTGACGCTGCGCTTCAGGTAACTAACGGCAAAGGTTCTTTCCAGTTTCACTTCCAGCGGAATGATAGCCACGTCATAAGCGCTCAGGCTTTTTGCAACGGAAGAGCAGAGGAATACCACACCCGACAGGTTCATCACCAGATCCATGATGATATCCATATTGCTGCATTCCCGAAAATAACAGGGGCTGATGCCCTGTTTGGCGAATGCCGCAGACACCACGGCATGTTCGCCGGTTCCTCTTTGCGGCACAATCAGTTTTTCCGCCGCCAGTTGTGACAGTTCCAATGTCGTACAGGCAGAGAGTGGATGCGCCGCAGCCACCACCGCGACGATCTCATCGTTCAGAAAAACGGAATGATTAAACAACGGATCATTCAGGTACTCATCAAACGGCGTCGAAAAGGAAATATGAATATTGGTGGTGCGTACTCTCTCCAATAAATCGCTGCTGACGCCGTCAATAAAGGAAATATCGATATTCGGATAGCATTTTTGAAACTGACTAAAAATAGTGTAATAGCTCAAACGGTTAAAAATCGGAATTACCCCCACCAGCAATGCCCCGTCCGAGCTTTCTTCGTAGCTGTTGACAAACTGTTCCAGTTCATAGTGTTCTTTAATCAAGGTATGAATTTTTTCGACAAAAAGCTGGCCGAATGGCGTCACGGAAAACTGTCGGGTGGTTCGATTAATCAACTTTCTTCCCGTTTCAATCTCCAGGCGTGCTATCTCTTGAGACAAAAAAGCCTGTGATATATTCAGCGCCTTAGCCGCTTTGGTAAAGCTCCTGACTCGGAGAAGCTCCTGGTAATAAATGATTCGTTTTATACTAATCATATTTACGACATTAGTGATCGTTTATAATATATTAAGATAACAATTATATGCATATACAAAAAAACAAATGTGATCCAATGCACACTTAGTTTTTAGCCAGCATGGTTAACTCATCAATCGTCCAAATCCAATTCACTGTTATTTAACAAAAAAACGATATAATTATAAGGATAACGTTAATTTCTGATTATAAATAACCGGCAATATATCTCTCATTATTTTTAGATACCTCGCCCGACGATAGACCCTTTACCAATGGCGAACAACGGGATTAGAAAAGATGACTATGATGCCCCCCAGAAAATAGTATTGGCATCGCTCATTCTCGCCGGCGCCGTCGGCGGAAATGCGACGATAGCAGCCGCCAACCAGCATGAAATCACGGTTAAACCGGAAATCACGTCGTTCAAACTGATTTCCAATGTGATGTATTCACAAACATCAGACCTTGGCTATCCTAATGTCGCATTAAAGATGGATATTCTTCAGCCAAATACGCAAACGCCGCTGCCTGTCGTGTTGTTCATCACCGGCGGCGGCTTCATTCACGCCAATAAAGACAGCTATCTGCAACAGCGACTTGGGTTGACGGCACCGCCACATTCAGTGAAGGCGGTCCGATCTCCCGCTACCCCGGCAAGGCCTCCGCCGCCAATCCGATCAATTACATCAGCCAGGCTACTCCGCCTTTGCTGATTATGCACGGTTTGGCCGATACGCTGGTTTCACCCCGCCAGACGGAAAGACTGCATCAGGCGCTGACGGCGAAAAACATCGATTCCACTTACTATGTCGTCAAAGGCGCGGGACACGGCGGTTCGGCTTGGTTACAACCGGATATCATGAAAATCACCCTGAGTTTTCTTGATAAACATCTGAAACCCTGACATCGAATCACCTCTGCGCATCCAACGTCAGTATGCTCTGCATGCTAATGTTGGGCGCTGTCGCCAGAAAAAATAGGTATAAATCAATTTTTAGCCAAAATTAAATTAAATGAAAACCGAAGAATCCGATATGCATCAATTAATATGTAAAACGCCATTAATAAAAATGCATCTCATTTCAACTTTTATTCTGAAAAAATAGTGATCGCACATGTAATTATTCAAGCTTGATCACAATAAATAATTCACCGAGTCATTCTGAAAACAGATATTTATAATAAATAGATATGTGATTTATATAGATATACAAAGAAATAAATGTGACTAAGAGCACAATTACCCCTCCTGCCCTATGGTCAAATAAAAACAATAAAAAATAGAGATTACGAGTAAATACATCGTCTGAAAGGCAATATTTTCAGTCAATATCCCCGGCCAGATTTCACGGTACAGGACGTCGGCGTCCTGTGATTTGAAAACTGACGGGAATAACTGACTTCTTATGCCGACGCCGCATCAGCGCCGTTACTGCTTCAATGTGAAGTTCAATGTTGTGAAGGTCTATATTATGGAAGAATTTTCTCGCCGCCGTTTTCTTGCCTATATGGGCAGCGCGATTGTCGTCACCGGGAATACCAGCTTTGCACGTGCGCAGAGCGAACCCGCGCAAAACGCCAAATCCGCTGCTGTGAAATATGGTCTGCTGCATAATGAACAACGTTGTATTGGCTGTAACGCCTGTATCGGGGCCTGTAAAACCACCAATAACGTGCCTGATGGCGTTACCCGATTGGAAATACTGAAAACGGTCGATATTCCGCCGCAGGGAAAATCACGCGCATTCAAACAGTATTTTCGTAAATCCTGCCAGCATTGCGAGAATCCGCCGTGTGTCACGGTATGCCCGACCGGGGCATCTTTCAAGGATGCCTTAACCGGCATTGTCGATGTCAACGATAAACGCTGCGTCGGTTGCCGCTATTGCATTGCCGCCTGCCCTTATCACGTTCGCTTTATCAACCCGGTCAGCAAGACGGCGGATAAATGCAACTTTTGCCGGGAAACCAATCTGGCCGCTGGGAAACAGCCGGCCTGCGTGGAGATATGTCCGACTAAGGCGCTGGTGTTCGGCGATCTGAACGATCCCGACAGCGATATTTCCAAAATGATTAAGGGCAATTCAACCTATCGCTCAAAAGTCTATCTTGGCACCGAACCACAACTCTATCGAATTCCGGGTAGACGGGGAGAAATCGACAATGCATAGCGCCTTTCAGTTTGACACCCTGGTCTGGGATTGGCCCATCGCCATTTATCTCTTGCTGGTGGGGATTTCGGCAGGAATGGTTTCGCTGTCGATTCTGATTAAGTATTACATTCCCGCAGAGTACAACGGCGGCAATATCGTGATTAAATCCACCGCCATCGTTGCTCCGTTGTCGGTGATTATCGGTCTGGTGATTCTGATTTTTCACCTGACGCGACCACTGGCGTTCTGGTATCTGATGGTGTTCTATAACCCGATGTCCATTATGTCGCTGGGAGTGATGCTCTTTCAGGCGTACTTCGTAGTCATCCTGCTATGGCTCGTCAACCTCTATCGTGAAGGGTTACTCAACCTGATCGAAGCCCGGCTGCCGCGTCCGGCGTTGACATCACTGATGCGGAGCACAACCGCCATTATCGCCCAAAAATCCGCTTTGATTGAAAACGTGCTGCTGGTGCTGGCTATCCTGCTCGGCTGCTATACCGGTTTTCTGCTTTCAGCGCTGAAATCGTTCCCGCTGCTGAATAACCCGGTTCTCCCGGTGCTGTTTCTGGCATCAGGCACCACGTCCGGCATCGCCGTGATGATGCTTACCAGCGCCATGAGCCGCCAGTCTGTCGGCAGCAGAGCAACATTGCGCTTCATTCACCGCATAGAAAACCCGGTGGTCTATGCGGAACTGTTCCTGCTGTTTGCCTTCTTTATCGGTTTGTTATTGGGCGGCGGGCAGAAAACCGTGGCCGCTCATACGGCGCTCAGCGGCTTTTGGGGCGGCGTCTTCTGGATCGGTATTATCGGCGTCGGCATCGCTGTACCCCTGATTGCCGGTTTTATACGTAATCCCGGTAAAGGACGCCTGATTATCATGGCGGCGCTGAGTCTGTTCGGCGTGTTCTTGCTACGCCTGTTCGTGCTCTATGCCGGACAAATGACGGTAGCCTGACCGATGAATACGTCATGGTCCCTGTTCTGGATTGCATCCGTTACCTTTTTCATGCAATCCATGGATACCACCATGCTGTACATCGCGATCCCGGCTATCGCGGATTCCTTGCGCCAACCGGTGTTGCGCATGGAAATGATCGTCATTTCCTATGTCATTACCGTGGTGGCGTTTACGCCAGTCAATGGCTGGCTGGCGGAATGTCTGGGAGAAAGGAAAACCTATCTGCTGGCGATAGGTATCTTTATGATGGGCTCACTGTTATGTATCACCGCGAATTCCTTTATCAGCTTAAGCGCCTTTCGCTTTATTCAGGGGATCGGCGGCGCCTTGATGTTGCCCATCATCCGAACCGTGATATTAAGAACGACGCCGCAAACCATGAAACTGACCTTTCTCAATCGGATCACCTTACTGGGGTTATTGGGCACCATGATTGGTCCGGTATTAGGCAGCTTTATGATTAATCTTTTTTCATGGCGGGTTATTTTTATCGCCAATATTCCACTGTCATTGTTTTGTCTTTTTTTCGCCAGAAAATATATTCCCAATGAAAATCGGTTAGCGGAGCGACGCACCGATCCTTATGGCCTGATATTGCTGGTGATGATGCTATTTCTGACGGCACTTATCCTGACCGCTATGCCAAAAAATATTATTCCCGCACCGGTTGCCCTGTTACTGTGCTTGTCTGGCATTGGACTGGCATTTCTTTACTTCAAACAAGACATCACCAGGAAAGAGGCATTATTTCCGGCAGCGCTATTTGAAATAAGAACATTTTCGGTGGGGGTGCTCGGCGGCATGTTAACCCGCATCCTGCTGTCATCGACGCCAGTGGTGCTGTCATTAATGCTGCAAACAACATTAGCGTGTCAGCCAGTCGAAACCAGTATTATTCTGTTGCTGTTTTCCGGCGGAGCGTTACTGTCGAAAATGCTGTTTGAACCGATGATAAAACGTACAGGCTATCGACGACTGCTGATGTTGACCACTGGATTCACCTCTCTATGTATCCTGGCATTGAGTGTCGCCGTGCAGGAAAAATCGATGATGCAGATCGGGATTATCGCGACCATTCTGGGCATATTGATTTCAACGCTGCATTCGGCAGAAAGTACGCTGGCCTTTAGTAATCTGAATCACGCCACGTATAACAGCGGCAATAATATGTTGACCATTACGCAACTTATTTCCGTTATGGTCAGCATGGCTCTGACGTTTCCAATATTACGATTTCTTTCTCAATTTGAAATCGTCTTTAACTTAAACAGTTTTAGCTTGTTATTTTTATTGCTGGGGGTGGGGTTACCTACTTGCTGCCTGGTATTTAAATCACTGAATGACGACGATGGCCATCACTTTATTCATGGGGGATAGATAAAAGAGAAAAGTTATTCGTTTTGTCCGTCATTAATTTTTAATTTAACCAATCTGAATGGGAGTTGATATGAAAACATCTTCGGGTACGCTCTTCCTTTGCCTTTTTTTAGCTACGGGAACCGTAATCGCGCAAGAAAGTAATAATTTTAAGGCCGGGACCTATTCCGCAGCCAAACCCGGTCTGGGCGGGGACGTCACCGTCACTATTGATGTCGATGCCCAGGGAAAATTAATCAAAGCCACGATTAATGCGCCTGACGAAACCCCGGAAGTCGGAGGCGAAGCCGCGAAAGAATTAGCCAACGCGATGGTTGAAAAACAGAGCATTCAGGTTGATGGCGTCTCCGGGGCCAGTATTACCAGCGGCGCCGTTCTTGAAGCCGCGGAAGAGGCGTATTCACAAGCCAAACTCAGTGAATAGCACATCAACCGCTGACTATTGCATTCACAATATATTTATTTTATTACGGCTTAGGAAAATGCCATGAAAATATTCAGAAATCGTTTATTGGCGACCCTGTGTATGTCGATAATGGGATTATCTGTCGTACAGGCGGCGGAAACCGCAAAACCAGAAATATCGAAGCATGCCGATGTAGTGATCATCAGCGCAGGCGCAGCCGGGATGTATGGCGATACCTATGATTTACTGCTGGAGGCGGGCACCTTCGGCTTTGTACTGAACTCTGGCCGTATCACGGCAGAAAATGCGCTCAACTATATCGGTTCTACCAGCAAGTAAAATGCTCGCCCCAGTCTGATTTCGCTTTGTAACCTGAAACATGGCAGGGGGCCCCGGCCAGCCTGTCAGTCCAATTGATGCGGATTCGGTCTGGCTTTATCCCATCCATATCATCCCGCTTTGCGAAACGTCAGATTAAAACGGTGTTCCCCCGCAAAACCGTCTGGCACGACGCCACTTTTCAGCGGCAAGATGCCATGATAACGCAGCCGCGACGCGCCGCCCCAGACAATCACATCACTATGCAGCAACGAACATCGTTGAACCTGCTCATGGCGCTTCAAGCCGCCAAATAGAAAGGTGGCGCCCAGCCCGAGCGAGAGCGAAACAATAGGCTGACTGAAATCATGTTCGTCTTTGTCCTGATGCAGCGACATTCGCGCCCCCACATCGTAGCGGTTGATCAGACAGGCGTCAGGGGTAAAATCCTCAAAACCGGCGGCGCTGGCAGCGCGGTGGGCCAATTGAGAAAAAACAACGGGCATTGCCGGCCACGGCTGCCCGCTAAGCGGATCGATAGGCGAATAGCGATAGCCCCAGCCATCGGTGATCCAGCCCAGCGGCCCGCAGTTGCTCATCGCCACCGACATGACATAGCCTCCCGGCGTCACCATATGGCGAAACGGCGCGCACGCCGCCACCTCAGTGATTGCCATCATCAACGCCTCCGTCTCTGGATAGGCGAAGCCACGCAGGATGACTGCGCCCGGCGCCAGCGTTTCCGTTTGTTGCTGCGGGATTTCATGCGCAAATAAATCAAGATTCATGACGGGCCGCTCCCTTATCGTCTGCCAGATGACGCTTACTTGCATCGTGCGTAAGCCGCGTTTCCTTTTCCAACAGGGCTCGCTTGCGCTCCACGCCCCAGCGATACCCTGACAACGCCCCATCGTGGCGAACCACCCGATGACAAGGAATGGCCACCGCCAGACGGTTGGCCGCACAAGCGCCCGCCACCGCCCGCACCGCGGACGGCGCACCTATCCGCGCGCAATATCCCGGTAGCTGGCCGTCTCGCCAGCGGGGATCTCCCGCAATGCCTGCCATACGCGCTGTTGGAAAGCCGTCCCCCGGATATCAAGCGGTAGTGCGAGTCCAACATCCGGCTCATCGACAAACCCAACCACCTGCGCCATGCGTTGCTCAAACGCCGCATCACCGCCCACCAGTTGGGCATGCGTAAACAGATCCTGCAACTCATTCACTAATTGTTGCGGCTCATCCCCTAAATAACTGCGCCTAATAGTAGATCACTGAAGGGAACTCAATCCGGTTTGAGCGATCTGATCAATCGCCAAATCAAAACAAATCACCAACCGGACTGAGTTATGCCGATCATAGCATTCA
>NZ_QNRY01000063.1 GCF_003315515.1 Brenneria salicis ATCC 15712 = DSM 30166 | reverse complement strand
AAAAATGTCAGACAATTTATTAAAACCGCATCACCTTTCCCAGGCAACAAACCTGGACTAACAAAAGTGGAGCGGTAATAGGCGCAGTTATTTAGAGAAAAAATCATTAACCTCAATATTGCTATCTTCATAGCTCATAACATCATTCCTTAGGTTATTTATGTGATTTGAATGACATCACTTTTGTAGCTATCAAGCGATAGGGAAATATTTCAGGTGTAGATTGTTTTAAAAATCACGCCAGCAGAGATAAGGTTATTTTAAAAGAAATAAAAATCATTAAGTTAGCATAAAAATAAAATTTGTGTAGATAAAATCTCAACAATGATAAAAAGCGGCTAGCAATATAAGGATAATAATAAATATATAAAAAAACAATCAACCATAATCAAGAGGCTCCTGTCTATATTATTCGCCAGGAAACCTCTGGAATTGAGACGATCAACGCATGGTCACAAACTCTTCCGCTGCCGTTGGATGAATAGCGACGGTATTATCGAAGTCTTTTTTAGTCGCGCCCATTTTTAGCGCCACCGCAAAGCCTTGCAACATTTCATCCATGCCGAAGCCAATACCGTGGATACCCACGATTTTCTCGTCCTTGCCTGCACAAACCAGCTTCATACGGCACGGCTGGCGATGCTGGGTGACTGCGGTGTACATGGCTGTGAAAGAGGATTGATACACTTTCACCTGCTCGTCGCCGTAGTGTTCGCGCGCCTGCGGCTCAGTCAGTCCGACCGTGCCGATCGGCGGGTGGCTGAACACCACCGTTGGAATGTTGTTGTAATCCAGGTGCTCATCCGGCTTATTGTTGAACAGACGTTCGGACAGACGACGCCCCGCCGCCACAGCAACTGGCGTTAACTCGACCGCGCCGGTGTTATCGCCCACCGCATAGATCCCCGGTACGTTGGTGTTCTGGAATTTATCGACCTTGATATGGCCTTTGTCGTTTAGTTCAACCCCGGTCGCCTCAAGGTTCAGATTATCCGTTGCCGGCTCGCGGCCAATTGCCCAAATCAGGCAGTCGACCATGTGTGACTGACCATTTTCCAGTTGCAACGTCAGGCTGCCATCGGCATTTTTTACAATCATTTTAGGAATGGACTCGGTATGCAGCGTCGGCCCTTCGCTATTCATCACCTCTAGCAGTGTATCGACAATCAGCGGATCGAAGCTGCGCAGTGGCGCATGCTTACGCACGAACAGATGCGTTTCCGAACCCAGCGCGTTCAGCACCCCGGCAATTTCCACGGCAATATAGCCTGCGCCAACCACAGCGGTACGCTTCGGTAACGCATTCAGTTCAAAAAAGCCATCGGAATCAATGCCATATTCTACGCCTGGAATATCCGGGTGCGTCGGGCGGCCACCGGTGGCAATTAAAATATGATCAGCGGTGATTTTCTCACCGTTTACTTCCACCGTATGCGCATCAATAAAACGGGCAAACCCCTGAATGACATCGACTTTATTTTTACCCAGCACGTTGTTGTAAGACTGATGGATACGATCAATGTAAGCGCTACGGTTTTTCAACAACGTATCCCAGTTGAATTGATTCAGGGTGGTATCAAACCCGTAATCAGGCCCGTACTGATGAATCGCCTCAGCGATCTGCGCCGTATGCCACATCACTTTTTTCGGCACGCAACCGACATTGACGCAGGTTCCCCCCAGATATTTTGCTTCGATCAACGCACATTTTTTACCATACATCGCCGCACGGTTAATCGAGGCGATCCCGCCGCTGCCGCCGCCGATGGCAAGGTAGTCATAGTGTCTGGTCATAAAGAGTATCCATGCTTAAGTGAATAAAATTTTTCTAGAGTGTAACGCTGCCACGCCGCAGTCTATAAAAATTAGGCCTATGGTTATAATAGGAAAAACCAAATCACGCCGCCGCTTACTCCGGGACGATTTGCTCCACCAGCGTATGGCCTGTTCCCGCTTGCACCAGCACGCTATGCAACCAGGGCAGTACGCTTTTCATCTGCGCGGCCAGTTTCCACGGCGGATTTATGACAATCATCCCGGAAGCGGTCATACCGTGCCGATCGCTATCCGGCCTTACAGCCAGTTCAATTTGCAGAATATTACGGATGCCGCTTGCTTCCAACTCTTTCAGCAACCGCTTGATTTGCTGACGTAATACCACCGGATACCACAGTGCATATACACCCGTGGCAAAACGTTTGTGTCCTTCCTGAAGGCCTTTCACCACCGCCTGATAATCGGTTTTCAGTTCATAAGGCGGATCAATCAGCACAAAACCGCGACGGTAAAGCGGCGGCAGTTGTGATTTCAACTGCTGGTAGCCGTCTTCACGCAGCACTTTGCAACGCGCGTCTTTTTGAAACTCATTGCGTAACAACGGGAAATCACTGGGGTGCAGTTCCGTCAGATGAATTTTGTCCTGCTCACGCAGCAACTGGCGGGCAATCAGCGGGGAACCGGGATAATAACGCAGTTGCCCGTTGTGATTATAGGTATGCACCGCCCGCATATAAGGTTCGAGTTCAGCCGGAATATCATCGCGTTGCCAGATTTTGGCAATCCCATCCAGATATTCCCCTGTCCGTTCGGCGTGCGCTCCACTAAGCTGGTAACGTCCGGCGCCCGCGTGGGTATCCAGATACAGAAAAGGTTTATCTTTCTCTTTCAGCGCGGTGATGATCAGGCTCTGAACGGTGTGTTTCAGCACGTCGGCGTGGTTGCCGGCGTGGAAACTATGGCGGTAACTTAGCATTGGGTTCTCTTGCTGTCTGAAAAATACGGTTCTATGGCAGCCAGTATAAACCGTCTGGCCGATAAAAAGTTAACCGACTGACAAGAGAAGCGCATAAGGCCCGATGATGAATGCGGAGCGGGCGATAAGGTCACCACCCGCGCCGCGTTAAGAAACGCTTAGCCCCACACCTCATCCGCGATCGTTTTTACCAACGCGATTTTCGCCCACTGCTGTTCTTCGGTCAGAATGTTTCCTTCTTCCGTCGAGGCAAAGCCACATTGCGTACTGAGACACAGGCGTTCTAATGGCACGTAGCGGCTCGCTTCATGGATACGGTCGATCACCGCCTGCTTATCTTCCAGTTCTCCGACCTTGGAGGAGATTAGCCCCAGAACAACCTGCTTATTCCCGGAAACCTGCGTCAGCGGGGAAAAATCGCCCGAACGCTCCGTATCAAACTCAAGGTAGTAAGCCGCGACATTTTCCCGCGCGAACAGTACCCCGGCCACCGGTTGATAGTCGCCTCTTGCCGCCCAGGAGGAGTGATAGTTCCCGCGGCAAACGTGGGTCGTCAGCGCCAAATCCGCTGGCGCGCCCTCAATAGCGGCATTGTTGACCTTCAGATACAACTCGGCCAGCGCGCTGACGTTATTGTTCGGCGCCTCGACGTGGGAGTGTCCGCAACCGCATCCGTCATCGGTGGATTTCGGCGTATCCGCCGCGCCCGCGCCGGCAAACTTCGGATCGACCAGCATGCCCCATGTACAGTCATCCAGTTGCAGGTTGCGGCAACCAGCGGCATAAATTTCTTGGATAAAAGTACGATAGGCGCGGGCGATATCCGCCACCAGTTCGTCTTCAGACGGATAAATGGATGTGGTCAGCGCTTTGTTGTCAGGACGCTGCAACTCCGCCAGAAATTGCGCGGGTGCCGGGATGGTCATCCGTGGAACGATCCCCGGTTCCGTAAATTGGAGAAGGAATTTAAAATGCTCGACAAACATATGGTTTTCGCCAGAGAGCTTGCCGGTAAGCCTGCCGGTTTCGGCGCGCGTTTCTTTATCGGCAAACACATAACCTTTTGAGATCGATGTCTTTTCGACCCCGTTGAGCGCCCACATAAAATCAAGATGCCACCAGCTACGGCGGAACTCGCCATCAGTAATAACCTGTAATCCGGCGCGTTTCTGTTTTTCGACCAGTTCGGTAATCGCTTTATCTTCAATGGTTTTCAACGCCTCCGCCGTCAGTTCGCCCCTGGCTAACTGGCTGCGCGCCTCGTGAAGATAGGCAGGTCGCAGATAGCTGCCAACAACGTCGGCACGAAACGGCGGGATCGGTGAATATGACGTGGCCATGTGATTTATCTCTTTTTTTCAGTGTAATTAATGTCGTTTGTAGAGAAAGATTACCACGTCACAGGGCGTTTCCTGGTTGAATCCTCTTCAGTGTCATTTATAAACATGAAATTTATTCATCATGAATGCGGCGCATTGAAAACAAATCGGTCGGCATCGTTAACCATTGATTTTCCCGACACCAGACCTCATCTTAAATAATCAAGATGCACCAATCACAGACACGATAATCAGGACTGCGCCATGACGAATCCATTACTGACTCCATTCACCCTGCCTCCGTTTTCCCAAATTAAAACCGAAGATATTGTCCCGGCGATAAAAACCGCGCTGGAAACGTGCCGTCAAACGGTAGAACGCGTGGTGGCCCAGTCGGGTGCATTCACCTGGGACAACCTTTGTCAGCCGCTGGCAGACAGCGATGATCATCTTGGCCGCATTTTTTCGCCCATCAGCCACCTGAACGCGGTAAAAAATAGCGCGGAATTACGCGCCGCCTATGAGCAATGCTTGCCGTTGTTGTCTGAATACAGCACCTGGGTAGGTCAGCACGCCGGACTTTATCAGGCTTATCGCAGCCTGAAAGACAGCGAACATTACGCCGCCTTGAGCGTTGCGCAAAAGAAAGCCGTCGATAACGCGTTGCGCGATTTTGAATTATCCGGTATCGGTCTGCCGCCAGAAAAACAGAAGCGCTATGGTGAAATCGCCGCCCGTCTGTCGGAACTGGGCTCGCAATACAGCAACAACGTGCTGGATGCCACCATGGGTTGGAGCAAGCTGGTGACGGATATCGCCGAGCTTGACGGTATGCCGGAAAGCGCGCTGGCCGCCGCCAAAGCGCTGGCTGAATCCAAAGAGCAGAATGGCTGGCTGCTGACGCTGGATATGCCCAGTTACCTGCCGGTGATGACTTATTGCTCCAATCAGGCGCTGCGCGAAGAAATGTATCGCGCGTATGTCACCCGCGCATCCGATCAAGGCCCGCATGCCGGGAAATGGGATAACAGCGACATCATGGCGGAAGAACTGGCGCTGCGTCATGAACTGGCGCAACTGCTTGGTTTCGACAGCTACGCGCATAAATCTCTGGCTACGAAAATGGCCGAAAGCCCGCAACAGGTTATCGATTTCCTGACCGACCTGGCAAAACGCGCCCGTCCCCAGGCTGAAGAAGAATTGGCGCGGCTACGCGCCTTCGCCAAAGCAAACTACGGTGTGGATGAATTAAAGGCTTGGGATATCACCTACTACAGCGAACAGCAAAAACAGCATCTGTATTCCATCAGCGACGAGCAACTACGTCCTTATTTCCCGGAACAACGCGCCGTAGCAGGTCTGTTTGAGGTAGTGAAACGTATTTACGGTATTACGGCAAAAGAGCGCAAAGATGTGGATGTCTGGCATCCAGAGGTGCGTTTCTTCGATCTGTTTGATGAAAGCGGCGAACTGCGCGGCAGCTTCTATCTCGACCTCTACGCCCGCGAACATAAGCGCGGCGGCGCCTGGATGGATGACTGCGTTGGCAAATTGCGTAAAGGCGATGGCGAACTGCAAAAACCGGTCGCTTACCTGACCTGTAACTTCAACCGTCCGGTCAACGGCAAGCCGGCGTTGTTCACTCACGATGAAGTCATCACCTTGTTCCATGAGTTCGGTCACGGGCTGCATCATATGCTGACGCAGATCGATACCGCTGGGGTGGCGGGTATTAGCGGCGTACCGTGGGATGCCGTCGAACTGCCGAGCCAGTTCATGGAAAACTGGTGCTGGGAACCGGAAGCGCTGGCCTTTATTTCCGGCCATTACGAAACCGGTGAGCCACTGCCGCAGGAATTGCTGGATAAAATGCTGGCGGCGAAAAACTATCAGGCGGCGTTGTTTATCCTGCGTCAGTTGGAGTTCGGCCTGTTCGATTTCCGTTTGCATGCCGAATTTGATCCCGCCAAAGGCGCGCAAATTCTGCCCACACTGGCCGAAATCAAGGCGCAGGTCGCCGTGGTGCCCAGTCCTGACTGGGGCCGCTTCCCGCACGCTTTCAGCCATATTTTCGCGGGCGGTTACGCCGCAGGCTATTACAGCTATCTGTGGGCTGACGTGCTGGCGGCAGATGCCTATTCCCGTTTCGAAGAAGAAGGGATTTTCAATCGCGGCACCGGTCAGTCGTTCCTGGACAACATCCTGTCGCGCGGCGGTTCCGAAGAGCCGATGGAACTGTTCAAACGCTTCCGGGGCCGGGAACCCAAACTGGATGCCATGCTGCACCATTACGGCATTAAGGAATGAATATTTGCCTGATGGCAGAGGATGGCGCCGATTCCGACGCCTTATCCCTGCTGGCTGAACGCTGGGGATTGCTCTGCGATCCCTCCGCGATGATGGCGCTGGTGCTGACGCCAGCGCGGTTGGAACTACGCAAACAGGATGAGCCCAAACTCGGCGCCATTTATGTCGATTTCGTTAGCGGACCAATGGCGCATCGTCGTCGCTTCGGCGGCGGTCGCGGCGAGGCCGTCGCCAAAGCGGTGGGCATCAAAAAAGATTACCGGCCTGATGTGGTGGACGCCACAGCGGGATTGGGACGAGATGCGTTTGTGCTGGCGTCGCTGGGTTGTCATGTGCGGATGCTGGAGCGTCATCCGGTGGTGGCGGCATTGCTGGATGACGGGCTGCGACGGGGTTACCAGGATGCGGAGATCGGCCCGTGGCTGCGCGAGCGGCTGACGCTGTTGCACGCCTCCAGCCAAACCGCGCTGAGTGATATCACGCCGCCGCCGGACGTAGTCTATCTCGACCCGATGTTTCCCCACCGGCAAAAAAGCGCACTGGTTAAAAAAGAGATGCGGGTGTTTCAGTCGCTGGTCGGTGCGGATGAAGACGCCGATGCGCTGCTGGCGCCGGCACGCGCGTTGGCAAAGAAACGCGTCGTGGTGAAACGGCCAGATTACGCGCCGCCGCTGGCGAGTGTTGCGGCGCAGTCGACGCTCGAAACCAAAAGTCATCGTTTCGATTTTTATCTGCCGCAGGTGATGGAATAAGGCGACGTTCCACGTTTGACGGCATGAAATAACCATCTGGCCGCATGAAACAACAACAGGCATCGTTTGACAGCCATGCCTGTTTATCTGCGAAAAGACGATTAAATAATGTTAACTTTCAGTCGTCTTCTTCTTCGCGCAGCGGAACGATTAGCATATCGATATGGACGGTGTTAATAAGCTGACGCGCGGACGACATCAGTTTGCTCCAGAAATCCTGATGGTGGCCGCAAAGCACCAGATCCACATCATATTTTCTGATCGCATCGACCAGTACCTGACCCAGATCGCCGCTACCGCTGAGCGTCTCAGTAATGGGATAACCCGCATTCTGAGATAGTTCGATCAAGGCACTCTGCGTTTCTTCGGAGATTCGTTGCTGCATGTCCCCCAGATTGACATCAATCAGACCGGTATAAAGATCGGAATAGTTCACGTCGACATGAATTAAAGAGACCTTGGCGTTGTACGGCCTTGCCATTGAGACCGCTTTTTCCACTAACACTTTACTTTCAGGGGAAAGGTCAACAGCAATAAGGATGTGTTTGTAAGCCATAATGAGACTCCTTCCGTAAAGACTAATTAATGGTCAGCAGATATTTCTTCTGCCAATCTGATACTTAACAGCGGCTTATATGATAGCAGTTCGCTGTCTCATGGATATGTTCAGCAGATCACAACGCCGGGTTTTAACAAAAAATCCATAGCGCAATGCCCTTCAATCTTCTTAATATTTTTGATAAGTGTAGTAGAAATCGCTTCTTTTCGTCATTTAATCACCCAGGTTCTTCTTTCAAAACGGACACTACTTTGGAGAAAATAGCCTAGTCGCACGATAGTGCCTGCGGGTATGGTAAAAAAAGGCGTTCCTCTTCTACAATAAAAAAAGAGAGTGGCAAACTTATTCCGTCACGCTCAACAGGTGAAAATGGCAATAAGGCGAGTCATCAGGATGGTTGGTTCGCCTGATACGATAAAATCGCGTGAAAACGTGTGGCATAAGTATTCGCAGGTTCATCGCCGACAATATGCCGTGCGCGATGACCCCTGACGAATAATATCAACCGGGAGGGGAGCATGATCAGTACATTTGCGCTTTTCTGGGCTTTATGTGTTGTCTGTATCATCAATATGGCGCGATATTATTCCTCATTACGCGTATTACTGCTGGTTCTGCGTGATTGCGATCCGCTGCTTTATCAATACGTCGATGGGGGTGGTTTTTTCACATCACATGGTCAGCCAAGCAAACAAATCAGGCTGGTACGTTATATCTACGCACAACGTTATCTTGAACATCATGATCCTGAATTTATACGCCGCTGCGAAAGGGTACGGGGACAGTTCCTGTTGACAACCGCGCTGTGTGGATTGGTCGTCATCAGTTTAATTGCGATGCTGATTTGGTATTGACGCCAATTTGGTAATGAAATAATGAACCGACAAACAGCAAAAAGGCGATCCGTTGCAGAATCGCCTTTTTTATATGTCATGCTTTTTCGCGCACTAGATCAGCTTTAACGCCAGCCAATACAGCGTGCCGGACAGCATCAACGAAACCGGCAGCGTCAGCACCCAGGCCAACAGGATATTTTTCACCGTTTTACTCTGAACGCCGCCGCCATCGACAATCATTGTCCCGGCAACCGCCGAAGACAAGACGTGAGTCGTGGAAACCGGCATCCCGGTGTAGCTCGCCACGCCAATCGACAACGCAGCGGTAACCTGTGCGGAAACGCCCTGCGCATAGGTCATGCCTTTCTTGCCAATCTTCTCGCCAATCGTGGTGGCGACACGTTTCCAACCCACCATCGTACCCAGAGAGAGAGCCAGCGCGACGGCAATGATGATCCAAATCGGCGCGTATTCGACGGTCTGCAACAGGTCTTTACGCAGGTTGCTCAGGTAACGTTTATCTTCTGACGGAGTTTCCGGCAACTTGATAATCCGGTCCATGGTATCGGCAATACACATCAATAGACGGCGTACCTTGCCGCGATCATCCGCACTCAGTTGATCGTAGCTTTTCAGATTGCTCAACAGTCCCTGAGTATGGTCAATCGCCAGCATGACGCGTGAACTGTCGCAATGAAATTCAGTCTGCCCGTTTGCCGGAATCGTTTTTTCCGACGCGGGGATCAACGGCGGCGAGAGATCGATAACATGCGCCAGCGCTTCACCATGCTGCTGATAGTATTCCTGCAAATTGATGACCGCGTCACGGGTTCGGCTGATGTCGTAGCAGGACGCGTTCATGTTGACAATAAACCCGGCGGGCGCCACACCGATGAGCACCAGCATGATCAGACCAATACCTTTCTGACCGTCATTCGCACCGTGGGAAAAACTTACCCCGATAGCGGATAAAATCAACGCGGTACGCGTCCAGAAAGGCGGCTTGCGCTTACCGTCCTGCTTTTCACGATCGACAGGCGTCAGGTGAACGCGTTTGCGTTTCTTGCTGTTGCTCCAGAAACGGCGCAATAAGAACACCATCAGTCCGGCGACGATCATGCCCACAATCGGCGACAAGATGAGCGAAAGGAAAATACTGATCATCTTAGGCACATTAAGCGCATCCACCACCGACGTATCCGTCAATAGCGCGTTGGTTAAACCGATGCCGATAATAGAACCGATCAAGGTGTGTGAACTCGACGCCGGGATACCAAAATACCAGGTTCCGAGATTCCAGATGATCGCCGCCAGCAACATGGAAAAAACCATCGCCAAACCATGCGCGGAACTGACATTCAGTAATAAATCGGTAGGCAACAGGTGGACAATCGCGTAAGCAACGCTTAATCCGCCCAGCATCACCCCTAAAAAATTAAACAGGCCAGCCATCACAACGGCGAACTGCGCGCGCATGGCGCGGGTGTAGATAACGGTAGCAACAGCATTTGCTGTATCGTGGAACCCATTGATAGCTTCGTAGAATAAGACAAACAGTAAAGCCAGAATTAACATCAGGCCGGTGTAGTAATCCAGTCCGGCAAATAAATGTAGCATAAGCGTTAGGCCATTTAGTGGTCATGAACGCGGCGCATTATCTGCGACAAGCAGGGGTTGGGAAAAGGGAAATATGACTTTTTTTGACTTAGTCGTTAATGCGTCACAATACAGCAAGCCTTTAACCAATAAAAATCAATGCGTTACATATATTTACTCAAACACGCAAATTGTTACACTAGCATCCGCCAAAAACGGACATTACAATTTGCCGCCCTAACGGTCACCAGTCCCGTGGGAATACTCAAGCCCTAACCGGAGAAAGCATCGTGGAACAGTTCGACGTCGTCATTATTGGTGCCGGAGCAGCCGGGTTATTCTGCGCGGCGCAGGCAGAGCAGCGTGGACTGCGCGTACTGTTGCTCGACAATGGAAAAAAAGCCGGGCGCAAAATTTTGATGTCCGGGGGCGGACGCTGCAACTTTACCAATCTGTACGCCGAACCTGCGGCCTATCTGTCTCAAAATCCGCATTTCTGCAAGTCCGCACTGGCGCGATATACCCAATGGGATTTCATCAGCCTGGTGAACCGCCACCAGATCGCCTATCACGAAAAAGCCCTCGGCCAACTGTTTTGTGATGATTCCGCCCAGCAGATTGTCGATATGCTGCTGACAGAATGCGAAAAGGCCAACGTGATGATACGGTTGCGCAGCGAAGTGAGCTCGGTGGAAAAATCAGATCAAACCTTTATTTTGCAATTAGCCAGCGGCGTTATCCTGCACAGTGATGCACTGGTCATCGCCAGCGGCGGTCTGTCCATGCCAGGACTGGGCGCGACGCCATTCGGCTACCAGTTGGCGCAGAAATTTGGATTGCATGTTTTGCCCACCCGCGCCGCTTTGGTGCCGTTTACCCTGCACAAGCCCTTGCTGGCGCACTTGCAGACATTATCGGGCGTCTCTGTCCCTACCCTGATCACCGCGGAAAACGGGGTAATCTTCCGGGAAAATATTCTGTTTACCCATCGCGGTCTCTCAGGCCCGGCGGTGCTGCAAATATCCAGCTATTGGCAGCCCGGTGAATTCGTCACCATTAATTTACTGCCCGATCAGGATTTATCCGCGCGGATTAATGATGAACGGCTGTCCCACCCGAATCAAAGCCTGAAGAACACACTGGCGCAGTGGCTCCCCAAACGTCTGGTGGAATGCCTGCAAACACTGGGACAACTGCCTGATGTCACCCTGAAACAGTTGAATCACGCCCAGCAGCAGCAAATTGAGGCCAACCTCCAGCAGTGGCGGGTGCAACCCAACGGAACGGAAGGCTATCGGACAGCAGAGGTCACGCTGGGCGGCGTAGACACCCGCGAACTCTCCTCCAAAACGATGGAAGCCAATAAAGTACCAGGACTCTATTTCATTGGTGAAGTCGTCGACGTCACCGGCTGGCTCGGCGGCTACAACTTCCAATGGGCGTGGAGCTCAGCCTGGGCCTGTGCGCAAGCGCTGACGGAACACAAATTCTCTCAGAACTAAAGTAACAACGCCTCCACTCATTAGCAATAACATCCGCCATAGGATGAATATTTTCCGTTGTCCTTATCGTCAGAGCCAGCACATCTTCACTTAGCGGGACGCGCTATTTATAGCGTACCCATGCCCCTTTATCCATAAAAAGACCATATAGTGAAAAATTCGAAAAAAGTGATTGAATTCAAATCCGTGACGCATTAAGAATATGTAACATTTCTTATCGCATCGACAAGCTTGCCACTGCTATCGGCTCACGTATTCTCAAAGGACAGGAGCCGCCCAAAAAGGAGATGCGGATGAAATTAATAAAGGGAGAACGCCAGTACAAAGGATTGCCGCTACTGGTCGCAGTGGTATTGCCTTTATTGCTCGGATTACTGTTCACGTTTGTTGAATCCAGGGTGATGGTCAAGCGAGATCTCGAATCCACCGCTCTCATCTCTTTGCATCACGCAGAAAACATCTCACGACAAGCCTGGAGCATGATAGATCATCTTCAGCGCTTCAAAGGGCAACGCTGCGATCAAATCGCTATGGAGTTACAACGCCTTGACGCCACGTTTTCCTACTTTCAAACCATTGGCGTTATTCAGGATAGCAACATTTACTGTTCATCGACTTTTGGCGATGTGAATACATCAATGGCGGCACTGCTGCAATATCCCCTACCGACAACACGGCCAGAGAAATGGAGCGTGTCGATCGCCAATACAGTAACAGTCAAAAACCGACCGGGGGTGCTGTTCGCTCACATGCCGTCCACTGGTTACGGCGCCTACGTGATGATTGATGCCCAGTATATGATTGACCTGATGCTGGCGGTTGGCGACGCACGGGGCTACCAGATCACCCTAACGGTGGATAACGGCTATCCCATACAGGCTGGCCCCACTATCCCGTTGGAATTCGGCGTGTTTTCCACTTTCGAAATTGAAATGCAGTCGGAGCAATTTCCTATTTCCATCCGGGTTATCGCTCCAAAGACAGAATCCGTTCGCTCCTGGAAACGGACGTTTTCCACCTTCCTACCTATGGCGCTCATGCTATCGCTGTTTTTTACTGCTGCCATCTGGTATCGGCAAAAACGAAAACTTCTTTTTCGCGATGAAATTCGTAAGGGCATCGACAAAGGCGAGTTTTCGGTTTACTACCAGCCGATTTACGACATAACGTCGCAATCCTGTATTGGTGTCGAAGCCCTGATGCGCTGGCGACGCAGTAATGAACAATGGATAAAACCGGATATTTTTATTGCCGCCGCCGAAACAGAAGGGATGATCATTCCTCTAACCCGGCATTTATTTAAGATGGTTACCGAAGACGTCACCCGTTGGTGCGTCACGCCCGGCTTTCATCTGGGCCTGAATGTCGCTGCAGAGCACTTACAACACCCTGACTTTATTGCCGATGTAAACGCCTTCAAAGAAACAATTTCCAGCCATCAACTCAGTATCACGCTGGAACTGACGGAACGAAGTCTCATCAGCAATGGCCCAGAGGTTATCCAGCGGCTGCATCAATTGCAGGCGAACGGATTCATGATAGCGATTGATGATTTTGGCACCGGACACTGTTCCCTCTCTTATCTGCAAAATTTTCCGCTGGATTATCTGAAGGTCGACCGTGGTTTTATCAGTGCGATTTCCTCACTGGACGAGGAAGCGCCGATACTTGACGCCATCATCAATCTGAGCCATCGCATGAATCTTAAAATTTTCGCAGAGGGGGTGGAAACCCTCCAGCAGTTGACTTATCTGAGGCAACGCGGTGTTGTTTACATGCAAGGATTTCTGTATGCCAAACCGATGGACAACGATTCGTTGAACGTCTGGCTGCATTACAACGGTCATAAGCCGCTTGAAGCGTTGATAATGAATCCCCCCGACGATCAACAACGCTAACCCGCTGATTAAAAAGCGCGTGAGGATAATAACCCGCCACCCTATAAATGCTGCAATATCATTGAAACGATAAGAGGGGCCAGCCATGATGAGGGAGGGGTGTATTAGCGTCATCGTTTTATCGCATCATCGTAGATGCGTATAACTAAAGTTTCCGGCTGTAAACGGGGTATACCGATAGATAACAGGCAATAAAAAACCCGCCAATCCAGACAGAATGCGGGTTTCTTATCTTTTCCGGTGGTAACTGATACCTAACGAAAGTCGATTTGGTCGGTGAGAGAGGATTCGAACCTCCGACCCCTTCGTCCCGAACGAAGTGCGCTACCAGGCTGCGCCACTCACCGAATGCGGGCGCATATTACTGCTACCCTATTGAAGCGTCAATCCCTTTTTAGAAAAAGGATTATGCCTGTTTATTAAGTGTTCACGCCGTCCGCTATCCGCGTTAAACCGACATCCCTGTCGAGGATATGCATCAACGGGATGGTCTGCTGCACCAGTTATTTTTCGGGTTGATACCACCATCAGGCGAGGTATATCCCAGACATCCCAAAATGGTATCGAACAACTCTTCATGCCGATGAGTTTTACCAATCCGTTGCTGAGCCTTCAGCTGATCAAAGGCATGCATATTATCGGATTCAGCCAGAAATTTATCTGAAGCCCATACCATCATCGGGGAACGGAACTGCTCCGGTGGCGCCATATCACGCGGCGTGCCATGCAGGTGGTAATTGTCATCAATGGATTCACCGTGATCGGCGGCATAAAATACCAGCGCTTTTTTATCCCTGACCTGATCGAGGACTTGCTTAATAAAGTTATCGGTATATAGCACGCTATTATCAAACGCATTAATCAACTGTTCACGAGTACACGACGCATCCACGCCCATACATTCCGGCTGATAACGCGCATAACTGCGGGGATAACGCATGGAGTAAAGATAGTGAGAGCCCTTGGTATGCAACACAATCAGGTGCTTACCTTTCGGATAGCGCGCCAGTGACTCTTTTACTTCATCCACCAGCAGCATATCATCCACGGATTTGCCGTCATTCTGCTTTTCAGACGCAATCATTTCGCGGAAAGAGTAGTTATCCGCCTCAATACTGTTGTAGAACCACACTTCACTTTGCATCGCGAAAAGCTCAGAGGTGAATCCCAGTTCTTTCAGCACGGCGAAAATATTTTGCTCTTTCAACGTCCGCTGCGGGTTATCTTCCGCTCCCCCTTCGCGCACGAACATACAGCGCATGGAAAGTTTGGTTGAGGTATCACAAGACTGGCCGCGGAAAGCGACCAGATTCCGCTCTTTGGACAACTGGGGTGTCGTATCCCGTTCATATCCTAGTAACCCCATATGATCCCAGCGGGTAGTTTCGCCAATGATGAAAACCACATAGGTATCCTCAATCCCTTTGGGCGGAATGTACGTAAAATTCTTACCTGGATCGAAAAGGTTTGAAGAATCCTGCGTTTCGTCATATTTGGTATAGGTGAACAAACCTAATGCCGATATCCAGTTGGAAGGAAGATAAGAGTGAGCCACCACGCCACCGTAACTGGGGAGATCAACATTGGCGAGTTTTTCCGATATCGACTGAACCTTGTCCATATAGCGAATTGGCAACCAGACAAGCGCCACCACCACCGCCAAAACCACCACTGGCATCAGGCGTTTTCCGGGTGAAGCCAATTGCTCAATCAACGTATGACGTAGTCCATTCTTCCAGATCAGAAACATCGGCAACGCGCTGACCGCGACCATCCACAGCACAAAATCTAATCCAACCACTTCTTTGGAGAGGTCAATATCGGTTGTCATTACCGCAGCGATGATACCGTAGCCAATAACGACATTGAAAAACGTCATGTAATAGCTGGCGGCCACAGAAATCAACACCAGCAGTGATGCGACCAGGCGATAAAAAGAGCGTCCGCCGAGCGAAAGGATACGCATCAGAAAAAAGGTGAACAATATACAGGCGGTCAGTTCTATCAGAGCGGGAATAAACATCGGGAGCGTTTTACCCGCCGAAATGGAAAAAACGTCAAACCGCCGATAAAAAACAGAAAGGTTAAGGAAAAAGCCGATATAAATTGCCAGTACAAATGATAGCTTCTGGTGTGATAAAGAGTGAACAAACTTCATTGCAACAAGCGCTCCAGTAAAACTTATTTTATTATCTGAAGCTATACGACAACGGCGCTATTCTGGAGTTCACACCGCCAAAAGAGGAATTTTTTCTTTACATAAAACATTATCCCATCAAAATAAAAATCAACAGACAATAAAAAAACCAAATGAAGGATTGTTAGAATTAACGTCTTTAAAGAGATGGCATCCGGAGATGACTTATTCACTGCTATTTTTTGATTTCAGAATCTTTCCCCCTAAATAACTGATCCTAATATCGCTACATTTTTACCAACCCATGATTCCCACCGGGGAATGGGCTGACAGTATTCATAAAGTGACGCCCTTTTTTCAGTAACTGCCACATTGAGCGGCACTGGTGGTTTCCGGTTATCGTTTCGTGCAGCGCCTGCCACAGCCGTTCAACATGATTTACCCAGGGCGAGTAAACCGGCTGATAAATAACACGAAACTTCGGATTCT
>NZ_QNRY01000062.1 GCF_003315515.1 Brenneria salicis ATCC 15712 = DSM 30166 | reverse complement strand
AGAATCCGAAGTTTCGTGTTATTTATCAGCCGGTTTACTCGCCCTGGGTAAATCATGTTGAACGGCTGTGGCAGGCGCTGCACGAAACGATAACCCGAAACCTCCAGTGCCGCTCAATGTGGCAGTTACTGAAAAAAGTGCGTCACTTTATGAATACTGTCAGCCCATTCCCCGGTGGGAATCATGGGTTGGTAAAAATGTAGCGATATTAGGATCAGTTATTTAGGATGCTGAAATAGCCGCTTAACGCCACGAATAACATCTATGGCAGGCTCGATATCATGGGTCAGCATGAGGACGGTTGTATCGCGAAGGCTTGCCTTACCTCTAAACAACTCATTCAAAATAGCGAATTTCTTCGTCTTGTCAAAGCTTGAGACGGGATCATCCAAGACTGCCAGTCCAGGTTTTTCCCTCAAAACCTGATACATGAATAGTATAAGAGCGAAGGCATTCCTTTCTCCATAGCTTAGATGCTGTGCGGCCGTTTCAATATGCTCATCGTGATCTTGATGCACCAGTTTCATCTTGTAAGAGTCGACTTCAGCTTTGATAACGACGCTGTACTTATAACCAGCCGACTTCAAGAAACCATTGATGCCATCTTGATTTTCTGTGACAGTTTTCTCAATCAGCTTTTTGTGCTTGTTGATTTTACCCTTCAGGTCTCCCACCTTATCTGCCAGTTCTTGGAGCTTTGCATTTATGGGATCAACAACAGATTTAGTCCCCGCCGAATTAAGTCTCTCAAGCAAGCCGAGGTCGATTTTCAGCTTACCAATTTCGTCTTCTATTTTTTCGACGTCCCGAAGCGCAAAAAATGAGATGGAACGCAACCCTTCGGGTTTGGTGATAAGCGTTTCAACGTCACCCCTAAGCGCGCTCAAAAAATTTGTTTCTTCCAGAGAAAGCTCAATTTTTGATTTTGTTATTTTCTCCAATCTCTCACGGCAAGCATCATAAAAATATTTTCCCAATCTTCCAATTATTGCCTGTAACACACTTAAATGCTCTATGGCTTTTGAGTCATATTCCTTGGCAACTGATTGCGCTACGTTCTTCTTATCAGTTCCCTGAAAACTTGAAGAGCAATAGGGACAGTTATCTGACAATTCTAAAAATGAATTCCCTTTTGTCTGCCAAGCTATCCACGTTGCTGGCTGGTCGCTCTTAATAAAGTCCTCGAATGACTTGAGGTGATCTGGAATATTCGCAATTTTATTTCCGGAGCCAAATGCTTTGTAGCCTTTGCTTGACTTAGAAAGCGCTCCTGTCTTCGTAACTCCGAATGCATCACGAAGCTCTTTCAGATCAGATATGGCGTTGCTCAAGTCTTCATTGCCATCAAACGCCGATCTTATTCCATGGAATAGAGTTTCTATTTCCTGCATGGCAGAAAGAAAAGCATCGGTTTTTATGAAAATTTCAAAACTATTTTTTAGAACTTCATCCCGCTGAAAAGTAAATTGGGAAACATAGGAATCGTCAAAGACCAATACTGATTTTATGTCTTCGACACCCGTTACGGTCGGATCATATTGCCCCTCAAGCGCACGATATTTAAAGGGCTTCAATCACTGGACTGTGCCGTCGTCGGCCACTGCCGCCAGAATTGCTTTTGCAATTGAGCTTTTGCCCAATCCATTCGGCCCATATTTTATGTTTAGCGTGCCCTTGGTGATCGAAATTTCAGCACTTTCGATGCTGTTGCAGTTTTTTATTTGAACAGTATACGCAGTCATGCCCGCCCCTCCCCAGAGTCAATTAGAACATCTATAGATTATGAATTTTATTCACAATTGGAAATAATGTACATCGTGCACTTTGGGGCCTTTGATCGGCGTGCCAACTCGGTTTTTGCCCATTCGATAACCTGCCTCATCTCTTGGCGTAGCGCCTCAATCTCAGCCGGCGTCAGCTCTCGCACGTGCAGTTCGTGGTCGTTCGTCATGATTGCGCGTCCCTGTGGTTGGCGGCAGCCAAGGCGTCCCTTTCGGTCAAAGCGCCTTCCTGAAAAGCCCCCATGCGCTCCGCTTCAGCCCGACTGACTTCAGCCCATATCCGTTTCACTTGCGCCTGGCTATAGCCGGCAAGCTCGGCCGTCCTGTTGATGCTGTGGCCGGAGCGGCGCAATGCGATCACTTGGGCACGGCGCTTCGGATCGGCACGGCGTCCCCGGTACTTGCCTGCCCCCTTAGCCAGCTCAATCCCCTGCCTCAGACGTTCGCGGCGATCTTCATAATCGTCGCGGGCCATCTGCAAGGCCAGTTTCAAAAGCATGTCCTGAACCGATTCCAGCACGATCTTGGCGACTCCGTGCGCGTCGGCAGCCAACTCGGACAGGTCTACAACACCAGGAACGGCTAGACGTGCGCCCTTGGCCCGGATCGCGGCAACCAGGCGCTCAGCTTCGGCCAGCGGCAACCGGCTGATGCGGTCGATCTTCTCCGCAATGACCACTTCGCCGGGCTGTAGGTCCGCAACCATGCGCAGCAACTCGGGACGGTCGGGGCGTGCGCCGGATGCCTTCTCACGGTAGACGCCGGCGACGTAGTAACCGGCCGCCCGCGCGCCCTCGATGAGGCTTTCCTGGCGTTCCAGGTCCTGCGCGTCAGTGCTGACGCGCAAATAGACGCGGGCGACCTTGAGGACAGGGGCGTCGTCAAACCTCATCGGCTCGGCCGGCGTCCTGTCACGGAGCTGCTCGAAGCGCTCGGCTTCGGCATCGGTCAGCCCGCCCGCCTGGCGTGCGATCCCGGCCAGCATCGAACCGACACGCCGTGCGTTCCTTGTGCTCAAGATGGCTCCTTTGGGTATAGGTTAATGCGCCCATGGTAGCTCACCAGGCTCAATTTCGAAAGCCGGATTTATATGCGCCTAGCGCATTTCCCCGGATCTAATGAGCTATCAAGACAATTTCAGCGCCCCTGGCAGACAGTGGCTTCCCGCCTACATATATGCTAATGTGGGTTTGTGTAATCTGCGGAGCTTATCTTATGAGTCGCCTGACAATCGACATAACGGACCAGCAGCACCAAAGCCTCAAGGCTCTGGCCGCCTTGCAGGGGAAGACCATCAAGCAATACGCCTTGGAACGCCTGTTTCCTGGTGATGCGGACGCCGAGCAGGCATGGCAGGAGCTGAAAAACCTGCTGCGCACGCGCGTCAGCGACGGGCTAGCCGGCAAGGTGTCCACCAAGAGCGTCGGAGAAATTCTCAATGAGGAACTTGACGGGGACCGCGCTTGACGGCCTACGTCCTAACGACCGAAGCCGAAGCCGATCTACGCGGCATCATCCGTTACACGCGGAAGGAGTGGGGCGCGGCCCAGGTGCGACGCTATATCGCCAAGTTGGAACATGGGATTGCCGCCCTCGCTGACGGACACCTCCCCTTCAAGGACATGAGCGAAATCTACCCGGCGCTGCGGATGGCCCGCTGTGAACATCACTACGTCTTTTGCCTGCCGCGCGAAGATGCGGCAGCATTGATCGTGGCGATTTTGCATGAGCGAATGGACCTCCTGACGCGGCTGTCGGCTAGGCTCAACCAGGAGGATTAGACGATGGCAAAGATGCTCCGCATGTCGATACCCGTCGATGCGGAGTTGAAAGCGGCTTTTCTCGCTGCCTGCCGCAAAAACGGATGCAGCGGCGCGGAAGTGATCCGCTTCGCCATGCAAACGGTGGTGGATGCCTCCCGCGATCCCGACGCCTTCCGCATCCAGCTCGCGACCGACACCGCCGAGCCTGCGCCGTTTTCCACGCGCGAGCGGATGCATCAGACGGTGCGCCGCTCGGTGGCGGAGATTTTCCAGGTGGCGGCATGATGGACGGACACGAGCACCGCCACCAGGCACGGGAGAGCTTCACGAATGACGCGCTGCGGGCCTGGAAGGATTACCGGCTCAACAGCCGGCATTTGACGCTGGCCGAGGTCAAGGTATGGCTAAAAACCTGGGGTACGCCAGGGGAAACAGCCATACCGACCCCACACACCTGACGAACCGGAGACAGGCTATGCCCGAGGTCGATCCTGACGTTGCCGACGAAGTGCCGTGGTCCGACAGGATCACCCCTTACGACGAGGCCCATTTTGTCACCTATATGCGGCTTCTCGACGCTGAGGCAGACGGCGCGAACTGGCAGGAAGTCGCCCAAATCGTGCAGCACCGTGACCCTGTGGCAGAACCGGAGCGCACCCGCCATTGCTGGGAAGATCATCTAAGGCGGGCAAAATGGATGACGGAGAGCGGCTATCGGAAAATACTCACCGGCGACCGCGACAGACTGCAATAAAGGGAGGCCACATGCTTCAGAAATCTATCTTATCCGTGCCAGACCAGGGCGATATTGAGTTTTTCAGAAGCAGCGGCAATGTCTACGCCGATCTCGACATACCCGACGCCGAGGGGATGCTGGCTAAGTCGCGCCTAATCATGCAACTGAACGACGCTATCAAGGCACGGCAATGGTCCAGAAAACAGGCGGCCGCCGTGGTGGGCCTGTCAACGTCTGCGCTTTCGCGAGTGCTACGCGGCCAGTTCCGCGCCTACCAGGTCGATGACGTGGCCGGCTGGTTCAACAAGGCCAGGGACGCGGCGAAATGAGCTGGGACACACGTGGAGAAGACAAGGCGAAATAACAAGGGCGGCACACTGGCCGCCCTTGTTGTCGGGATACCTTGAAGGGAAGATTAGCGGCGGCTGCGATTGTGGAAAGGCCAGCCTTGTAGCTTTGAAAGCTGGTCAGCGGTTCCGATCAGACGTTGCCCGGTTGGCTGCATGACGGTCTGCTGTATGCGTTCCATCTTGTCCGCGATCGCCGTGGCCTGGGGCCCGAAACCCAATGCCCAGATGAGACGGCCGAGGAAATAAAACCCGAGCATGACGACGAACATCAGTGCCCAGAAGATCAGCAGATCAGAGAATGATTGCGGGGGGAAAAAGTCCATAAAGCCTCCGATTTATTGAAAACGGCCGTTGTGAGCACTCAGAACGTTCTGAATCTGAGTCCTGGCTTTCAGGAAGTCATCGCGTGTCGCGAGGCCCGTTTCGGCCTGGTAGAACAGCACCATGAACATATTGGCCGTGGCTTCGGCCAGCGGCCCTAGCTCTCGCGCGGTTGCCTGGTCGAGCCAGTCGATAGCGTTCAATTCCGCTGCCGCGTGATGAACGACTTGGGAAAATCCGTTAGGATATACAGTTGCCATTTTTCACCTCTCTCACAGGTGGATAGTGGAAGTGTCGGCCGGCGTTGCATCGTCGGCCGACGCGCTTTAGGTCGCCTGCGGCCGGTTTACGAACGCTGCGACCTCATCATTGCCGGCGTCTGCCGGCGCATTGTCATTCGAGTTGGAAGGGCTGTTGTCAGCGGTCGAGCTGCTGGCCGCCTTGATCGTCGCAGCGAGCTTGCCGCCGGCGGTTTCCGCAATCCGGCTCTTGGCCGCGTCGGCCATGCTGCTGGCCTTGGCTGAGGCCATCGAGCCGATGCCTTTGGCGAGGTTGGCGACCGTGCCTTTCGCGATCTGGCCGGCTTTTCCGCCACCAGAGGAACTACCACCACCAGAGCTACCGCCGCTGCCATCGGCGGCTTGAGCGGCCGCCATGCCTGCACCTACAACCGCGCCAGCTCCGAAGTTACCGAGACCACCGGCCGCGCCAACGCCGCCGCCGATGATGATGCCGGAGATCAGAGGCGGCACCCGGTTAATGAGCAACAGCAGCGCCAGGCAGAAAACCAGCATCACGCCCATTTCTTCAAAGTTGAGCGTGCCCTTGCCCATCTTGTCGTAAAACCCGGTCAGCATGTCGTTGCCGATCCCGACCAGAGCGACCATGACAAGCAGGTTGACGCCAACCCCGAGGACGGTCTTGTAGTAGTTGATCGCCATATCAGAGGTCCAGCGCGAGCCGCCGAAGCCGAGGAAGAAGATTCCCAGGTACATCAGGCACCAGGAGGACACCAGAACAAGCAGCATATTGACTGCAATGGTGGCGAGCAGCAGCAGGATTCCGATGCTAAGAATTGCCCCGATGACGGTATCAACCGGACTCCACAGGGACGAATTCTTGACGTGCTGCTGAAAGATCATAAAGCCCACATCGACGATGCCGGAGGGCGTCACGGACGATATGCCGGTGGCTTTCGATCCGAGTTGCTGCAACGACTGAATAATCGCAGATGCGATTTCTGGCCCGTCTCGCAGCAGCCAAAGGTAGAAGCCGAAAAACAGGATGAAGCGCACGAACTCCGCGAAGAACTCGCCAACATCGGCCCTTTTCATGACCAGTGTGCCGCCCGTCCATACCAGGGAAATCGTACCCAGGGTCCAGAAAAGCCACGTCGCGGCATCCATGATGACCGTTTTCCAGCTCGATGCCTTGCTGGCGAATTCCGTCACCACCTGGTCAAGCATGCCCTGATTGGTCAGCTCGGCCGAGGCACCCGTTGAGAACAATGCGAAGGCCAGGCCGACGCTAAGGGCGAACGCCATTCGTTTCATGGTTTCACCTCCAGCCAGTTCTTGGGATTCTCGGTCGGTGCAATCACCGACCGGCGGGAGCACGCGCCGGCGAACTGCTCGCGCGTTGGCCGATCCTCGATTTTCTGGATGCGGTCGGGCGCGCAGTTTGCCGCGTTCACCTCGGGCATTTGGACCGGCTGCTTGTTATCGCAGCCGGCGACCAATGCGACGAGAACGGCGGTCAAGAGGACCGTTGATTTCTTCATGTTCTGGCCCTCCTACGGCTTCACTTGCAGCCAGTTTTTCGGGTTGGGAGTCTTCCCGATCCTGGGTTCCGTCGATGCCTTATGCGCGGCTTCCTGTTGCGCCTCACGGTCGGTTTGGGCCTGCAACTGCGCACCGATGGCGTTTTGCTGCGCGAGAAGCAGGCCACGGATTTGCAAGAGCTGGTTAGACTGCTGGCTGGCGATCTGGTTGGCGTAGCCGATGGCTTCCATCTGCCCTTTTGCGCCCTGCGCCTGCGATTGCAGCCATTCGAGCTGGCGCGCATCCGACTTTAGATTTTCCTGCTGATCTTTGATGCCCTTGAACAGCGCATCATTTGCAGCCTTTTGCGACTGTGAAGCCAAGGCGCGGGTCTTTTCCAGCGCGGCGCGTTCGGCGTCAGAGCAGCCGGTCGAGGTGAAGCACGGCGAGGATTTGTAGTAGGACACGTCCTGGAACTTGCCCAGGTAAGCGCAGGCTGCCGGCCTGATTGGTGAGGTTATTCAGGGTGTCGATGGACTGCATCAATCCGTTGATGGTGGACTGTGCCTGATCCCAAATGTAGGCGGCGGGCGCGACCGTGTTTTGCAGCATGTTTTCGTACTGCTGCAACTGCGTTGCGTATTGCTCGATTTGCTTCTGGACCTGCGCGACCTGTTGAATCGCGGTGACGGTCGTTTGCGACAGGTTGGGTCCGTCAATGACCGGGATGCCGGCATGCGCGGGCATTGAGACGACGCCAAAGGTCACGACGATGGAGAGAGCGATTTTAGCCGCTAAATTTTGCGGCCTCGCAGTGAGTAGCTCTCGCCTGTTGCTCAGGGAGCTGTTTGTTTTTGCGTGCATTGCGTTGACCTCCATCAGTCACTTTCGAATGTGTGCCTGATATTGCCCTGCAATGCGGAATCATATCGACCTAATAATTGGCAAAAATGGTTGACATGAGAAATAGTTCTTCAAAGGTGCAGGGACTACAGATTGCTAGGCGCTGCTTAGCCGGCAACGTTTTTCGTTCTCCTCCATCTCGCTTGCTGTAATCAGCCGAACTTCACGAGCCGGCGGTAGCCGGCAAGCCTCGCAGAGCAGGATTCCCGTTGAGTGCCCCCGGCGCGAATAAGGGACAGTGAAGTTAGCTAATCGGCTCCGCCGATTAGCTAACTTCACCTATCCTGCCCGCCTTACGGCGTTGTTTACACCAAGGAAAGTTATGGTTGCGTTTTGTGGATTCCTCTGTAAACGCCGAGCCGAACGTGTGTACGCGTCAAATGCACGGCATTACAGGAAAACACAGAGTTTCCTGCCAATTTCCGCGCGAATTCCTAGACATTTCCCCGCGATTTCCACACGCTGTTTGCAGATGCAGCCGATCCGAATTCGAAGTTGCAGGAGCGAGCGCTGCGGACCGCTGGGAACAATCTCTCTGGATTGGAATGTTGTTTGGACGCCGAGGAATTGGGTTTTAGCCGCTAAAGAACGGTGGCTGCCCTGTTCTGCGCAATGAGGAGGTCCGGCTATCATGCCGCCTCCGATATCTCGTATGGAGGCAGAAGTGATGGTGTTGAAGGGGCTTGTGGTTGGCGTGCTGATAGGATCAGTGTTGGTCGGTTGCGGTGACGATGCCAGCGCCGATAAGCAGTACGACGTGAGCGACGAAACATGCAAAGCGGATTATTGGAAAACCTTGCCGGCAGGCAAGTCGCGCGACGACCTGGTCGCGCAATGCTTGCGCCGTGGCGAATACAAGCACTCAGAGCCGAAAACCTGGTAAAGCGGCCTGGGCCGGCTCGACTCGACTTCCGCACCTGAAGACCGGAACTGTCAACGAACGGCCTGTGTGAACGCAGAAAAGCCCATATTTTCCGTGCTTTCGCATTTCCATGTTCTTGATTTGTATCGACTTCATTGACACTTGAGGGGCCGCCTCTCGCGGAAAGAAGAATAATAATATTCTTACCGATATCAGGCCGCCGGTTCACTCCGTGCGGACCAGTCGCAACCGGCGCCAGCCTGAAAACGCGCTGTGCGTCCCGTGGTGAGATTTTCCGGTCATAAGGCTACAAACCCCCATTGCCTAGCCGCTTTTGATGGCCTCCTGGCCGCCCTGTGCGCTCTGGAAGGGGCATTTGATCTGAACGCCCCCTATTGCGTCCACATTGAGCGGATGTGGGACGCTTTATGTAGCGAAACCGGCAAACCGACGTTTTAGGTTGAACGCCAGGAGGAGATGTAGGCGCACCCGGCAGTTGATCCCTTTTCTTGGCGTACAACCATCGGCCAACGGCCGACCGGCAAGGCCGGACCGCGCATCAAGCGCGGGCTGTGCCGCGCAGGATCTGAATATCCTGAATATCCAGCTAACTCCGGGCGGGTGTGCCACGTTTCGGGCGACTGTGCCACGCTATCGGGCGGGTGTGCCACGCCATCGGGCGGCTGTGCCACGCTTTAGGTGTTGCCTGCGCCCTTCTTCCTGATGCGGTCGCCGTCAATCGCAAGCCCAATCTGCCGTAATTTTTCAGCATCCTCTTTGAGCCTTCGACGAGCATCGCGCATGGTTTGACTTGAGGCTTCCCCGGTTACTGCCACGATAATGGTGTCCAGATACCATCCGCCAGTCGGCTCGACTTTGTGGCTGAAGACGTGCCTTGCGACGGCTTGGCTGATGCCATGCTGTAGGCGAGCAATAGGGGCCGGGTCGTAGTACAAGCTCAAATCATGTTCGAGCAGCATCACAAGCGCAACACCAAGCCGCACCCGCCAGAGGCTCCGCTCTCCCCCCGTCAGGGGATCGGGACGTGTCATGGGCGAAGGGATAACATGGTCAATCAATCCGCCGATGATTGGAAAATCGAATTGCGGGGTCTCGATTGTGATCGTCGCGGTGCGTAATTCAACCAACAGCTTTTCGATCTGCGTAAAGCTGTACCGGCTGTCAGACAGTGTCTTTCGCACACGGGCGGGGTCCACCAGAAGCTCAACGCCACCATCTGAGATATCGCGCCGACGTTCAGCGCAGTACAAGACTGCCTCGACAATATCGGCGTGCCGCTGCCCTAACCTACCGGTGACGCGGCAGCGCCCGAAAGACGTGTCCACCCAAATTCCTTCGCGCAGGCGTGGGCGCTGACTAGGCTGATAGAGCATCACCCGTGCCTGCGCGCTCGTACTGGTAGGGGTCACGGCATTACCACCGCTCATCGTCCCTCCCATTCACGACGTGCAGGCTGCTCTCCTTCTTCACGTCCACTAGCTCTACCGGCCGCAACACGCCGCCGGCGTGCCTCAAATACCAGCGATCAAGTTCGGTGGCGTCGTAGTTCTGTTTGGATACGCCGAAGCGCACGAAGTAGCCGCGCCGCTCGTTGCCGATGGGCTGCCGCTCATAGACGCGATCACTCAGACGCTTGGCCTCATCCGCGGTCATCTTCGCCACGAAGCCACACCAGCGGGCATTGTCGATTAGAGCTGACGCGCCTCTCGCGGCCTGCTGCTGATCGGCCAGGCCCTCGCGGGCGCTACCTTTGCTGACGTGGTGCAGGTACAGGACTGATGCGCCGGTGCTGGCCGCGACGTACTCAAGGGTGGCGACAAGACGCGCCATGTCGCCGTTGCTGTTCTCATCCAAGCCGTGAATCCGACTCAAAGTATCGAGCACAATCAGCCGAGCACCAGCGCTAGTCTCAATTAGACGGGCCAACTCTGATTCTTTCATCACGTCCATGCGTTGCCCCATGATCGGCATAACGCTCAGGTTCTCCGCGATGGCTTCCCGAGCCTGCTGATCAAGGTACTTGCCAATAGCGTGAACTCGGCACACAAGCGCCGCCGGCGGGTCTTCTCCAGCCAGGTAGATCACGCGGCCAGCGTGCTGTGGGTTGAAGCCCACAAGGTCACCACCCGCAACGCTGCATGCAATGGACATTGCCGCTTCCAGCGCCCAAAAGCTCTTGCCAGTGGATCCAGGCGCTACCAGCGCTCCAACTGTTCCCGCAAGGAAGCCAGGCCATATGAAGTCAAGCACAGGCGGCTCATTCTCGAAGGCCGCCCGCAAATCAATGGACACAATTTAGCCCCCCATTCCGGGGCGACGGGCCTGGATGCCCGACAACTTGCGGGCCTCAATCCATTCCTCGACGTCCGCCAAATCCCACACGACATTTCGGCTAGTGAGCGCAATCCGGCGGGGGAATTCTCCCCGTTGCTCCAGGTTGTAAATCGTGCGCTCGCACAGCGGGATCATCGCCAGTAGTTTTTTCTTGTTAATGAGGGTTTTGTTCATCGCTGCCTGCATGCATTGACCTCCGTCAGACACTTTCTAATGTGTGCCTGATCATGCCTTGCAACGCGGTATTGCATCAGCCTAATAATTGGCGATAATGGTTGACATGAAAAATAAATCGACCATAACGGTTTGGGACGGATGCGACCCTACAGTCTCAGAAGCCATTGGTCAGCTTCAGGATCGCTGGCACCCGTACTCCAGGTATTCAAAGCGCTATTCCATAGTTCGACTAATACAGGAGCTGATCGACCCCGCCGTGGCCGCGTATACGGCGACGCTGCCGCATCGCTACTTGTGCCACCTGCCAGGTGCAGGAACAGGCGTGAGCTTTAGCGAGATTATTCGGTTGGTCGGGCTTGACGCGATGGTTCGCCTACAGCGGCAGTTGCTGCGACAGTTCATTAAAACGGAGAACAAGGGGACGGCCAGAGACGAGCGGTTTATAGCGACGCAGGAAACGTTGATCGAGTTGGTATGGGACTGTGCCTGCAAGCGGCCGGCAAAGTCCCGAGTACGCACCACACGCCTGAATGGCGAACGCCGTCAAAGCTTTTGCAGGTTCTGTGGTTCACTCACCGAACTCGCCTTGTACGCTGACGGGAGCGACACCCCGAAGGCCAATGATCTGGAAGAAGAACTTCGACTGAGCAGCCAATACTGCCTGGATCACCGACCAAGGTTGCCAAGTGGCACATGGAATCCCGCCTACCGGCAAGCGAAGCGATCAGTCGCTCAGTTCGATCTCGAATTGGCCAGGCTTAGCCAGCAAAGCGCAAAGCCCGCCACTCCCCAAGTTAAATCGGGGGATCAACTGGTTGATAGCTACGTCTTTCACTACGTGGCGGGTCAATGCTTACAACCGGCAGACACAGTCGAACTCCGCAATCAAGCGCGGCAAATGGTGGACGCAAAACTGTCTGACCGTAAAAAGCAGATGCTGATGCTCCAATGGTCAGGACACAATCAGTCGGAGATTGCACGAAGGCTGGGCATCGAACGCCAGGCCGCCTCTAAGGCAATTGCCGCAATCCCCGAGAGGTTTCACCTGAAACCAACGAAGCGACATGGCCGGTAAATCCTTTGCGACCTGGACCTTTTTGCTCGTGTGGAAATCACGGGGAACTGTCGAGGAATTCACGCGGAAATTGGCAGGAAACCTCCGATTTTTCTTGTAATTCCGTGCATTAGACGCGTACACACGTTCGGCTCGGCGTTTACAGAGAAATCCACAGAACGCGACCAGAACTTTCCTTGGTGTAAACAACGCCGTGAGGCGGGCAGGATGTGTGAAGTAGGCCCACCCGCAAGCGGGTGTTCCTTCTTCACTGTCCCTTATTCGCGCCGGGGGCACTCAACGGGAATCCTGCTCTGCGAGGCTGGCCGGCTACCGCCGGCTAAAGAGGTTGAACGATGGAGTTTTTTAGCGGCTAAAACTGCGTGGGTAAGAAAAGTCCTCCACGCTCCCATCCAAATTCACGGTTTCAGGCTTGGCTTCTTGAGCGTCCATTCGTCAATCATGTCCGCCCAATCCTGAAGCATCGCCGTACGCTGCTCACGGTACTCGGCCTTGTTGTAGACGGCCCTGACGCCTCTCTGCTCGTGCGCCAGGCACTTTTCGATCCAGTCCGTGTTGTAGCCGGCCTCATGCAGCAGCGTGCTGGCCGTTCGCCGCAAGTCATGTGGACCGAACTTGGCGAGCGATTTTCCCTCTTTCTGCGCCAGTCGGTACGTCAGCATTAGCACCTGGTTGAGCGTGGCGCTGCTCATAGGCAGGTCCGAGTCATACCGCGACGGAAGCACGTACTCCGATCCTCCGGCAAAGGTCTTGAGGGCAATAAAAATGTCCAGCGCCTGCCGGGACAGGAACACCAGGTGCGGATTGCGTCGCTTCATCCGCTCCTTCGGGATCGTCCAAAGCGCCTGGCTGAAGTTGATCTCGCTCCAGGTCGCGTTGGTCAACTCGCTCTTACGTACCATCGTTAGCAGCAACAGCTTGGCTGCCGCCCGGATGGAAGGCGTCGTGCCGATACGCTCCATGTACTGGTACATCAAACCGATTTCATCGGGCGTCAGCGCACGGTCGCGTGGCTCGAACTTGGCGATGGTCGTAGGACGTACCAGATTGGCCGGGTTCTCAACCTTTTGGCCGCGCTCGATGGCCCAACGATAAACCTGCAATACAATCTCGCGGGAATGCACTGCCGTTGCCGGTGCGCCTCGCTCCACGATGGCATCGGTCAGCGTCCGCAAGTCTTCGTGGGTGATCTCCGCCAGTTTCTGATTGCCGAATTTCGGCTTCAGTTCACGCTCGAAGACAGAGCGGCGCATGTCACGCGTGGATTCGGCCATCTGATAGCCGCGCAGCCACTTTTCGGCCCAGGCGCCGAACGTCTCTGCATCCTTGACGCGAGCCTTGTCCCGCGCCTTTTCCTTCGCGGGCGATTTCCCCGCAGCAATCATCTTCTTCGCTTCGCCCAGCTGCTCACGGGCTTCTGCGAGGGTGATCCCACCAATACCGTAGCGGCCGAAGGTGATGGTCTCCTGCCTGCCATGGATCGAGTAGTTGTAGCGGAACGAGATCGACCCGGTAGGCGTCACGGCTACATAGAGGCCGTCACGGTCGTTCACCTTATAGAGTTTGTCCTGTGGCTTGAGGTTGCGCAGCTTGGTATCGGTCAGCATGGGTTGGGTAGCTCTCCACGTCAAAATACCATGCTCAGAACACCCGTAATTTCCCCATATAAATTCATATAGATCAACGAGTTAAACAAATTTGATACCATGCCTCACTAACTTTGAGTGACATGGTATCAACTGCCAAGCATGGCATCAGGTTCATTCGATACCCTCTACCATGCCATAAAAAAATGATGCTTGGCTATGCGAAAGTTTGCCAGACAGTGCCGCACAAAAAATCAAAAAATCCCGCATTTACGCGGACTTAGGTGCTCTTTTTGCTATCTGGTGCCGGACTGTACTAGACGTCCGATCACTCCATCAATAAGATCAAAGATCTCCTGCCGTGGAACCTTATAATACCTGCCGAATAAGCGTCAATACGTCACTGAGTTGACGCTTACTTTTAAGTCAGGAATTGTGGTTTATAAAAGACATAAAAGTGATACTTTTAGTGAATTTATTTCGGATTTTATAAACTAATCTAGCCAGCTACTGAGTACCCTTCCAGTTTAGCTAATGCCTCAGTGCGCGTTGCGCGCCATATCTAGAAAACCACCGCTCTCTAAGAAAAGATGCGTCAACAAAATATTTGCCCGACACATTGGAAGCGGCTTCAATTATCTGTAATTAGTTTCCCGCTGCGGGCTCGGGTGAGCCAACTAACTAAATCCTCGACTAGGTAGGGATGGAAATGGCCGTGCATGACCTGCTCAAGTTCGGTCGCAGGCAAGCCGATCACGGCAGTTGCCTGTTCCGCGACCATTGCCGCGACTAAATAACCTGTCCGAGCTGCGCGACAAGCTGCGCCTTGGCACGTATTGCTTCGGCGTTAGGAAATTCAAGATCGGCATAAACATTGCCACCGCCGTGACGGATCTCGATAGTCCTGCCTCTTACTCCTGAACTGGCGGCCATTGCTGCGCTGCGTGCAGTACGCGCAGGATGCGCACGGTAAAAGGGTCTTCCATGTAAACAACAATGTAGTTTGCCCGGACGACCATTTCCCGAGTACCCTCAATCCGACCAGGCCGGTAGAGCCTCGGATGCTCTGGCAGCTTCGCGGCTTTGGCCTCGATCTCGTCTTTCAGCCATTGTGCGGCGTCGGGATTGTCGTCCGAGATGTAATCGACAATCGCCAATAGATCGGCTCGGGCCGGCTGCGACCATTCAAGCTCGGGCACGGCGCTTCCTATCGATCAGGGCTTGCGCCTCGTCCATTACCTGCTGATGTGCTACACCCGGCCGGTCATCGGCCAGAGCCTCATGCACCTTGGCTCGGAACCATTTTTCATGGGCTTCCGGGTCGACGGTCAGGCCCGCCGGCAATCCGCCTTCCTTGGTAACGCGGGTTAGGAATATCCGCACAGCATCAGAGACGGACAGCCCAACGTTGGCGAGTTTTTCGGTCGCATCGGCCTTCAGCTTGTCGTCTACACGGATGTGCAGCATGGATGTTTGAGCAGCCATCGTAATTCTCCTAGTGCCAGACTAGCCTTCATTATGTATCTCATTCGAGATACAGTCAAGAGCCACCTACTCCGCTCCGGTCGTGCTGAATCTGTCTTGGTCTGTCGCAAAAATCCTACGGGGGTGCGGACGAAAACTTGGACTACTTTGGAGGTAGTCCATGTATTCATACAAAGATCGCATTTGAGCGGTTAGGCTCTACATCAGACTCGGTAAATGTACCGTAGCTACGCTTCGTCAGTTGGGTTTCCCGTCAAAGAATGCACTCAAAAGCTGGCATCGAGAATATGAACAATCTCATCATTTACCGACGCGCTATGTGCGTTCGCGGCTGAAATACGACCGAACAGAAGACGGTGGCCGTGGAGCACTACTTGACCCATGGTTGCAGCCTGCTTAGCACTCGCAGAGCTCTTGGGTACCCCTGCAGCGACGTACTCCGACGCTGGATTGACGAACTGCACCCCGGTAGGCACCGAATGTTCACGAGTACTAAAAGCCATGGCCGACTTCAGGCCACTAACTACATAATCAGGCTTGTTTTTCTAGCAGACCAAAGCGTCCATTTCCTTCGAGGCCAGTAAACGTATCAATCCGGGCCAGGTTGCGGATGGCAGTAGGTGGATCAGAGTTTTCGATCACGATAAACTGCACCTCGTTCTCCAACCTGGCGAGGTGCTTGTGAAAATGTTCTGCGAGACCGGTTTTCTTGAGCGCTTTCTCATCGTCGGACAACTCTCCATATCGAGAGATCATCGGTTCACGATAAGTTAGCAGCGGAGTGTCGAGAACGAGGAATCCAGGGTGGGGAAGATTATTCTTGATGCAGAAAATGATGATAGCAACATTGAATGCGGCATGGAGAACTGCCCTAACACCTTTGCCGTTGGCAGCACGAGGCTTACCAGCAACCGTGATATCCAGGGTTTTCTCGCCGAACTGCACCTTGTCGGCATCAGGGAAGTGCCATGCGGTTAACACCGCCTTCACCGTCTCTCCGAATTTGAATAATGTAGTTGAGTCTGGCCCAGCCGATGGAACATCGCTTTTGAATTTGGTTGGTTCGGCGTCGATTTCAGCTCGTCGGGAAAACAGCCGTGCGCGACGTTTATAGAGGTCGAGGATTTTTATAATCTCGACGCGCTTCAAGGCGTATGTCTCATAACTCTTTCGTAGAGAGGCTTCATGTGGACGCGCTTTCTCAATTTCATGGCGAAGTCTGTCGATTTCGTTTTCTTTCTGACTGATAATCCGACGTAGACCTCCTACTTCAGCTTCAAGAGAAGTGATGGTTTGCACCAGTTCACGCTGTTCGCGCTCAATCTTGCGAGACTCAGCGGCAGCAGCTTTATGTACCATCGCAATCTCTTCAGCTGCATGATTGTGTTTTTGGGCATAGGGCGGGGCGCCACAGACTGGACAATCCATGTCGGCCATCGCCACGTGTAGTGGTCAACTAAAACTGGCCACGGGTTTAGAGTTTTTCCAGAATCGATTTTCCGATTCGTTTGGGGGTAATCCACCGTTATAGTCGTGTGGTCTGATCGTGCTGTAATATCCCACGATA
>NZ_QNRY01000061.1 GCF_003315515.1 Brenneria salicis ATCC 15712 = DSM 30166 | reverse complement strand
TATCGTGGGATATTACAGCACGATCAGACCACACGACTATAACGGTGGATTACCCCCAAACGAATCGGAAAATCGATTCTGGAAAAACTCTAAACCCGTGGCCAGTTTTAGTTGACCACTACATTATTGGCAACGGGTTCCATTGCGTTGGTCAGCAATTATACGACAAACGCGGATTTTATGAGTTGGGGCTGGCGTCTGCCGTTTTTATTCAGCGTGGTGCTGGTTGCGGTCGCCTGGTGGATCCGCTCCGGGATGGACGAATCTCAGGAGTTCGAGGCCAACAAAAAATTACAGGAAAGAACCGATAAAATCCGCTCGTTCCCGATTATTGAAGCATTGCGCAAGCACCCGAAAGCATTTTTGTTGATCATCGCTCTGCGTTTGGGCGAGCTATTAACGATGTATATCGTCACGGCGTTTGCACTCAATTACTCGACCACCAATTTGGGAATGTCGCGAGAGTTGTTTCTCAATATTGGTTTATTGGTCGGCGGCATTAGCTGTTTCACTATTCCCCTCTTTGCCCGCCTTGCCGACAACTTCGGGCGGCGCAGGATCTATGTGAGCGGCGCTCTGATTGGCGCGGCCAGCGCGCTGCCTTTCTTTAGGGCATTGGAAGCGCACGCCAGCCTGTGGATCCTGTTTTTCGCGATTATGCTCGCCAACGTCGCCCACGATATGATCGTCAGCGTTCAGCAACCGATGTTTACCGAGTTGTTTGGCGCGGCGTATCGTTATAGCGGCGCTGGGGTGGGTTATCAGGTCGCCAGCGTAGTGGGCGGCGGTTTCACACCGTTTATCGCGGTTTTGCTGGTGGAGTTCATGGATGGTTCATGGCACGCGGTTGCGGCTTATCTGGCGGTAGGGTGCCTGCTGTCGGCGATTGTCGGGTCGCGCATGAAGCCTCAGCATACCGATTAATTCTCTTGCCTTTACATCGGCTGATACGAGACGTGCTGTCCTGTATCAGCCGCTTCATCGCTTTTCTCTGCTTAACTAAAAACGATCGATATCGTCACGCGTCAGACCAATATCCCTCAGCCGGTCGTCGTTCATGTTTTGCAGGATCTTCCGTGTTTGATTTCTTACCCGCCATGCTTTCCAGCGGCGATAAGGCAGCGTAATCATGCGTCGGAATCGTGATCGGCTACATGGTTGTTGTAATCGTTGCTGGTGAAATCCCATACTTTTTCCCCTTTGCCCGTTGCCTGAACGTTATAATGCGGGGAACACCAGATTCGATACAGATGCAGAAAATAGTTTTTTTTTACATACAGATTGTGTGATATTGCATCTGAATGGCATTTTTTTCTCTTATCTGTACTGGTTATAACTATTTTTTACTGTGGGGATTGATACTGATGACGCGTTATCAACATCTTGCCATGCTGCTGGAGCAGCGCATCGAACAGGGGCTATACCGTAGCGGTGAACGTCTGCCATCTGTTCGGGCGTTGAGTTCGGAGCATGGCGTCAGTATCAGTACGGTACAGCAGGCCTATCATGTGCTGGAAACGCGCCGGCTTATTATGCCGCAACCTCGTTCCGGCTATTTCGTTGCGCCGCGCAAAGCCACGCTGCCGATGCCTGAATTGACCCGTCCGGCTCAGCGCCCGGTTGAGATCACTCAGTGGGAATCGGTGCTGGAATTGTTTAACTCATGCCCGGATAACCGGACCTTCAACTTTGGCGGCGGCTCGCCGGATATTCACCAGTCATCCGTTAAGCCTCTGTGGAAAGTCATGAGTCGTTTTTGTCAGCGTCAGGATGAACGGGTACTGAACTATGGCGATATGTATGGCGTTCATGAGCTACGCGAACAGATTGCACGGCTGGCGTTAGATAGCGGTTGTCAACTGACTAAAGACGAGATCGTTATTACGACGGGCTGTCAGGAAGCGCTGTTTGTCGCGGTGCGAGCGATTTGCGCACCCGGAGATATCGTTGCCGTTGAGTCACCGACATTTCCCGGCACGTTGCAATTGCTGCGTGGCCTGGGGATCAAAGTGATAGAGATCCCAACCTGCGCGATCACCGGGATCAGTCTGGATGCACTCAGGCTGGCGCTGGAGCAGTGGCCGGTCAAGGCGTTGCTGCTGGTGCCGACCTGCAATAACCCACTGGGTTTCTGTATGCCTGATGAGTATAAACAGGCATTGGTTACGCTGGCGCAGCAATTTGAACTGGCGATTATTGAAGATGATGCTTATGGCGAGCTTGCCTATGACTACCCGCGTCCGCGCACCGTTAAGTCATTCGATGATGATGGTCGGGTACTGCTGTGCAGTTCTTTTTCTAAAACCATTGCGCCGGGTCTGCGCGTCGGCTGGATAGCGCCGGGACGGTATCTGGAGCGGGTGTTGCACATGAAGTACATCAGCACTGGCTATACGGTTTCTCATACCCAATTGGCGGTTGCCGAGTTTATCGCCCAGGGACACTATCAGCCCCATCTGCGGCGAATGCGCGCACAATACAAAGCGAATCTGGGGGTGTTTACCTGCCATGTGAGGGAGTATTTTCCTGATGGGATCTGCGTTAGCCGTCCGCAGGGCGGATTTCTGATGTGGATTGAATTGCCGGAATACTTTGATTCACTCCGTCTTAATCGTGCGGTGAAACTGGCCGGGATCCAGATAGCGGCGGGATCGTTGTTTTCCGCGGCCGGTAAATATCGTAACTGCATTCGGCTCAATTATGCATTGCCGTTTACGCAGGAAACGCAGCAAGGGTTACGTATTGTTGGTGACGCCGTGGAAAAATTGCTTGATGAATACGAATCCGGCGATGGCGTTGCGCAACGTCTGATGACGCTGGAATAAAACCGTATTCGCTTCAGGAGGCTGATACGGGGAAGGGCCGATACCGGTAAGGATATAAAACCGGTATCGGCTTGATTGAGAAGCAGGACCACCTTGATAGCGGCGGTTCTGGCCGGCAACGCTCGATAGCTAACGGGCTGCGCCAACACGCCGCACTGTAATACCGGGCGATTCGTTTGACGAGCGGCAATCATCCGTTCTGCGAGGAGGTATCCAGAGAGACACCTCCATCGTGGTATTTTCACCTTTTATTGCGAACGTCTTCCCAAATATCCATCCCAATCTTTCCAGACGGGCTGTAATCCTGCTCGGATAATCGCCTGCGCCACTTCCTCCGGGCGGCGATCATCATGTGGGGTAAACTGTTCCAGTTCAGGATGATCGTCTGCATAACCGCCTGGCTGGGTTTTAGAGAAGGCGCTGACGTTATTGATTGCAATGGGAATGGCGTGATCGCGGAAAAAGGATGACTCGCGGGTCGAGAGAGATAGCTCAATATCCGGCGATAGCAGTCTGAAAGCACAAATGACCTGCATTAGCTGTGCTTCATCCATTATTGAGGCGGGTTCAATACCACCGGCACAGGGACGCAAGCGTGGGAATGAGATGGAATAGCGGCTCTGCCAGTAAGTTTGCTGCAAGTGCAGCAGGTGCTCGGCCACCATATAGCAGTCCGTCCGCCAACTATCGGACAAGCCGATTAGCGCTCCCAAGCCGATCTTATCGATCCCCGCTCGTCCCAGGCGATCCGGTGTCGCAAGCCGCCAGTGAAAATCCTGTTTTTGACCTTTCAGGTGATGTAACTGGTAAGTCGCCGGATGATAGGTTTCCTGATAAACCATCACGCCATCCAATCCCAGCGTTTTCAATTCGGCGTACTCTTGTTGCGACAGCGGCTGGACTTCAATCATCAGTGAACTGAAGAGTGGGCGAATAAGTGGGAACACGCGGCGAAAATAATCCATCCCCACCTTGCGCTGATGCTCGCCGGTAACTAATAGCAGATGATCGAATCCCATCTCCTTGATCGCGGCGCACTCACGCAGGATCTCCGCCTCATCCAGCGTTTTCCGTTTGATGCGATTACTCATCGAAAAGCCGCAATAAGTGCAGTCATTCGAACACAAGTTGGAGAGATAGAGCGGTACGTAGAAACTGACCGTGTTACCGAATCGTTGCCGGGTCAATTGTTGTGCGTGTTGTGCCAACGCTTCCAGATAATGACTGGCGGCAGGGGAAAGCAGCGCCATAAAGTCTTCGCGCGTCAGCCTCTGTGCGTCTAGCGCATGTTCAACATCACGTGAGGTTTTGCTGTTGATGCGCAGCGTGAGATCGTCCCAGTCGAGTTGTTGCCAGATCTGTTGAAAATCACGGTTCATGATTTTACCTCTTCTGTCTGCTGGCGTAAAAATCCGGTTAAGGGGCTGGTGGCGCTGGCGGTAAACCGTTTATTCCCCAGCCCGGCATGATAAGCCAGCGCTCCGGCTTCCACTGCTGTTTTAAACGCTTTCGCCATACTGACCGGATCGCGGGCGACGGCAATGGCGGTATTGACCAATACCGCGTCTGCGCCCATTTCCAGCGCTTCGGCGGCATGACTGGGGGCGCCGATGCCGGCATCCACCACCACCGGGATACGAGCCTGTTCAATGATGATGCGCAGAAAATCACGGGTTTGCAGCCCCTGATTGGAGCCAATCGGCGCGCCCAGCGGCATCACGGCGGCACATCCTGCTTCTTCCAGCCGTTTACACAGCACAGGGTCGGCGCCGCAGTAGGGCAACACCACAAACCCTTCTTTGACCAACTGTTCAGCGGCTTTCAGAGTTTCGATCGGGTCGGGGAGCAGGTACTTCATATCCGGGTGGACTTCCAGCTTCACCCAATGGGTGTCCAACGCCTCACGTGCGAGCCGGGCTGCAAAGATGGCTTCATCAGCCGTTTTTGCCCCGGAGGTATTCGGCAACAGTTTGATGCCGAGTTGTCGTAGCGGTGCGAGAATACCGTCATTTCCGCTTTTTAAATCAACGCGTTTCATTGCCATGGTCACCAACTGTGAACCCGACGCCTGTAACGCGGTCAGCATCAAGTCTGATGCGGCAAATTTTCCGGTGCCGGTGAGCAGCCGGGATGTGAACGTGGTATTGGCAATATTCAGCATGTCATCCTCCCGCGATTACCTGAAAAAGCAAAATATCATCACCGTCCTGCACTTGATGCTGAGCCCAGGCGCTGCGCGGGATAATGGTTTGGTTGACGGCCAGCGCCGTCCCTGGTTGTAGTCGGTTTATCTGTGTAAGGAGCGCTTCGAGGGTTAGCGCCTCGTCCAGTACGATCATCTGGTCGTTCAGGGTAACGTTCATGTTGCTTCCCCGCATACCGGACAATCAGGGACGCGGGTTAGCTGCAGGGTATGCCAGCTTTGCTGTTTACCATCAAACAGCCGTAGTTTGCCGCTAAGCGGCGAGGGCAGACCAACCAGTAATTTGATCGCTTCCAGCGCTTGCAAAATACCCATGACACCGACCACTGGGCCAAGCACGCCAGCAGTGCGGCAGTTTCGTTGCGGTTCGGCGGCATCGGGATACAGGCAGGCATAACAACCGTGTTGATAGGGTGGCGTCAGAACCAGTAGCTGTCCGCTGAAGCCAACGGCGCTACCGCTGATTAATGATTTTCGGGCTTTGAAGCAGGCGGCGTTAACGGCATGACGGGTTGCCATATTGTCGCTGCAATCCAGAATCAGATCGGCTTTGCCGATCGCGTCATGTAGTGGGGCGTCAGCCAATCTCTCCATCAGCGCGATATATTCTGTTTGAGGATTCAATGCCTGCAATTGTCGTTGTGCCAGAATAGCTTTGGGCTTATCGGTATCGCGGGTGCGATAGAGGATCTGCCTTTGCAGGTTACTGATATGCAGCTTGTCATGGTCTGCCAGCAACAACGTGCCGACGCCGGCGGCGGCCAGATACAAGGACGCCGGCGCGCCTAAACCACCCAACCCGACCAGCAAGACGCTGGCGGATTTGAGCTTTTCCTGCCCTTCGGGGCCAACCTCTTCCAGCAGCAGTTGGCGGCTGTAGCGCAGGAATTCCTGATCGTTCAGATTGTCGGGCTGGACTGTATGATCACCAGGCATCTTATCTCTCCCGTCCTTCGACCATGTTGAGTAATGTCGCCGTCGCCTGACGCCAGTCCGACGCCTGGGTGATGGCACTGACAACGGCTATACTGCCGACGCCGGTCGCCAATACCGACGGGACGTTATCAATGCTGATACCGCCAATGGCGACAGTGGGAAAGCTACCTTGCAGACCGGCAACGTGCCGGGCCAGTTCGGTCAGTCCCTGCGGGGATGAGGGCATGGCTTTGGTTTGGGTCGGGAAAATGTGTCCCAGCGCGATATAAGAGGGATTTACCACGGTCGCGCGCGCCAGTTCGCGGTCATCGTGAGTAGAGAGGCCGAGTCGCAACCCCGCCTGTTTGATGGCGGTCAGGTCGGCAGTGTCCAAATCCTCCTGCCCCAGATGGACGCCATAGGCCTGATGCTTAATCGCCAGACGCCAATAGTCATTGATAAACAGCCGCGCCTGATAACGACGTCCTAACGCTATCGCCTGAATGACATCGCGTTCAACTTGCTCATCGGGCAGGTCTTTAATCCGTAATTGAATCGTTTTTACCCCGACGCCAAGTAAGCGTTCGATCCACGCCACGCTGTCCACCACCGGATAGAGGCCAAGCCGCGGCGCTGTCGGCGCAAACGGCTCGGTTGTCTGAGGTGCGGTCATTTGCTGTCCTCCGCTTGCACGCTGGCGGCGCTGTGGTATAGCTCGCCGCCGCGGGAACGAAATTCCGCGGACATCTGCGCCATGCCGACTTCAATGGGTTTGGCCTCTGCTCCCTGCTTCGCGGCGTAGTCGCGTACTTCCTGCGAAATTTTCATTGAGCAGAATTTAGGGCCGCACATGGAGCAGAAGTGGGCGACTTTACCGGACTCCTGCGGCAGGGTTTCGTCGTGATAGGCGCGGGCGGTTTCAGGATCCAGCGCCAGATTGAACTGATCTTCCCAGCGGAATTCGAAACGCGCTTTCGACATGGCGTTGTCGCGGATCTGCGCGCCCGGATGTCCTTTAGCCAAATCAGCGGCATGAGCGGCGATTTTGTAGGTGATTAGCCCTTGTTTGACGTCTTCCTTGTTGGGCAAACCAAGGTGCTCTTTCGGGGTGACGTAACACAACATGGCACAGCCAAACCAACCGATCATCGCCGCGCCGATACCAGAGGTAAAATGATCGTAACCCGGCGCGATATCGGTGGTGAGCGGCCCAAGCGTATAGAACGGCGCTTCGTGGCAGTGATCCAGTTCTTCAATCATGTTGCGGCGGATCATCTGCATCGGCACATGGCCGGGGCCTTCGATCATCACCTGCACATCGTATTCCCAGGCGATTTTTGTCAGTTCCCCCAGCGTATGCAGTTCGGCGAATTGCGCCTCATCATTGGCATCCTGAATCGAACCGGGGCGCAAGCCGTCGCCCAGCGACAGCGCAACGTCATAAGCGGCGCAGATTTCACAGATTTCGCGGAAATGCTGGTACAGGAAACTCTCTGTATGATGCGACAGGCACCACTTCGCCATAATGGAACCACCACGCGATACAATACCGGTCAAGCGTTTGGCGGTCATCGGAACATAGCGCAATAGTACGCCGGCATGAATGGTGAAGTAATCGACGCCTTGTTCCGCTTGCTCCAGCAGCGTATCGCGAAACATTTCCCAGTTGAGGTTTTCCGCCACGCCATTCACTTTTTCCAGCGCTTGATAAATGGGAACGGTGCCAATCGGAACCGGGCTGTTGCGCAAGATCCACTCGCGGGTTTCGTGGATATAGCGGCCAGTGGAGAGATCCATTACGGTATCCGCGCCCCAGAGGGTCGACCACACCAGTTTTTCGACCTCTTCTTCAATGGAGGAGGTCACCGCGGAATTACCAATATTGGCGTTCACCTTCACCAGAAAGTTACGGCCGATAACCATTGGTTCTGATTCAGGGTGATTAATATTGGCGGGAATAATGGCGCGTCCGGCGGCGACTTCCTGGCGGACGAATTCCGGTGTGATGTTCTGCGGCAAATGCGCACCAAAGCTTTGCCCCGGATGCTGTTGACGCAGCACCTCGCCTCGAATTCGTTCGCGGCCCATGTTTTCACGGATCGCGATAAACTCCATTTCCGGCGTGATGATGCCCTGACGCGCGTAATGCAACTGGGTGACGCACTTTCCCGCTTTGGCGCGCCGTGGGCGAGGCAAGTGCTCGAAGCGCAGATGGTCCAGCCCGGCATCGGCGAGGCGCTGCTGGGTAAAATCGGAACTGACGCCAGTCAGCGTTTCAGTATCGTTGCGCTCGGCGATCCAGTTCGCTCTGATTTTTTCCAACCCAACCCGCACATCAGGCTGTGACGTCGGATCGCCGTAAGGACCAGCCGTATCATAAACCGGAATAGGTTCGTTGAGTTCATACTGCGGCGTATCCTTGCCGCCGCCGACCAGAGTCGGACTCAGTTGGATTTCACGCATTGGCACCCGGATATCTTCGCGTGAACCGGTCAGATAGATACGTTGCGAATTAGGGAACGCCATGCCCTGCAAGGTATCAATGAATTGTTGCGCGGCGGCGCGTTGCTCACGACGGCCAGTTTTAGATGGTTTTGATAATAATGGTTCTGTAGACATAGCAAGTTCCTGTAAGACGTAAGGAGAAAATGCTTGTCTGGAGCCGGAGGGAGTAATAATGAGTCGTGTAGATGAACGTATGCAAACGTTATCGATGGCCCAATGAGACACATTACTCTTGTTCCCTTCGCAGGTATTAACCCGATCAGGTTCCGCGGATCCCGAATTAACGGTCTCAGCCTGTCGTTTGAAAGCTTCCCAACGGGAAGACATCACAACGTCCTAGGCACTCCGACAAGATTAGCCCGTCGCTTAAACGGGCTGATAAAAACAGTAACACTGTATGACGATGAAATAGCCATGTCAAAACGTGTTGAACGGATCAGCGAGAAACCTCGCCGATATAATGCATTGTCCTCTAATACGTTCGTTAGCCAAAACTTTGTCTGTCAAAACTTCGTCAGCCAAAACAAGGTTACTTATCGAAAATCAGGCGGATCATGGCGTCTTCTTGGGTAAAACGTTCAGCTAACGCCTCACCGACGCAGGAAAGCGCCTGCTGAAATTCGAGGCAGTTATCATGATCGATCATGGCGGCTAAATGGCCGTCGTAGAATGCCATAATACGTTGTGTATTGTTTTGTAACGCGAGCTCAAGCTGTGTCAGGCGGACCAGTTTCTGTTCACTGAGATCCGCTGCTTCATGCAATATCTTCTCATAGACGTGAAAATGACCGCTGGAAAGATAATCCACCAGATTGTGACAAAAATGATTCAGCGCCTCTTCATCCAGGCGTGAAAGTGTCTCTTTTTTGGGTTTGATGCCAACCAGATGATAGTACGCGACCAGAAGCGTCTTGTGTGCTTGTAGCCACTGGTCGATTAACGCATTATTGCCACCAACGTATTCAGTCAGGGTTTGTAACTGGTTTAGCATTGTTGGACTCCGTGAACGGTAAGAAATAACTAATATGTTAGTTATAAAACTTATGTCATCACTCAGAATGTAAAATGCCAGTGAAGTGAGAGTGGAGCAATAAAAAGATATGGAACAGACGTTAAAAGGTGATGAGATTGGTTGGTGGGTGGTCAGCGACGCAGGTCAAATCTGGCTGCCGCAGGGAGAATTGCCGCAGGGATCGGGATCGTCCTGGTCATTGCAAGGGGCGATAGGGCGTAAAATCGGCGAATGGCAAGGCTTGCCGGTGTGGTTGATCTGTCTGAGCAAAGAGAAAGGAATGACCTCCGTCCGCCAGCTTATCGATCAGGACGTGGGATTATTTCAACTGGCGGGGCGCGGTGTGCAACTGGCCGAGTTTTACCGTTCCCACCGTTTCTGCGGTTACTGCGGCCATGAAATGGTCAGGAGTAAAACGGAACTGGCGTGCCTGTGCCACCACTGTAAGGAGCGGTATTATCCGCAGATTGCGCCCTGTATCATTGTGGCGATCCGCCGCGGCGACGAGATTCTGCTGGCGCAGCATAATCGTCATCGCGGCAAGATGTACACGGTACTGGCTGGGTTTGTCGAAGTCGGCGAAACGCTGGAGCAGACGGCGGCGCGCGAGGTGATGGAAGAAAGTCAGATTCAAATCAAGAATCTACGTTACATCAGTTCTCAACCCTGGCCTTTCCCTCACTCGCTGATGATGGCATTCATGGCCGACTATGCAGGCGGTGAAATTAAGCACGATCCGAAAGAGTTACGTGATGCCGCCTGGTTCCGATATGATCGGTTGCCGCTTTTACCGCCATCTGGAACGGTAGCGCGTCGTCTTATCGAAGATACGGTCGTATTGTGCCGCGCCTGGCATGAGCGCGGCGACGAACATGTTACCATTCACCAGGATAATGATAAGTGACGATGAAAAGCTTCATAATGCCTTAAGGAAAATGACATGACTGATCTGAAAAACGATCGCTATTTGCGGGCGTTGTTGCGCCAGCCAGTTGACGTGACGCCCGTTTGGATGATGCGTCAGGCGGGGCGGTATCTGCCAGAGTACAAAGCAACCCGCGCGCAGGCCGGCGATTTTATGTCGTTGTGCAAAAATGCGGATCTGGCTTGTGAAGTCACATTGCAACCTCTACGACGTTATCCTCTTGACGCGGCCATTTTGTTTTCAGACATCCTGACCATTCCCGATGCCATGGGGCTGGGGCTCTATTTTGAAGCGGGAGAAGGTCCCTGTTTTCAGTATCCGCTCACCCGGCACGCGGATGTCGTCAAATTGCCGATCCCCGATCCTGAGCAGGAACTGGGCTATGTGATGAATGCGGTACGCACCATTCGTCGTCATCTTGCGGGAGCGGTGCCGCTGATTGGTTTTTCCGGCAGCCCCTGGACGCTGGCGACCTATATGGTCGAAGGCGGCAGCAGTAAAGCTTTTACCATCATTAAAAAAATGATGTTTGCACAACCGCAAACGTTGCATTTGCTGTTGGATAAGCTGGCCGACAGCGTCATCCTGTATCTGAATGCCCAGATCCGTGCGGGCGCGCAAGCCGTGATGGTTTTTGATACCTGGGGCGGCGTGTTGAGCGGTCGTGATTATCGTGAGTTTTCCCTGCATTACATGCACAAGATTGTCGATGGATTACAGCGTGAAAGCGAAGGCCGCCGCGTTCCGGTCACCCTGTTTACCAAAGGGGGCGGGCAATGGCTGGAAGCGATAGCGGAAACCGGGTGCGATGCGATCGGGCTGGACTGGACGAGCGAAATTGCCGATGCCCGGCGACGGGTAGGGGATAAGGTGGCGTTGCAAGGTAATATGGATCCGTCCATGTTGTACGCGTCTCCCGCCAGAATCGAACAGGAAGTGGCGACTATTCTGGCGGAATTCGGTCAGGGCAATGGACATGTCTTCAATCTGGGACATGGTATCCATCAGGATGTGCCGCCGGAGCATGCCGGTGCATTCGTTAATGCGGTACACGCGTTATCCCTGCCTTATCATCAGTAACTCAGCAGGAGATACGGTGATTGATACCCAACAGTTAAAGGCCGAACAGTTGGCTCGTGCCTCTGAGATTATTCGTCATGACGATATGCCGTTTGAGCAACCCGCGTTTATCGCCGGGGCCGATGTCGGGTTTGAACAGGAAGGTGCGGTAACCCGCGCGGCTATTGCTATCATGCGGTATCCGTCTCTGGAACTGGTGGAGTATAAAATTGCGCGTATCAGCACCACGATGCCGTATATCCCAGGTTTTCTCTCATTTCGAGAGTGTCCAGGATTATTGGCGGTCTGGGACAGGCTGGAGCAGAAGCCGGACTTGATGTTTGTCGATGGACATGGCATTTCTCATCCGCGTCGGCTAGGCGTCGCCAGCCATCTCGGGTTGTTGGTCGATGTGCCGACGATTGGCGTGGCGAAACGGCGGCTGTGCGGCCATTTTGATCCCTTGCCGCCCGAGGTGGGCAGTCAGCAGCCGCTGGTGGATAAAGGCGAGCAGATCGGCTGGGTATGGCGTAGCAAAGCGCGCTGTAATCCGTTATTTGTGGCGACAGGGCATCGGGTCGGGTTGGACAGCGCGCTGCAATGGGTGCAACGTTGTATGCGCGGTTACCGTTTACCTGAGCCGACGCGCTGGGCGGATGCGGTGGCCTCTAACCGCCCCGCGTTTCAACGCTGGCAACGACAATAATCGTTAATGGAAACTTTAGGAATTCAGGCATAGGGTGTCATGGTAATTTCAGGTAAACTGCCGCCCATAGCTGTTAATGAGCATAAAAATGTTACGTAACCCCATTCATTTGCGTTTGGAAAAGCTGGGAAGTTGGCAGCATGTCACGTTTATGGCATGTCTTTGCGAACGTATGTACCCCAATTATCACGAGTTCTGCTGTCAGACAGCATTCGGTGATGCAATGGTTTACCGCCGTATTCTCGATCTTGTATGGGAAACTCTGGTGGTTAAAGATGTAAAGATCAATTTTGATAGCCAGTTGGAAAAGCTGGAAGAGGCAATTCCGGCGTCTGATGACTATGATATCTATGGCGTCTATCCGGCAATCGATGCTTGTATCGCGTTGGGTGAACTGGTTCACTCTCGTTTAAACGGTGAAACGCTGGAACATGCCATTGCTATCAGTGAAGCGTCAATCCGTACTGTCGCCATGCTTGAAATGACGCAGGCGGGTAAAGAAATGACTGATGAAGAACTGAACGCATTGCCTGCCATTGAAGATGAATGGGACATCCAGTGGGAGATTTTCCGCCTGTTGGCAGCCTGCGAAGAGCGTGATATCGAATTGATTAAGGGGTTGCGCGCCGATCTGCGTGAGGCCGGAAGCAGTAATATTGGGATAAATTTATCCTAAGAACGCAATAAAACGTGATTTAAGGCCTGAAATGGCGTGTCTTAAGGCTTCACATCCGCACCCTGTCTGGTCTACATTGGGGGGCGTAAAAAAAGTGGCTGTCGGTGCGTGTATGCAGGAGAGTGCTATTATTGCATATCCGTCGCACTCGATGCTTAGCAAGCGATAAACACACTGTAAGGAAAACTTATGAATAAGACTCAACTGATTGATGTAATTGCAGACAAAGCTGATCTGTCAAAAGCACAAGCGAAAGTGGCATTGGAGTCAACTCTGGCAGCAATTACCGAGTCTCTGAAAGAAGGTGATGCAGTACAATTAGTTGGTTTTGGTACATTTAAAGTCAACCATCGTAATGAGCGCACTGGCCGCAACCCACAAACTGGTAAAGAAATCAAAATTGCTGCCGCCAACGTGCCAGCATTTGTTGCAGGCAAAGCGCTGAAAGACGCAGTTAAGTAAGATCATGCCGGTTAAGCGTTTAAGCAGAGGGGCGGTGACGCCCCTTTTGCTTTTGTTACGTCCGCTATGGGTTGGCGCGTTAATCACCGCGATCGTAGCCTGTAGCAGTCATACCGCGCCACCTTCGACATTTGCCAGTGGCTATCTCGATGATCGCGGCGTGGTACGTCTCTGGCGTAAAGACGACGCTCAATATCGCACGACAACCCTGACGACGCTCTACAATCCGCTTCAGGGCGGGGATGCTGTTGTTACGCGTTATTCGTATCAGCAGGATAATATCAAGGAAATTCAGAAAACCCATCAGGGAACGCAGAAAGATGAAATTCGTATACGGTTTGCGCAAGATGGCACCGTGAGCTTTATGCAACGTCAGTTGGCCGAGCGGCGTGAACTGATCTCGGATGATGACATAGCACGATATCAGTTTGATGCGAAAAGAATACTGGAACTCAGTGATGTCCTGCGGGCGGGGAACGTTATTCTGAGGCAAGGAAAATGGCAGGATGGACAGGTTACCACCTGTGATGGCAAAAGCGTCCGCCCCGATTTTGACAGCACGTCACGTGCATGGATTGCCGAGCGCAACCAACGCGCCAAGGGAGCGTTAAATATTGCATGGCTGCAAGGTCCTGAAGGTGTTCAACTACTGCTGATGGAGGAAGAGAACGTTTGCCAGTGGGAGCCAGATGAAGCGAAGTCATGATGCCGCGTTTTCATCTCCCTGAGTTGGGGCATAAAAAAACCCGGATTGCTCCGGGCTTGTCATTGTGATCAGGCTTGTTCTCGCTCAATGGCGCGATAACCAATATCTTTCCGACAAAAGCTGCCTTGCCATTGAATGTTCGCCGCCAGTTCGTATGCGCGTTTTTGTGCCGAGGCAACGGTATCACCCAGTGCAGTGACACACAAAACACGTCCACCGTTAGTCACCACATCCTTGCCGCTTAACTTGGTGCCGGCGTGGAAGACCTTTCCGTCTTCTACATCCTGTTGCGGAAGACCGGAAATGATGTCGCCGTTGTGGTAATCGCCAGGGTAGCCGCCTGCGGCCAGCACCACACCCAACGACGGACGATCGTCCCAGAGCGAGTCTTTCTCATCCAGTTTGCCCGCACAGGCCGCCAGACACAGTTCAACCAGATCCGACTGCATGCGCAGCATAATCGGCTGTGTTTCCGGATCGCCAAAGCGACAGTTAAATTCAATCACCTTGGGCTGACCGTCTGAGGAAATCATCAAACCGGCATACAGGAAACCGGTATAGACGTTGCCTTCGGCTGTCATGCCATTGACCGTCGGCCAAATTACCTGTTCCATTACGCGCTGATGAACATCGGCGGTCACAACCGGCGCGGGAGAATAAGCGCCCATACCGCCGGTATTTGGACCGGTATCTTTGTCGCCCACCCGCTTGTGATCCTGACTGGTGGCCATCGGCAGCACGTTTTTCCCGTCAACCATCACGATGAAACTGGCTTCCTCACCGTCCAGAAACTCTTCAACCACAATACGATGACCCGCATCGCCGAACGCGTTGCCTGCCAGCATATCCTGAATCGCGTTTTCGGCTTCTTGCAGCGTCATCGCCACGATGACGCCTTTTCCCGCAGCCAAACCGTCCGCCTTGATCACGATAGGTGCGCCTTTGGCCCGCACATAGGCCAAAGCGGGTTCGACTTCGGTAAAGTTCTGATATTCAGCCGTCGGGATGCGATGACGGGCAAGAAAATCCTTGGTGAAGGCTTTTGAACCCTCTAATTGCGCTGCCGCTTGCGTTGGACCGAAAATTTTCAGGCCGGCATCACGAAATGCATCGACGACGCCAATAACCAAAGGAGCTTCAGGGCCCACAATGGTTAAACCAATGTCGTTTGCTTGCGCAAAAGCGAGCAGAGCGGGGATATCGTTCGCAGCAATATCGACATTAATCAGTGATGGTTCCAGCGCAGTGCCGGCGTTGCCTGGCGCGACATAGATTTTATCTGCCAGCGGCGACTGTGCGGCTTTCCAGGCCAGCGCATGTTCACGCCCGCCGTTGCCAATAATTAAAATATTCATATCAGTTAGCTCCAGAATTAATGGCGGAAATGGCGCATATCGGTAAAGATCATGGCTATGCCGTGTTCGTTGGCGGCAGCAATCACTTCATCATCACGGATGGAGCCACCCGGTTGGATCACGCAGGTAATACCGACCTCAGCCGCTGCATCAATGCCATCGCGGAACGGGAAGAAAGCATCGGATGCCATCGCGGAACCTTTGATTTCCAGACCTTCATCGCCTGCTTTGATAGCGGCGATTTTCGCGGAATAAACGCGGCTCATTTGGCCGGCGCCTATGCCGATGGTCATGTTGTCACGGGCGTAGACAATGGCATTGGATTTGACGAACTTGGCGACTTTCCAGCAAAACAGCGCATCGCATAATTCTTGTTCGCTAGGCTGACGTTCAGTCACCACGCGTAATTGAGAAGCGTCAACCATGCCCAGATCGCAATCCTGCACCAGCAATCCGCCGTTCACTCGTTTGAAATCCAGACTCGGAATACGTTGCTCCCATTCACCACAGGTCAGAACGCGTACATTTTGCTTGGCGGCGGTGACTTTTAAAGCCGCTTCACTGGCTGAAGGGGCGATAATCACTTCCACAAACTGGCGGCTGATGATGGCTTGCGCGGTTTCTTCATCCAGTTCGCGGTTAAATGCGATGATGCCGCCGAATGCTGAGGTTGGATCGGTTTTGTAAGCGCGCTCATAAGCATCAACGATTGAACTGCCTGTCGCGACGCCGCATGGATTGGCATGTTTTACAATCACACAGGCTGCGTCAGTAAATGCTTTCACACATTCCAGCGCGGCGTCGGTGTCGGCAATATTGTTGTAAGACAACGCCTTGCCCTGTAATTGCTGAGAGGTTGCGACGGAAGCCTCAGTCACATTCTCTTCTATATAGAAAGCCGCCTGCTGATGGCTGTTTTCGCCATAGCGCATGTCTTGCTTCTTGATGTAATTAAGATTCAGCGTGCGCGGAAAACGGCCTGACGGTTTATCTGTCTCACCATGGTAGGCCGGAACCAATGCGCCAAAATAGTTGGCGATCATGCTGTCGTAAGCAGCGGTATGTTCGAACGCTTTGATAGCCAGATCAAAACGGGTTTTATAAGTCAGGGAGCCTTCGTTGGCGTCAATTTCATTAATGATGGTGTGGTAATCACTGCTCTTGACCACGATAGCCACATCTTTATGGTTCTTGGCGGCGGAACGAACCATGGTTGGGCCGCCGATATCGATATTTTCGACGGCATCCTCCAGCGTACAATTTTCGCGGGCCACAGTCTGGGCAAAGGGATAAAGATTTACGACCACCATATCAATCGGTTTGATGTCGTGTTGCGTCATAATAGAATCATCCTGACCGCGACGTCCCAGAATGCCGCCGTGCACTTTCGGATGCAGTGTTTTAACTCGACCATCCATCATTTCGGGAAAACCCGTGTAGTCCGAGACCTCTGTTACCGGCAAATTAGCATCGGCTAGCAAACGCGCGGTGCCTCCGGTTGAAAGGAGCTCGACGCCACGCTGGGACAGCGCCTGGGCAAACTCGACAATACCTGCTTTGTCAGAAACGCTGAGCAGAGCGCGGCGGATAGGACGACGTTGTTGCATGATGATTTTATCCCTTGAATTTGGGTAGTCACTAAAGAACGTTACGTGAATATCGTCTTTTTCTTCGCTTCTTCGCATATATAGAGCGCGATTATTGCGAGATTAAAGAAAAAATTCAGTTAGCGTTCAAAAAAAGATGGTGGTTTTTGAGCGGGAGAATTGTAGCGAAAACGTTTGCGTGATGCTCGTCTAATTTTATTAGAATCCATATTGTGGATAAGTCTGTGTAAAAGTAGGTATAAAGCAAGATTTTGCTGTGGAATGCAGCAAACAGTGGGTTTTATGCAAAATACTTATTGCGGCTGCCCGATAAGTGCCTGTAATGCGCCACCACTGACCCGGCGACAGCGGCTTGCGCGGTTGTGAGGTGAGTGGGGAGTCGGGGAATAATCACTTGACTCTGAAAGAGGAAAGCGTAATATACGCCACCTCGCGTTAGTGGCTAAGGCCAGTACGCACTGCTCTTTAACAATTGAATCAGACAATCTG
>NZ_QNRY01000060.1 GCF_003315515.1 Brenneria salicis ATCC 15712 = DSM 30166 | reverse complement strand
ACCTGACCCCATGCCGAACTCAGCAGTGAAACGCCGTAGCGCCGATGGTAGTGTGGGGTCTCCCCATGTGAGAGTAGGGAACTGCCAGGCATCAAATTAAGTGGAAAGCCAGAGAGAATCTGGTGGTGGTAAAGAAATTCGGTGGAGCGGTAGTTCAGTTGGTTAGAATACCTGCCTGTCACGCAGGGGGTCGCGGGTTCGAGTCCCGTCCGTTCCGCCACTTATTGCATAAGCCCTGAGTCTATACTCAGGGCTTTTCTGTATTTGAATAGCAGCCTGTTTCATATTTTCTCTGCTTAACGTCAGTCACACATTGAAAGTCGGTAATAAAATCCCTATAACAGAATAGTACCTCTGCTCCAGTTGTTGCATTGGCGTTATGAAATTTATAGCAGGCGAGGCGTGCGAAAAAAAAACTATTCGATGAGATATGTTGCAGGACAACCGGCAGAACGTATCTTTCCACCTCGGCAAATGTTTCCTCTGGAACACGTGCTGCCTACCGGTCCGTTGCTGCTAAAGCAGGATGTTTTGCGCGTGATGGTGTGGAACATCTTTAAGCAGCAAAGAATGAACTGGCTTTCTGTTTTGCAGAACTTTGGCAAAGATACCCATTTGGTTCTGTTGCAGGAGGCACAGAGCACGCCTGAGCTTATTCGCTTTGCAACCTCTAACTATCTTTCTACCGATCAGGTTCCTGCGGTTGTTTTGCCGCAACATCCTTCGGGCGTGATGACATTGTCGGCTGCTCAGCCAATGTATTGCTGCCCGCTACGGGAAAGGGAGCCATTACTGCGTTTATCCAAGTCCGCCTTAGTGACCGTGTATTCTTTGCACGATGGCCGACAACTGATGGTTATCAACATTCATGCGGTAAATTTCAGTTTTGGTGTGGAAGTATATAGTAAGCAGCTTGAGTCCATTGGTGAACAACTTAGTCTTCACCGTGGCCCGGCGATTATGGCGGGTGACTTTAACGCCTGGAGCCAGCCCCGTATTAATGCGCTTTATCGCTTTGCTACACGTATGGCGCTAAAAGAGGTCGGTTTTATTGATGATCATCGTCGCAAAGCGTTTGGGCGTCCGCTGGACTTTGTGTTCTATCGTGAATTGGATGTTGTCCAATCTTCCATCCTGGTGACGCAGGCATCGGATCACAATCCTTTGCTGGTCGAATTTCAACTTTGATGATAGTAGCCTGACCATAAACAAAAAATCGCCTTAATTGAACTGTACCCCAAAAGTTGGACATCCAACGAGTAAGGGGGCAGTTTTTTATGAGCACATATTCTCTCAGTTTCAAGCTTCGGGCTGTGCAACATTATCTCTCAGGGTTGGAAGGGCAAAAAGCGACAGCAAGGCATTTTGGCATCGATTACGCTTGCCGGTCGTATGGCCGGCAACCCACTGAACCACAAAACCGTTCAGAAGCTGATGCAGCACCTTAATCTAGCATCATGTATTAGAAGGAAAAAATATAACTCCTATAAAGGTCGGTACGGCAAAGCTGCCGAAAATAGCCTGAACCGCCAGTTCACCGCGAACAAGCCGAACCAGAAATGGGGGACGGATGTGACAGAATTTAATATTGGCGGAGAAAAACTGTATTAATCCCCGGTGCTTGACCTGTATAACGGTGAAATCGTCGCGTATCAGATGGCACAACGCCCCCATCTGTCGATGGTTGACGATATGCTGACGAAAGCGTTATCAACGCTGCTGCAGGGGGAATTTCCGTTACTTCATTCTGATCAGGGATGGAAATATCAGATGCCGCATTATCAGCAGCGGCTGGAGAAAGCCGGTGTGAAGCAAAGCATGTCACGGAAAGGAAATTGCCATGACAATGCAGTAATATTACGAAAGAATAAAACAGAAACTAAAAGGCCTGAGCCCGGTAGAGTACCGGCCCCAGGCCCAAATAACCGCCAGATAAACCATCCAACTTTATGGAGTCAGTTCATAAAATTCAGGCGGTTTTCTTGTGTGCATGATCTCTAAGAGTCAGGCCGGGCGCCATTACTGACATAAAGCGTCAGTGTGTCACCGGGCTGGATATTGGTTTTCTTGTTGATCACAGTATTCCAACGCATAACATCCGCAATATTTACGCCATGACGCTTGGCGATGCTGACAAGCGAATCACCTTTACGAACTTGATAGGTGATTGAACCGCCGTTACTGCTACTGTTAGCTAACCTGGCAATTTGCAACGTCTGTCCAACCTTGAGTGCGTTCGCACTACGCAGATTGTTCCAGCTTTGCAAATCTTTGGCGCTAACATTCAGCCGCGCGGCAATTGCAGATAACGTATCGCCAGAGCGAACTTTATACTGCGATTCGGTCGTTGACTGCGCCAGTCTGGTCGGCTGGATCGCCGCGATGTCACCATCTGCCAGCGAATCCTTCAACTGCTCAACATGCGCTTTCGGAACCATAATATAATGCGGACCATTTGGCGCGGTTACACCGCGTTTGTAGCCAGGATTGTAGTTCTTCAGCGTGGTCAATGACAGACCGGCCATTTCTGCAGCTTGCGTCAATTGCATTTGCTGTCCAACGTCTACTCTGGCCAATGCACGGCTTTCGTTTGGCGTGGGCAGGTTAACGCCGTATTTTCTGCTATTCTTAAGAATATCGCTCAAGGCCAGCATTTTCGGAACATAGATTGACGTTTCACGTGGTAACGCCAATGCCCAGAAATTTGTTGCTTTACCCTTTGCTTTATTCGCTTTAATAGCTTGCATGACGCGGCCTTCACCACTGTTGTAGGCAGCGACTGTCAATAGCCAGTCACCGTCGAACATGGTGTTAAGACGCTGCATTATATCCAGTGCAGCGGTCGTCGAGGCGACCACGTCACGACGACCGTCATACCATTGGTTTTGTTTCAAACCATAATTTCGTCCTGTGCCAGGGATTATCTGCCATAGCCCTGCGGCATTGGCGGATGATGTGGCGTGAGGATCAAAAGCGCTCTCCACTATGGGTAGCAGTACCAGTTCCATCGGCATGTTACGTTGCTTAATCTGCTCGACAATCCAGTACATGTACGGCTCTGCCCGTAATGTTACATCGTGGAGATAGCTCTTGTTTTTTAAAAAACGCGTTTTTTGTTCGCGGATCCGGGCGTTTTCCGGAACCTCCATCTTCAGCTCGTCGCTAATGAAGTTCCACAGATCTCGTTGCGCGAGGCTGTCATCATCCATCCATCGCGCGGAGGTCTCTCGACCATCTGCGTACTTTCCTGCTTCACTTTGACCTGCCGAAGACAGACTCTGTGCATGCTGTTTGGGTTGTGAGGCGTCATTGGGTGGCACCTGGCAACCGACTAGCAAGACCGAGGCGATGAACATCATCACTTTAGCCTTCATATGTGTGTCAATAGTTGCTTAAAAGACGAGCAATAATACGTTGATTAGGGAGTCAGCACAACCCATACCTTTAGAAATGGTCTTTCTTACTGCGTAGTTGCTCAAAAATCTGCCAATCCGCCATGCTTTCAGGTTCTTTTAATATTTTCTTTTTTAAATCAATATCATGGCATCTAAGAAACAGGTTGATTTTACGCTCTAATCCTAATGTTGTAGGCAAGCTAGACTGTGATTTTTTGCGTATCTGGCTGATTTTATAAAGATAAGCCTCAATAGTGGATTCTTCTGGCCATATTTCATTAGAAAACATTAAGTTTTCTTGCGTGTATTCATGTGCGCAGCAAATAAGCGTGTCATCAGGGAGGGTTGATATTTTTTTAATTGATTCAAACATTTGTTTCGGAGTGCCTTCAAAAATTCGTCCGCACCCACCGGAGAAAAGCGTATCGCCGCAGAATAAAAAGGGAGCAATATAATAAGCAATATGACCGGATGTGTGGCCCGGAACATCGATTACGGAAAATTCTGAATCTAATAATTCGATGACTTTTCCGCCGCTCACGACGATCGGTATACCGCAATTAGCGGTTTCCTGCGGCCCAAAAACAGGCAAATTCGCATAGTGATCCACAATACCGGCAACTCCGCCGACATGATCGTTGTGATGATGAGTAAGTAGAATAGCCTTAGGAGAAAGCTGATGTTGGTCAAGCGCATCCAGCACCGGCTGCGACTCCCCTGGATCGACGATCACACAATGCTTTTCTTTATTACTCAATAACCAAATGTAGTTGTCCTGGAGGGCGGGAATACTGATAAGATTCATTGATTACCTCGTTTTGCTATCAGCCTGAGGAAAGAGAATAAAACATGAAGCCAGCTCACACCCCTCAGACGCTTGTTGCCCCTGCTTCATGGGATGATATCACCTGTGGTCAATACTATCGTGAATCACTTGAACAGGCATTACTCCCCTGGTGGCCGAAGTTGTTTGGTTTCCATCTGCTCAAAATAGGGCCGTTGAGCGCTGAGATTACTGTGCGTGAGTGTTCGATTTCACATCAGGTTAATGTCGCCCCTTGTGGTAACAATTTGCAGATTATCGCTGATCCGCATCAGTTACCCTTTTCTGAAAAGTCGGTTGATGCATGTTTACTGGCGCAAACACTGTCTTATTCATCAGATCCGCATCGGGTGCTGCGTGAAGTAGACCGTGTGTTGATTGATGATGGCTGGCTGATATTTAGTGGATTTAATCCGATCAGTTTTGTTGGGGTGGCCAAACTTATTCCCAGATTAAACAAACGACAGCCCTATTGTAGTCGAATGTTTACGCAAATGCGCATGATGGACTGGTTGAGTTTGCTGAATTACGAAGTAGTGCATCATGCCAGTTTTCACGTCACGCCGTGGCGAAGAAATAAAGGAAAGTTGAATAAGCACATCCCGGTCTTTGGCTGCATGACATTGCTTGTTGCGCGTAAGAGGACGATTCCGTTGATAGCCACGCCGATGCGGGCCAAATTACGCAAGGCACCGTTGCACCGCACGGTCGGCGCAACGAAAATTTATCGACATTAAGGCGTCACCTTACTCTGGATGATAACCGAGATCATCCAGTTTCGGCGCGTTGGCCGCTTGACGCGCAAGCTCATCGCAGCGTTCATTTTCCGGGTGTCCGGCGTGGCCTTTTACCCATTCCCAGCGTAGGGTGTGGTGTTGGATCGCCACATCAAGGCGTTGCCAGAGATCGACATTTTTTACCGGTTTTTTATCTGCGGTTTTCCAGCCCCGTTTTTTCCAGTTATGAATCCAACTGGTGATCCCCTGGCGGACATACTGGCTGTCGGTGCTTAACACCACTTCGCACGGAGAGGTCAGTGTTTCAAGCGCCGCGATAGCCGCCATTAGTTCCATCCGGTTATTGGTGGTTAGTCGGTAACCGGCACTCAGTGTTTTTTCATGCTGCTTATAACGCAGCAAGGCACCGTAACCGCCAGGGCCGGGATTTCCCAGGCAAGATCCGTCGGTGAAAACTTCTACCTGTTTAAGCATCTCTGGTAGACTCTCCCTTATGGTGAAAACGGCAAGTCTGACATAAACGAAAACGATGAGCACTGAAATTACGCGACAAGTCGTCCTCGATACGGAAACCACCGGTATGAATAAACTGGGGGTTCACTACGAAGGACATAAAATTATCGAAATTGGCGGCGTAGAGGTGATCAATCGTCGTCTAACCGGACGTCACTTTCACGTTTATATCAAACCTGATCGGTTAGTCGATCCTGAAGCCTATAACATTCATGGTATCAGCGATGAGTTTCTGGCGGATAAGCCGACTTATGCTGATATTGCCGATGAGTTTCTCGATTTTATCCGCGGGGCTGAACTTGTTATCCATAATGCCATGTTTGATATCGGTTTTATGGATTATGAGTTCCGCATGCTTAATCGGGATATGCCGAAGACGGAAACATTCTGTAAGATCACTGATAGCCTGTTAATGGCGCGTAAGATCTTCCCCGGCAAACGCAACAATTTGGATGCGCTCTGTGATCGTTACCAGATAGATAACAGTAAGCGAACGCTGCACGGCGCTTTGCTTGATGCCGAAATTCTGGCGGAAGTCTATCTGGCCATGACCGGCGGCCAGACGTCGCTGGCATTTTCAATGGAAGGTGAAACGCAGCGACAGGAAAATGAGAGCGAAACCATTCAGCGCATCACGCGTCCGGCATCGGCATTGAAGGTGCTTTACGCCAACGAAGAAGAATTATTTGCCCATGAACAGCGTTTGGATCTTATCGCCAAGAAAGGCGGCGGTTGCCTGTGGCGCAATGAGTAGCACATTATCGGCGAGAGAATCGCCGTCAAGATGAAATTATGAGCAAACAGAATTGGTTAGTTATAAAAACCATTGACGTAATAGTACCATCATCTTAGTATTCACCCCGCTCAATGAGCATAGAGTGGAGCGGTAGTTCAGTTGGTTAGAATACCTGCCTGTCACGCAGGGGGTCGCGGGTTCGAGTCCCGTCCGTTCCGCCAACTTATTTCGGGGTGTATTTATACATCTCTGAATGAATGAAAACCGTATTGTTGTCAAAGGCATACGGTTTTTTTCGTCTCTATGATACCCAGGGATAGAGGGAGAGCAGGCGCGAAATGGCCCACACACCAGAAAGAGAAATTTCGTAGGCCGTTTTTATGGCACGCTATCCCTGCCGGGCCGTCGTTATTGCGATGTTAAAAATTTCTCCTGGAAATTTTTTGTTTTGTAGCTGAGAAAAGGTTGCGGATACAGGGTATTACATCACTCTTGTTATTTGGCTTTTAACGACATTAATGAATGGCATACATATTCACTTTTTTATAAAGATCAAATTCTGTTTTTCTCAGAGGATATGCGGGGGGACTCAGTCATGATTAATGACTATTCCAAAAGTATTGCCAGGATAAGAACAGGCCATAGTTTATCGGATTACTGCCATATTCACTCTGCGAGTTGCCCTGATAGAATTCGACGCTCACTCTCAATGTTGAATTTTTTGATACCTGGTTAATGACGGTACTGCGTAAAAAATTACTGTTATCATTTAAACCATGAATAAAGGTCTGCTCCAGCTTTATATCGGCATTAATCGGTGCATCACTAAGCCGGATAAATAATTTATTTTTATATCTGTTACGTACATTGAGATATTTAGAGGCATCAGTACGATGAATCTTACCGGCAGCAACGGCTACGTAGATATTGTCATATTCACTTTCCGTATAGCCGTGCTGATTATACCAATATTCAGCATTGAAATTAATTCCATTATCAAAAGTATACTGTGAACCCAATACCAGTTCGTTAAAAATTCCAGACTTGGAATTCAGATTTCCGTGTGCATCAATGACTGACCGATTTCTTTTGTCAGACAGCGAATTTTCTATATAACCAGTGACCTTATCAGTAATAGTGGTCGAAATATTGATTCCCAAGGCGTTACTTGAATTATGATAGTATGATATTCCGGTATCTGTATTAATCTTAGGGGTATTTAAAGAATACTGGAGCCAACTGGCGCTTTCAGACGGTAAATAATAAAATTGTAAGGAAGATGAGGAAAAGTAATTCATCACACCAACTAAATTATTCCCTATGATCTCGGAACGACGCTGTTGATCTGAAAGATGGCGATCCTGGAATTTGTTCAAATTGAGGAAATCAGTTGGGTTATTCCCCATCGCTACTCCATTAACTAACTGCTTTCGGCCTGCGTTAACAATAAAAGTATCAGTTAATGAGTAATCCAGTAATGCTTCATCGACGATTATTTGGGATTTATCGTTCTCCTTATCGAAAGAAACCTTCTCACTGGCCCTAACTTTAAGCGGGAACGATAAACGCTGATACTGATAACGAGAGAAAAAGTTCATCATTAATTGAGAATAGTTATCTGAGTATAAATTATAATCGTCGCTATTTTGATATCTTTCCCCCTGATAGATATAACTTCTTAAATTGCTTTGTAATTGGTAATCAAAGTCAGGAGCGTCTGCGTTGACTTGTATCGGGAATGTGGTCAGCAGCAACCATCCGTATGCGCCCCATAACCATTTGATAGAAAGATTACGCATAAAATCCTCCCGACTTATAATATTATTTTATCCGGTTGAGATATGAGGGTTGATAGAATGCTTCTGGCGTTTTTTCCAGTGAAAAATCTGCGTAGGTTAATGTGGTTATCTTACTGGTATTAATACTGTCTCTAATCACTAACTTTACCGGGCGTTGCTCCCCTAAAATGGGGGCATACTCAAGATAGTCAATCGATTTCAATTTTTTACCAGATAAAGAATAGAAGTCCGCTTTCAGTGGATGAAAATTGTTTTTTTTGACGGTCAATACTACCTTTCTGTATGGAGTCGAGGCCTCTTTCGCCTGTAATTCAAGTTCGATAACCTCGCTGTCGTTCTGAGTTTTCGTCATCGAGGAAACCGGTGTGTAGTCGATATTAAAAACCACGCGTGAGATATCAGCATTAGATGCCGCCCCCACTAATTGTTGCTGCGGCGATATTCTCATCGCGCGACTGGTCCCCGGGATATAGATCCACATATTACGGTCAGTTAATAAAATTGCACGTCCCTTGTTTTTAATCGGCTGGGTATAGAGCACTAAACTTCTGGTGCTACTGTTAACTTTAACCTTATATTCGTTAATACTTTCGTCGTTGTTAACATTGGCGGTTACACTAAAGATAAAATCACTGCCTGGCGCACGTATCTGATCGACACGCGCCAGTATTTCTTCAGGTGAGCGGATAGTATGACTGTTATCTTCCGCCACAGACGGGAATGGTAAAATGAGTAATAAAAAGAGTAAAGAACCAAGTATTTTCATATGTGAGTCAATGCCTCGACAATATCTTTTCTGGCTGCAATAAATGCCGGATATAATGACGATACCGTTGCAGTGATTACTGACATCATAAACGAATAAAAAATAATATAAAAATCAAGATTAATTCGCGCCGTATAGCCACTGGACATACCTGGCGGAGCGGGTATGGCAATACCGCCTGACAGATTGATTAGTTGGGATAAACCGGTTCCGATAAGCACACCGATTACCCCACCTAATATGCCAATGATGACACCTTCGCTGACAAATAATTTAATGATAGAGAATCGCGTCTGTCCCATAGCGCGAAGGGTACCAATTTCCCGGAAGCGCTCAAAAACCGACATACTCATGGTATTCGTGATACTTAAAATCACGATAATGGATAATACAATAAAGCTTAGCTTAAAGATTGACGTGTAAAGATTGACCACCCCCTGATAAAATTCGGCAAGCTGCGTCCAGATTTTGTATTCATAATTACCGCTAATGCTCTTGTTCAGTTTGCCGGCGACGACAGGTAGATTTTCTGTCTCATCCAGTAATAACATCAAATATTCGATCTTTTCCGTATCCAGCAATTGTTGCAAATGTGCCAGGTTCATCTTGACATAAACCTTGTCATATTCTTTCGCTGGTGTACGCACGATGCCGACAATAGTGCAATCGACTGCATTTATAGCGTCATCATAACTTGAACTGAGTATGGTGGCGGTATCACCTACCTTGGCCGCCAGACCTTTTGCCAATTGGCCGCCAATCACGCATTCATCGCTATGACCTTGCTCGATTTGCCGCCCCTCAACCACAATTTCATAGTTAGAGAACTCTTCGTCTCTTTCCGGCATCACGCCAATCAACTTGGCTGACAACGTTGCATGACCGACAGTAATTAACCCAGAGCCGGTTAACCTTCTTGATATTGTACTGATATTGGGGATATTTCTCAGCGTTGTTTCTAATTTATCCGGCGCGGAGATAAGCAATTCCTTGCTTTGCGATGCGCCTTGTTCAAAATACCCTTGAGATGCAATTTGTATATGTCCTAACTGGGTACGTATCGTCGATTCCCTTAGTCTTTCAAAAGTATAATTAATAAAACCGCCAAACACGATCATCGCGCTCATCGCTGCGGCAATCGACAGAAAAATGATAAGTGTCCTGCGTTTATTTCTGAAAACATTCCTCAGGGCTAACAGTGCTGTTGTCATATTATTCTCCCATCAGTCATATGGATAACTCGTTGCGCGAAGTTGTATACGGCTGCGTCATGGGTGGCGAAAATAAACGAGGTTTTGCGCGACTGATTCATCTCAGCGATAAGATTAAGTATGATACCGGCATTTTTACTGTCTAAATTGGCTGTCGGCTCATCCGCCAGGATATATCTGGGCTGGGTAATGAGCGCTCGCGCAATAGCCACTCGCTGACGTTGTCCTCCAGACAATTGATCGGGTTTATGATCCTGCCAGATCTTCAGACCGACATCATTGATAATGTCTACGACGCGTTTTTTCCTCTCAGACTTGCTGACACCCTGCAAAATTAACGGATACTCGATATTTTCATAAATCGATAATACCGGCAGCAGATTAAATGACTGGAAGATAAAGCTTATATTGTCCCGACGAAATAATGATTTCTGATAATCGTTAAGATTATTCGCTAACTTATCTAACAGAAATACGTCGCCAGTATCGGGCGTCAGCAGACATCCCAATACATTTAATAACGTTGATTTTCCACTACCCGAAGGCCCGGTAATTGCCACCATTTCAGATTCTGCAACATCCAGCGAAATATTATCAAGTGCCAACACTGAGCTATAGCCAAACGAGAATTGATGGCTTACCCCTCTAATTTTAATCATTAGAGTTTTCCTTTGGATTTTTTAGCCCATTCGGATTTATCATCAGCGGAAATGGATTTTTTAAAGAATTCAACCGCCTGTGAGTGGTTCCCCTCATGGTCGGCCAGGACGCCCAGCTTATAATAAAATTCACTTTGATGGGTGACAGAGAGCGAAAAATGAGTGGTTAAATACAGGTAATCGTTGAAAGCCATTTTTTTACGATCGAACATCTCCGGTACACTATAAGCGATACTGGCGCGGATCACCCTCACTTGGTAATTGTCACCCGCGCTGTTGACCGCTTTATCTAACATGGCCAATCCTTTGTTCACATAGGTGATTTTTTTGTACACGACGCTGCTATCTCTGGCTAACATAGCATATGAACTGCCTAGATAAGCCAGCGCCAACATATCATCAGAGGCAGACGAACAATATCGTTCTAAGTATGCGACAGCCTGTTCAGATGCTTTATTTTTTTCATCAAGAGCGAGCTGATGGTAAGCGATCCCAATAATTTTCAAGGCCTGGATGTCTTTTTCTGCTAACGGCTTGTACTCATTGATCACATCCTCTAACCAGGCCGACGTTTGGGCACTATATAGTTCATTCTGAATACCACTACTTTGCGCCCAACATGAAGACAATACTGTTAATAATAAAAACCAGCGTAATCTACTCATTGTGCCGCACCTCCTCCTGAGTTTAATAACTTCCTGATGTCTTTCACCTCTAGTTCCCAAGGCCGATTACTTATCTTTTTAAAGTAAAATCTCAGTGCCGCGCGCTTATACCATCTTTCAAGTAAGTAAGGATTCACATAATCACCAAAGCCATATTTACTCGCCTTATCACTATTTTTAATAATCATATTGGAGAAGTTCATTACCATCGGCGTACAGAGGGTGCCATACGACAATTTGGATTGCGAGCGCGGATCTGATGGGGCAAACAGTAAATCAAAACCCATTCTCATATACATCGTAACGCGATGCGTTGCAGCATTGCCGACAATGAAACAGATATCCCGTTCTAAAGCCAACTCAATCAAACATTTAAATAATCCGGTGATCACTTCAGGCCGATCCCGATACTTCTCTTCAATAGAAAACCTACCAGCCTGTAAAACGGAACCAACACGTTTTAAATTCTGTAAATCAAGATTAGCTTCATGCTCAATCGGCAGAGGGGAATCCCCGGCTAAGACACATCTAATACAACCGACTATTTTTTCGCCATCATAGGCGCAAAATATCATCACATTATTATTTTTATCTATGGTAGAGTCTGCAATTTCTAGCTGTAATTCATCCAGCAACAAAAGATTACGCTGTTCATCAGCGATAACCTTTTCAATAAAAAACGCCTGATACTCTGGGATATTTTCGGTGACTCTTTTGAAATCTATATTATTAATGGAAAAGTGATCTTTTCTAGTGTTATGACGACCGAACCATACCAGACTGAAAAAAATAGTAATCAGGCCAGCCATAATACAAATCGCATAAGGGACAAGGATAAACTCTATTTCAGGAACGAAATAGAGGCTGAAAAATAATGACAACAGATAAGCCAATAACCATATGGAGGAATTGGCATAGTGCAGACTTTTTAAACCTCTTTCAGGAGAATAAAAGGCTGTAAAAGGTTTCCCTGCCAACAACAATCCACCGACTAATATTGCCAGTGAGGTGAATATAATGATGCCTGTGAGATGCCCAAGGTAAACATCGAAAAAGGATAGAGACGTTAACACAATGTACATCAATAATATAAAAATAGAGATGGGCGACCTGATGTTATGTTTGAGTTCAAGCACAATAATGAACAGATAACAAGACATTGCAATGATAAGAGCAATCTGTAGATCGATAAAAAAGATAAAGCCAAGACAAAACACCAAGTTGACAAGAGAAATAAACATGAAAAACACCGGAAATATCCGATCGTTGTTACGATGTTCATCCCTATTTTCAATATCGTTATCTTTCACCGCCGCGTTATCTGAAATCATTAAAACACCTCTGGATAAAGGAATTGTTGCCTATAGTTTCCAGCAGTGTGGCTATATAAGGAGGCGCGGCATCATCCATTGATAAGACATGGCTATTGTTAAACGCTTTGCTTGTTAGATATTGTATTTTCATCATTAACCCAGAAACAACAGGGATATTGTCCATCTCTCACTCCTTCCATTCCAGCCCTAAAATAAAACCACCTATATTTTCATGACCACATTTCACGATGATTTTTTTATTACCAAACTCATTAACAGCTTGATTAATTAAGAAGGGTAAAAGATAGGAAGTAAAGGCAGTCAAATCCTGCTTTAATATAAATTCATAATAAGCATGGTCATTTTCCCATTCTGGAGGAAGCACTGGTCGTTGGTCGGGCGAATAGCGGTGAATGATTTTAAATTGCCATCCTTTTGTTTTTTGTTTCGGGTCAGACAGTACTATCCCGCTTGCGCCATTAAATAACAGTCTGGAATAGACAAGGTTCAGATGCTCAATGGTAGTAAGATGTAGGGGAATGATCTCTTCGGCACATAATAGTAGCATCTTCTGTGCGCGCTGATAATGGAAACATAATGTTGCGTATTCCAGGGCCGAACATGCCCCCATAATGCCATCCAGGAACGTTAATGCGGTGGCATGTAAATTATGTGCGGCGGCAGTCTGAGTCGATATGGCGCTGGGAATCGAACTGGGTAACAACATGGTGTCCGTTTCATCCCAGCCATCGCGTACGCCGACACGTTCAAATTCCCAGGCGATGGGCATCGCCGATGAGTTAGATACGCAGGTAACACCGATATCCTCGCCGGATGAATGACAATGCTTGATAAATTCCGCCCCCAGCGATGAGGCGAAAATCGTGGCTTTACTTGCCGAACGGGCGCGCGCTACACCACTTTTTTTTCTGATGGAGAAGGGTAAATCAACCACGTTATGGTCAATTTCATATTGCAATATAACGTCTGAAGGACCGACAAACTTATATGGCGCAGTAGCCGGTTCACCCATGCCCGGCACGGAGATCACGGGTATACAAGCAGGTGCGGTAAGCCAGCCGATGACATCGATATAGGGTCCGTTAATAACAGGAATAGCCTTCATATCGCTCACGCTCTATTAATTAGAATTCAGGATTAATGCCGCATTAGTTCCACCAAACCCTAAGGCGGTAACTAAAGCGACGCCAGAACCCGGTGCAATATAACGGGGCTCATTGAGCACGACATCTAAATTGGGGAAGACATTATCCATTGAACGAGCCACGTGAGGCAGAATGCCGCTATGCAAGGTTTCACAGGCCGCTAATACGTTAAAACCGCCGGATGCCCCCATCGTATGTCCCAGGACACCTTTAGTTGAACTGCAGGGCGGAGAAGTCTCGCCAAAAAGAATCTGTGCAGCTTCCGCTTCTGTTTTGTCGTTTTGAACCGTCCCCGTACCATGCCAGTAGATAGCTGAAATTTTGCTGGCGGGCAGATTAGCCTGATGTAACGCTTTTTGAATGGTCTTGGCTACTCCTTTTGGATCGGGCTCTACCATATGTGCCGCGTCACAATAAACCGACGTACCGACGATGGCGCCTTGTACATCCTCTTTTCCCAAGATGCCCTTGCGCGCCAACAGCAGGGCAACGGCCCCTTCGCCTACGGTGGTACCATCACGGCTCGAACTGTAAGGCGTACATCCGCTTTGCGACATGGCGCCAATGTTATTAAATGCTACGGTCGCCACGCGGGATAACGTATCAACCGCAACAAGTAACACCGCGTCAGCAATGCCAAAATCAATCATGTCGCAAGCATAAGAGGTTGAGACCAATGCAGTGGCGCAGGCTGCCGATGTGGTGACACCTTGTAGATTTCGACCAATACCGCGCTTAATTGATTTGAGCAGTTCATCGGAAAGCAGCCCCTTGGCAACATCGTCAGTTAATCTGTCGAGTGCGTTTTCAGCCTCAAGGTCGACCAAGGTGGAAAGTGGGCCTGGATCACTATGCGAGGTGGCGACAACAATCAGCACATTTATATTTTCATTTTGCTGATATAAGCGATCAATAGTGTCTTTCATTTGGCTGGCGACAAAGAACGCAGCATCATTCGTCCTACTTTTAAAATCAGTGTTGTCATCGATATTTTCAATGATCGATAATGGCGGACTGTCCGGCCATCCACGAATAAAATCGCTGCCGATGGAAAAATTTTTCGCACCTTGCAGCAAATTATTCCAACACTGTTGCCAGCCATTACCGACATTCGACAAGACAAAGCACTCTTTCGCGATATCAATGCTGTTCTGATATTGATTATTCATGTAGTCCGCCTTTGCTAATAAATGCCCCAACACCAGATACCTTGCAGACTTTTCTTTCTCCGGCAAATACGATGCCTTCATAAAAGCTCTTGCCAGCAATAACATCAGTAATCGATAAATGTCCGGTAATCAGTTCACCAATACGCGCTGGAGAGATAAACTCTCCTTTACAGCGACCAAGGACCGCAGTCTGTATATTTGTCGGCTCCCTAGCAGTTAAAGTACTTAATAGCATGGTTGCCTGACCAATAAATTCGATCAGTAATACGCCGGGCATAATACTGGGGCCATCAGGCAGATGCGCCGCCATCATTGGATCAGCACCGGAAATCGCTTTCTGTACCACGATGCTGTCTTGATCCCATTGGACAACACTGTCAATTAATAACCAGGGCGAACGATAAGGCACTAGCTTAATGATTTGATGGTAATCGAGTTGCTGCGGATAGCTATTGACGAGTTGCTTATTTTCCATCAGCATCATTTCTTTCCTGGATCAGTTTAAGAATAAATTCTCGTAGATCGTTTCCGGTTAATATCTTTGACATAATCGACTCTGATATTTTTATCTTAAACATTTTTTGTGTCTCAACTAATAACGCGACAGCACCCAGTGAATCCATTTCATAGTTTTTATAAAAATTAGCGCTCATATCGAATTGATCCAGTTCTTTATCTAATGCTATTTCGACTATTTCTTTGATCTTATCTTCTGTTACAACTGCTGTGTTATTACTCATTGTCATTCCTTCTTTTTAATAAAAAAGTACGTCACCTTGGCATTGAAAACTACCTGCCAAGTTAATATTTTGGGTAATAGCTTATTAAGTCGCAGACATTCCACCGTCAACTTGAATTACTTGACCGGTAATATAACGAGCTTCAGGCTTTAAGAGATAATCCACCAGATTAGCGATATCTTCTGGCTTACCGATTTTTCTCAGAGGCGTTTTTTTCAGTAACATTTCAACCGACTTGGAAGGAGTTTCTTGGATCATTTGGCTTTCAATAATGCCTGGCGACACAACATTACAGGTTACGCCATAGCGACCTAACTCAGTGGCAATCACCCGGCACATTGATTCCAGAGCGCCCTTGCTGGCCGAATAGCTTAACTGGCCTGGATTGCCTTTTGTTGCTGAGACGGAACCAATCAATATGATCCTACCATCATCTTCCATAACGATTTTTTTGGCTATTTCACGCACAAAATAAAAAGCGCCATTTAAATTGGCATTAATAACTGAATGCCATATCTCATCAGAAGTAATGGAGATGGCGGAATCTTTCACAATACCGGCGCAATAAATAAGATCGGGACAGGCACCAAAATCGTTTCTAATTTTAGCAACGAGTTCAGTAACTTGGGAAGAGTTTGATACATCAACCTTATACCAATTTGCGGAAGGTATATCGATTGTTGGCGCAGAGCGCGGAGAATGCGTTAATGCCAGCCTGTAACCCAACTGACTCAATTTCAACGCAATAGTTTCACCAATATTCCCACTGGCTCCAACTATCAGACGTGGGCGTCCATCATAAACACTCATGTTTTCTCAATCCCTGTGAGAATGATTCATTGTGAAAAAGCAATTTTACTTACAAGTAGCACTAATTATTATGCTAATAAAAAGCTATGCGATACAATGAAACCAATACTATTTTCCTGCTGCAAATATATACATCAGATCATAGGTGGAAAAATGTGATGTATATCTCATTATGGATGAGCGAGCGTTTATTTATTTGCCAATAATTATTCTCCTAAAATATTAAATGAAAATATTTGGTGGGTGCAATTAATACAAAATAATCATTTCCAAATAGAAAAAATACTAAAATTAATCATTATTCAGAGGGTAAACCGCCTGATTATGCTTGGCACCAGACTCAATAATTTTCTTATTTCATCTGGAGCATAAGTTTAAGATGACTTGTGGCTGTATAATACATATGCATACGAAGCAGCCAGACTCGCATAATAAAAAATCGGGTGGTAAAACCTAAACCTGACGAAAAGAAAGACAGTACCAGTGTGTGGTCGTCAATCCTGGCGTGCCAGTTCCCCCTAGCAGATTCTTTTCAAAATGGCCTACAATACGGCCCACAGCGATGACGAATGGTGATGGATTTTATTATTTATCAAATAGATGGATGATGAGGTAGGTTTTCGTCCGTTCCGCCACTTATCTATTCCGGGATGTTTCTATACATCTCTGGATGAATGAAAACCGTATAGCTGTCAAAGGCATACGGTTTTTTTCGTCTCTATGATACCCTCTGCATAGGGGAGTATCCGGTGCGAAATGGCCTACTAATCGGAAAGAGAAATTATCGCCTGATGCCTCAGGGTATAAACACCAGAAATAATTGCCTGCGTCGATGACAATGGCCAGCGTTGAAAGCAAAAGCAGCGGAATTTCCGCCCAGCCAAGAGAAAAGAGATAAAACGGATTTTTATTGCTTCAGGGTTTTTAACACCAGAGCCCCTAAATAACTGCGCCTATTACCGCTCCACTTTTGTTAGTCCAGGTTTGTTGCCTGGGAAAGGTGATGCGGTTTTAATAAATTGTCTGACATTTT
>NZ_QNRY01000059.1 GCF_003315515.1 Brenneria salicis ATCC 15712 = DSM 30166 | reverse complement strand
CCGGTTGGTGATTTGTGATTTTTGGCGATTGATCAGATCGCTCAACTCGGACTGAGTTCCCTCAAAGTGATCTACTATTTGGAACAGCTATTTAGTTATCAACACTCCCTTCATAGATAAAAGTATGTGTGGCTAATATCTCCTTAACGAAAAAACAGGAGATGACCAAATGAACTCAACAAACCAAAATTTAATTCGTTTGCCAGAAGTCTTACAAAGAACAGGTTTCGGTAAAGCTTGGATCTATCGTCTTATTAGTGAAGGTCGATTTCCTGCCCCTGTGAAGATCGGTGTTCGTGCAGTAGCTTTCGTAGAAAGTGAGATTGATGCCTGGATTCACTCTGTTATCGAAACAAGTCGAAAAAATGTTGCTTAATCTGGGAGACATGATCATGAATATCGAAGAGTTTATGAATGAAGAAAACCATATGTGCAATCTTGGTGAGAATCTCGTTAATGAGATCTTCGCAAAAGGAGCAATATATGATTTACCGGACAATGAATTTAGCAAAAGGATTGTTTACTGGTTAAGTCAGTATCTGGTTGGCAATGTGAGAGAACCATTAGAATCTATCTCTAAGCTGGATATTTTTGACCAATTCTATATTTATGAAACATGGTTTTCACTAATTAAATGTCCAGAAGAATTTAAACGCCTTTCAAAAAGAATAATTCAATACCATATTGGATTAAAAACTCTTTTGTAAAAATGTAAAGTTTGAATGAGAAAAGTAGGGTTAAACTTTGCAAAATACTTTACGAAAATATTGAGTGTCTTATTCTACTTAGGTTTGACACTCCTTTCTAAGTATCAGGTGTACATAATATTAAATAAGCTGTTTTATCATTTTACAGCTTATTTACTGTATTTTGTCTTTTACAGCTTATAGGGTGTATTATGTAAAAACAGCCTATAGTATGTATAATCATCTAAAATAGGGTAAGTGCCTTATGAATACTGTTTATCCGTTGAAAACCTTGAATCAGTTGCGCCCATTGCTGATTGGCTTTCGCAAAGCTAAGGGACTGACGCAAAAAGAAGTGTCTGAAAGGTTAGGTGTAACACAGCAAACCTATGCCCGTCTGGAAGCAAACCCAGAAAGCGCCAGTATGGAGCGCTTGTTTAAAGTGCTTACTGTTCTGGGGGTTGAGGTGGTGCTGTCTTCTGGACCAAGAGTACATTTCTCGATGTCATCCTCAACAATGGAAGATCCAGAAAAGCCAATAGACTCACCCGCCAGACGGGAAAAATGGTGACACTATGCGTCGTAAACAACAACGTTTAGCGATATGGATGAACGGGATCCAGGTTGGATTCTGGGAAAGGGCCCGAGGTGAAGATAGGCTGCAATACCTTCCGCAGTGGATTGCTGATGAACAGGGAAGACCTTTATCACTCTCTTTGCTTTTCACCCCCGGTAATCAGCTTTGGCGCGGCAATGTGGTACGCGACTATTTTGATAATTTATTGCCTGACAGCGAAGTCATTCGTAGGCGTTTAGCAATGCGTTACCATGCTGACAGCCTTGAGCCTTTTGATCTGTTGGCGGAACTGGGAAGAGACTGTGTTGGTGCAATACAGTTACTGAATGTTGATGAGGAACCCACAGATTTATTTACCGTAAATTATCGCCCGCTTTCTGAAGCTGAGATCGCCACAAGATTGCGTAATACCACGGCGGCATTGTTGCCAGGTCTGCAGGATGATACTGACGATTTGCGTTTATCGATTGCCGGTGCGCAGGAAAAAACGGCTTTACTGTGGCATGAAGAGCAATGGTGTTTACCAGAAGATAATACCCCAACGACACATATCTTTAAGCTACCACTCGGGCTGGTGGGTAATATGCAAGCGGATATGAGTACGTCGGTTGAAAATGAATGGCTATGTTCTTTGCTTCTTGAGCACTACGGGAGCCCTGTAGCAAAAACACAGATTGCGCAATTTGAAGATCAGAAGGCATTGGTCGTTGAGCGTTTTGACAGAAGATGGTCAGGCGATCGGCAATGGATCATTCGCTTGCCACAAGAGGATATGTGTCAGGCTTTGGGTGTTTCCCCGCTACGAAAATACCAGTCTGATGGTGGGCCCGGTATTTCCGATATTATGGCCATACTGAGTCATTCAGAGCAGGCTGAGCAGGACAAAGCGCGGTTTTTCAGGGCGCAAATTATTTTCTGGCTGATAGCGGCTACTGACGGTCATGCCAAAAATTTTAGTATCGCTATTGAGCCACAAGGTCGCTATCACCTTACGCCTCTTTACGATGTTTTATCGGCATGGCCGGTCATTGGCCCGCGTAATAACCAGATTTCTCGGCAGAAGTGTAAGTTGGCAATGGCCGTTCGCGGTAGCCGTAATTATTACCACCTGTACAAAATTCAACGGCGACATTGGATCAAGCAGGGTGAATTAGCCGGTCTTGGCAGACAACAGGTTGAATCCATGATGGATGAAATTATCTCCAGAACGCCTGAAGTTATTGAACGTGTATCTGCGTTGCTGACTGAGTCATTCCCACCAGAGCTTGCGGAATGTGTTTTTGAGGGTATGCGGCAACAGTGTGTTCGGTTACAAGAACTGCACCGTGAATAAGATATTGAAGAACGTCTTGAAACAATTTACCTTTCGGTCAGAGGCAGCCATAAAACGGTGAGTGAGCAGGGGAAGCGATCATAAAACTTCCCCACCTTTCCCCTGCGTTATTTCGTTGTGATAACGGCGTAATGCGTTCCCCGTCAAAGGCGATCAGCCCATCCTTTTCCAGCTTGTCCAACGGCGCTGGATGTGCATCCTGCGGAAATCTGGCCCAGCCGTTATTTTGATGATTCGGGAATATTGCTTGATCGAAAGCCAGGAAGGAGAAAAAGATAAAGCAGGGTAAATAATTCTACCCAGGATCATTGAAACTGCTTGATTTTGTACAGCCTGAAGATCATGCTCCGTGAATGGGTGTCGAAGTCACGCCTGAACAGATAGCTTTCATATATTGAGGTCAGTATCTTCGAATTAACCGGGTATGGAGTTTGTCGCTAACTGGAGGGTATATGCCTGAAATAAACAGCCTTTTTGCATTCTCGCTAATCGCTCTTGGGATGGTGCTTACGCCGGGGCCCAATATGATATATACCTTATTTCACGTTCTATTTGCCAGGGGCGTGCTGCTGGACTGATTTCGCTCGGAGGCGTCGCGCTGGGTTTTGTGTTTTACATGATCTGTGCAGCATTTGGTATAACAGCGATAGTGATGGCTGTTCCTTATGCTTACGATACGATCCGGATCGCGGGTGCTATTTATCTCTTATGGCTGGCATGGCAGGCAATACGTCCAAAAGGAAGGTCACCCTTTCAGGTTAAAGTTTTGCCGAAGGATAGCGCTCGGAAACTGTTCATTATGGGATTCCTGACCAATTTGTTAAATCCAAAGATTGCGGTGATGTATTTATCGTTATTACCACAGTTTATCAATCCCGATCATGGCAGCGTCTTAACACAGTCGTTAGCCCTCGGTATGACACAGATAATCATTAGTGTTTCAGTCAACGCCATAATCGCCATATCTGCCGGAACAATTGCACATTTTCTCACGAAACGGCCATCCTTTTCGTTAATCCAACGCTGGGTTATGGGGTGCGTTCTGACAACCCTCGCCGTCAAAATATTAGGTGAATCTCGCCGTTGAGGACCATTTCCAGAAGACTCTCAGCTAAAAGCCGGATGTTTAATTATACCTTCCGTAGATAAAGGTGCACGGTAAAACAACTGACTTACAGCTTGATTACTGCGGGGGCCTGCATCTTGAAGTCTATTGGAATCCCCCTTTTCCCCCACTTCGCGCATATAAACAGCCGGGAAGTGGGGGAAAATGCCGGATAGGATGTGTCAGATGCCTCATGGCATAGCAGCGCGCAGCCAGCACGTTCACACGCAAATCATTGAGACGAATAAAATCGAAGTTGCACGATAACGTGAACTTACGAGGATAAGCGTTGCTTAAGCCGCTTATGAAGTGAAATCACCGCAACGATAAATGTTGCAGCTACAGGCCAGTCTCCTACGGTATTGAAGCCGCTCTCTGGATGGGTATAGTGAAGCCCACGGCAATGTTGGGCTTGAGGTTTAGTCAAAACAGACCTTCATCACCACGCTCGCAACGGCGCTCAAACTACCCGTTGAGATCTACTTTCAAAGGCTGGCAGATTTACCACGCAACAACTGCGCGTGTTCTTCCTTTCAGGCTATGGAAGTGTTGAGTGGTACGGCATTTGCAGGCTATTCGTCGTGGTTTTTACGAAGAGGGCAGCGAATGAATCGTCATTACTTGCATGTGGAGTTTGACAAGCAACGCGGATTGCAGGAACAACTCCGTGAATCATTGATGGATGCTATTCTGGCTGGCGTTTTTCCGGCTAATGAGCCGCTCCCTTCATGCCGTCAACTGGCCGCGCAGTTAAATGTGTCACGTAATACCACGGCGCTGGTTTTTGAAGGGTTGGTGCACGAAGGGTATCTGGTCAGTCGTCCGCGTAGCGGCTACTTTTTGCATCCCGATTATCAGCAGCGGGATTATCTGGCGCCTCCCGATGCACCGGAAGATCGCGTCAACGCCCCGCAATGGAACAATCGGCTGAAAATGACCCCCAGTGAAGCGTCGGCTATCCTCAAGCCCGCTCGCTGGATGAATTACCGCTATCCGTTTATTTACGGTCAGCCGGATACTCGTCAGTTTCCGGTGAGTCAGTGGCGCGCCACGTCAAACTGGCTTAACAGCGGTATGCGTGACCAGTGTTGGGTGGTGGATCATGTTGATCAGGATGTGCCGATGCTGATCGAGCAAATCCGTACCCGCGTGTTGCCCAAACGCGGCATTGTCGCCGGGCCGGATGAGATCCTGATTACGCTCGGTTCTCAGAATGCGCTGTATTTGTTGACCCGTTTGCTGTTGTCCACAGAGAGCCGAGTAGGGGTGGAAAACCCCGGTTTTCGCGAGGCCATCAACACCTTTATGTTGAACGAGGTGGATATTGTTCCCCATGCGGTGGATGAACAAGGCATTGTGATTGATGAGTCTCAGCGTTGTGATTACTACTATGTGACGCCGGGCCATCAGGTGCCGACGGGCGTCACCCTGAGTCCGTCGCGCCGTACCCAGCTTCTCAGGCACGCGGTGCAGCAGGATGCGGTCATTATTGAAGATGATTATGATTCGGAAAGTAACTTTACCCGTAACCCGCCGCCCGCGTTAAAAGCAAGCGACCGTAACGGACGGGTGATTTACATCAGCAGTCTGTCGAAAGCGCTTTCTCCCGGTCTGCGCCTTGGTTTTATGGTGGCGGATCCGGAACTGATCGATGAGGCGCGGGCTTTGCGCCGTCTGATGTATCGCCATCCGCCGGCCAATATTCAGTATCAGATGGCGCATTTTCTGGCGCAGGGATATTACGAAACCCACCTGCGTCGTTATCATGATGATTCCGCACGCCGCTGGGAGAGTCTTCGCGAGGCGTTGAACCGGTATTTGCCGGAGTGTCAGACGATTGCCGGCAGCGAACATGCCAACGCGTTTTGGTTGCAAACCCCGGCGAAAATTAATACGCAGAATCTGACCTGGCGCGCGGCCCATGCGGGCGTGTTGATTGAGCCCGGCGCACGTCATTTTCTTGACGATGTTCCGCCGGAGAATTTTTTCAGGATGGGTTTTCACGCCATCGCGCCGGAAAATATTGCGCCGGGCGTGGAGACGCTGATGGCGCAATTGCAACAGATGTGAGCCCGGCGGCAATATGTTGTGGCAGAAATATCAGGCCACAGCGAAGGCGGGCAACGGTAATGATCGCCAGTGATGACAACTGACCGCGTGGCGTTCCGCCACCGTTTCACTGATCGGCGCCAACTGGCTGCATACCTGGGTTGCGTGCGGGCAACGTGGCGCGAATGCGCAGCCGGGCGGTAGTTGCGAGAGATCCGGCGGCGAACCCGGAATACAATGCAGCACATCGCCTTTTTTCAGGCCGCCTTTCGGACGGCTGTCGAGCAGAACCTGCGTATAAGGATGACGCGGATGGGCCATAATTTCACGCAGAGAGGCCTCTTCCACAATCCGTCCGGCGTACATGACCGCCACACGATCGGCAATTTCGACCGCGGCGCCAATATCGTGTGTCACGAAGATGATCGACAGTCCAAGAGCCTGTTGCTGTTCCCGTAGCAGGATCAGGATCTGAATCTGTACGGTGGCGTCCAGCGCGGTGGTCGGTTCATCGGCCAGCAATAAAGCAGGCTGACAGGAGAGGGCGAGAGCGATCATCGCCCGCTGACGCATCCCGCCGGACATCTCATGGGGATAGGCATCCAGACGCTGTTCCGGGCTGGGGATGCGAACCTGGCACAGCGCTTCCAGCGCCCGCTGGCGGGCATCCTGGTACGATAGCCCTTCATGGCGGCGCAGCCCTTCAATAATCTGCTGTCCGACGGTATACACCGGGTCGAACGCCAGCAGCGGTTCCTGAAAGATCATCGCGGTTTTTGCCCCACGGAAACGTTGCAGCACCGGGGAAGACATCGTCAACACATCTTCACCCCCGACCATAATCGAGCCACTCATGGTGGTGTGCCGCGGAGGATGAAGCCGCATGATGGCGCGCAGCGTCACGCTTTTGCCGGAGCCGGATTCACCGATCAGCGCCATGACTTCCCCGCGCTTCACCTCGAACGATACGCCGTTCACCGCTTCGATGGTCTGTTTGTCCCGGCGGAAACGGACATGTAAATCGTTGAGCTTTACCAGGGGTTCATGCGACATGGTTTACCTCCTGAATCGCAATATCGCCGGTATGCCAGGGCGAGTCCGGTTGCGCCATCAGGCACCGGCTGCTGTGGTTTTCGCCAACCGTCAGGAGTTGCGGTTTCACCTGCGTGCAAACGGCTTTCGCCTGTGGGCAGCGGGTATGAAAACGGCAACCTGTTGGCGGTGAAATCGGGCTGGGCGGATCGCCGTAAAGTGGCGAGGTCAGAGTGCGGTTTTCCGGGTTCATGGAAGGCATCGAGTGCAGCAGCGCCTGAGTGTAGGGATGCTTCGCATCGGTAAACAGGTCTTCTGCCGGGCCAATTTCCACTACTTCGCCGAGATACATCACCAGTATTCGATCCGAGAGATAGCGCACCACATGCAGGTCATGGCTGATAAACACGTAGGTGAGATCGAGCTCGCGCTTCAAATCCAGCAGCAGTTGCAACACCTGCGCCTCGACGGATTTATCCAGCGCTGACACGGCTTCGTCCAGAATAACCAGCCGGGGTTTCATCGCCAGCGCACGGGCAATGTTCACGCGCTGACGCTGTCCACCGGATAACTCATGGGGATAACGATGGGCGAAACGCGCTGGTGCAAGCCCCACATGAGCGAGCAGATAATGGGCATAGTCCTCAGCCTGCTCCGCATCGATGCCGTGCACGCGCTGGCCGAACGCGATGCTCTCTTGCATGGTCATCCGCGGGTTGAGCGAGGCGTAGCTGTCCTGAAAAACCATCTGTACCTGACGGCGATACGCTTTCATCGGCAAGCGGGAAGAGCCTACGCCGAGACCGTCAAAAATCAGTTCGCCGCTGTCCTGAGTGAGTAATTGCATCAGCAGGCGCGCCGTGGTGGATTTTCCGCAGCCGGACTCGCCCACCACGCCCAGCGTTTCGCCTTTCCTGACCTCAAAACTGACGTCGTCCACCGCTTGCACGACGGCCCGCTGTCTGCCATTGCGTACCGGGAAATACTTCAGCAGTTGATCCACTTTAAGCAGCGGCTGCGCCGGACCGGCCACATCGATATTCTCAAAGGGTTGCATCGGTTACTCCTTGATCGACATCGCGGCGCGTAAACGATCCGCAAGAAGGTTAAAGGAGATGGAGGTGATGAATATCATCAGCCCCGGCAAGGCCGCTACCCAGGGTTGGGTATAGATTGCGGTGCGCAGGGTGTTGAGCATCAGGCCCCACTCCGGCTCCGGGGGGCGAACCCCTAAGCCGAGAAACGAGAGCCCGGAGGCAAGGATCATGCATACCGAGATAAGCCCGGTGGAGAAGACAAACACCGGCCCCAGCACATTACCCAGCACCTGCACGCGAATAATCGTGAAGGCGCTGGCGCCGGTGGCGCGCGCCGCATCGATATAGTCCATGTGCCTTATCTGGGCGGTGACGCTTTCGGCAATACGCGCCACCTGCGGAACAAAAACCAGCGTCAGGGAGAGCAAGGCATTTCCTACGCCAGCCCCCATCGCGCCGGACAACGCTATCGCCAGCAACACGGAAGGAAAAGCGTAGAAAATATCGATGGTGCGCATAATGAGCGAGTTCACCCATCCGCCCGCATAGCCTGCGATAATGCCTATCGTGCCGCCAATAAAGAAGGCGAATACCACCGGAACAATCCCCATGAACAGCGACAGGCGAGTACCCAGGATCAGCCTCGAAAGCATGTCGCGTCCCAGTTCGTCGGAGCCCAGCACAAACCCCTGCGTGCCGATGGGTTTAAGCCGCATAAACATGGATGTCTGGTACGGATCTTTCACTATCAGCCACGGGCCGAATATCGCCAGCACCAGCAGGCACAGGATAATTACGCCGACCACCACGCCTGTCGGTTCACGTAGCAGACGGAGCAACACGCTGATCCAATAGCCCCGGCTGGCTGGCGGCGCCAGTTGTTTGGGCGGGATAACATCCACCATGGTTAGCTCCTTTTAATACGCGGGTCGAGTGCGGTCTGCAACACATCCACCAGCAGATTGAGCAACACAAAGAACAACGCGAGTATCCAGATGGTGCCTTGCAGTAACGGCAAATCGCGTTGAAAAATGGCGGTGTTCAACAGCAGGCCCGTACCGGGCCAGGAAAACACCGTCTCTACCAGAATGGAGCCGCCCATCAGGTAACCCACCTGCAACCCCATCACCGCCAGCGCGGTGGGCGCGGCATTTTTCACCACATGCAGGAAAATACGGCATTCCGTTAATCCCCTGGCCCGCAATCCGATAATGAACTCCTGACTTAAAATATCGGCCACCTGCGAGCGCACGGTGCGGGCGATGATGCCGGTTGGGATCACCGACAGGGTGATGGCGGGCAGCAACATAAATTGCAAATGCGCCCAATCCCACGCCCAACCAATTTCGCCAATCGGCCCGCCGCCGGTGGCGGGCAACAGGGCGAACTTCACGCAGAAAACGATAACCAGCAGCATGCCCAACCAGTAATGCGGCACGCTGACGCCAAATACCGATAACAGCGAAGCCAGGCGATCAATCATGCTGTTGCGGAAATAGCTGGCGACAAATCCGAACAGACTGCCGAGCAGAAAGCCGATGCTGGTGGCCAGCAGCGCCAGACGCAGAGAGTAGGTCACCGCGGTCATGACTTCGGAAATGACGGGCCGCCCGGTTGCGACCGACATGCCCAAATCGCCCTGCATCGCTCGCCACAGCCAATGCAGAAACTGGATCGGTAGCGGTTTGTCGAAGCCGTAAGCCTGCATCAGCGATTGGCGCAGCGCTTCGGAGGCGTCTGGCGGCATCACCGATACCAGCGGATCGCCGGGCGCTATCTGCACCAGCAGAAAGCAGACAACGGCCACGCCAAGCATGGTGGGGATCGCCAGCAAAATACGGTAAAAAAGGGTGGTGAGCATGCTCCCTCCTTGATCGTCGGTTACTCTTTTTTGCTGACCAGCGCCAGATCGATGAACCAGCTTTGCGGTTGCACCACGCCGGTTACCGCCGGTGAGATGGCGCGCGGTCCAACGTCATGCGCCACAAACAGGAACGGCACCTCATTCATCACGGCTTCATGCAACTCCGCCGTCGCGCTATCCATCTCTGCCGGGGTGAAAGCATGTTTCACCTTGTTGGCGAGCCGTTCGGTTTCCAGCGTGGAGAAATAACCCCAGTTGGCGGCGACCGGCGGAAACGCTTTGGCGGTTGAGAAACGAATCATGCCGAAATACGGGTCCGCGACGGCGGCGCTCACGTTAATGGTGTCCACCCCCTGTGAGGCGGGATCTTCCGCGCCTAAACGCCAGTTGGTAAACAGCGTGTTCCATTCGTTGACTTTGATGTCCACATTGAAGAAACAGCTTTTCAGGCTTTGCTGGATATATTCGTTCATTGGCAGCGGTTGCATCTGCCCGGAGCCGGATGCGGACGTCGCCACCGTAACACGCAGCGGTTTACCGGCGCTGTAACCGGCTTCAGTCATCAGTTTGCGTGCGGTATCCGGGTCGTATTTAATCTGGAATGACGGCTTGCCGTACCACGGGTTGTCGCTCTCGTAGACGCCGGTGGCTTCCTTCATGTATCCGCCGAGATAGCTTTTCAACTCGCTGCGGTTCAGACACAGGTTGGCGGCCTTGCGCACGCGAATGTCCTTCCACGGCGAACCTTCCAGGAAAGAGAACTGCCACGGCCAGAGATGCGGCTGCGTATTGGCATAAATCTTAAAGCCCTGAGATTTGATTTGATCCACCGCGTCAGGGGCCGGGGCTTCAATCCAGTCCACCTGTTTCGACAGGAGCGCAGCGGTGCGGGCATTCGCTTCAGGAAGCGGGATCAGCACCACTTTATCAACGCGCGGAATACGGTCTTTGTTCCAGTAATTGGGATTTTTTTTCAGGATGAGTTGTTGACGCGGTACCAGTTTTTCCAGTTCGAACGGGCCGCTTCCCACGGCGTGGGCGGCAAAGTCGGTCCAGGCGCGCTGGCTGCGTTCGGCGACATCGCTCACCGAAGTGGGCACCGCATCGTACATTTTTTGCCACGCTCCCGGAGAAACAATAAACAGATTGGTGAGGTTATAGGGCAGCAGGGCATCAGGTTCGGTGGTGGTCAGGGCGACGGTGTAATCATCAATTTTCTCAGCGCTTTTCAGGGTTGGCATACGCGAAAGGGTATTACCGATTTGTCCCGGCGCGTATTGCGGCGCCGATTTATCCAGCACCTTCGCCACGTTCCAGACGATGGCGTCGGCATTCACCGCCGAGCCGTCATGAAATTTCACCCCTTGACGCAGTGTGAAGATCCAGCGGCTTTGATTGGCGGGATCAATATGCCATTCACTGGCAAGACCGGGCACCAGACCACTTGGTTTTTCCCCCTGAGAGAGATCCCATTCAACCAACGCGTCATACAAGGGGATCCCGGTAAAGCGGTTGCCTTCAAAACCCTGATCCGGTTGCCCCAGCGTGAGTGGGATATCGGCGGCTGTCATGGCGATACGCAACGTGGATGCCTGTGCCAGAGAGCCATAAAGCGTTAACGCGCCAATGGCGCTGGCGAGCATAAATTTACGGGAAGAGCGAGTATATTTCAGCATGGTGGTTTCCTGTTAATTGACGCGTTTATCGGCAAGGTCGGCGTAGGTTCCTGAATAGAACGAATCGGCTCGTTTAGTTAAAAAAAGTAAACCGTGAATTAAATTCGCATGAGACTGAATATAATCATCCCGATCAGGGTAAAATATATTGTTAAATCATTCTTTTTCGTATTTTTACCTCCCTTTCTCATGTGTTAAAAAAATCATTTTTTTGTCGTTGGTTATCAGCCTTTAATAAGGCATGGTTATCTTTTTCATGGCAAAATTTAATATTCCCATAATATCCTCTTATATATTCGTCATTGTCATAATAGTGATGGCGTTTTTACTGTATGAATACAATTTATCATCTGAACAGAGCCAGTTAGGTGTTGTGGATGTGTCAGTTTCCGGCGCACCGCAACATCGCGCCGCTGCCCTGTCATGGAACATGGGCTGAAAACAGCAGAAGTGAAGGTAATTGCGTGGAGGTTAATGCGTGAAGGCACAGGATACGCCTGCCCCTGTGCCTGAGTGGAAATGAAGCGCAAGGTAATTACACGGATTCTGCTTCGTCGGTGTAGCGTTTGGCTTTGTAGGCCGGGTGCATCAGGTTTTGGATAGAGAAAATGTCATCCAGTTCCGCTTCTGTCAGCAGGCCGCGCTCCAGTACCACTTCACGCACGCTCTTGCCGGTTTCGGCGCAGATTTTCCCGACGATATCCCCATTGTGGTGGCCGATAAACGGGTTCAGGTAGGTTACGATACCGATGGAGTTGAAGACATACGCCTCACACACTTCTTTGTTGGCGGTAATGCCATCGACGCATTTTTCCAGCAGGTTGTAACACGCATTAGACAGGATCTGGATGGATTCAAACATCGCCTGTCCAATCACCGGTTCCATCACGTTTAACTGTAGCTGACCGGCTTCTGCCGCCATCGTCACGCAGGTGTCATTGCCAATAACCTTGAAGCACACCTGATTAACCACTTCCGGCACCACCGGGTTAACTTTCGCCGGCATAATGGAAGAGCCAGCCTGCAACTCCGGCAGATTGATTTCGTTCAGACCGGCGCGCGGACCGGAAGACAACAACCGCAGGTCATTACAGATTTTCGAAAGTTTTACGGCGACGCGCTTAAGCGCGCTGTGCACCATCACGTAGGCGCCGCAGTCGGAGGTTGCTTCGATCAGATCTTCAGCCGGTACGCACGGCAAGCCGCTGATTTGCGCCAGAAACTGTACCGCCAGATGCTGATATTCATCCGGGGTGTTCAGGCGCGTCCCGATGGTGGTGGCGCCCAGATTCACTTCCAGCAGCAGTTCGGCGGTACGCAGCAGGTTCTTGTTCTCTTCTTTCAGCAGCACGTTGAAGGCGTGAAATTCCTGGCCCAGCGTCATTGGCACCGCATCCTGCAACTGGGTGCGACCCATTTTCAGGATCGTTTCAAATTCCTTTGCCTTACGCTCAAATCCGTTACCCAACTGGGTGATCGCTTCCACCAGTTTCAGCACGGAACTGTACACCGCCAGCCGGAAACCGGTGGGGTAGGCGTCATTGGTGGACTGACATTTATTCAGATGGTCGTTTGGATTGAGGTACTGATATTCGCCTTTCTGATGTCCCATCAATTCCAGACCGATATTCGCCAGCACTTCATTGGTGTTCATATTAACCGACGTGCCTGCGCCCCCCTGATAGACGTCCACAGGAAACTGATCCAGACATTTGCCGTTATTCAGCACTTCATCGCAGGCCTGAATAATGAAATCGGCAATGTTGCGCGGAATGGTTTGCAATTGTCGGTTCGCCAGCGCCGCCGCTTTTTTTACCATCACCATGGCGCGGACAAACTCTGGAATATCGCTGATGGTCTGGTTGCTGATATGAAAGTTTTCAATGGCGCGTAGCGTATGGATACCATAATACGCGTCGGCGGGAACTTCACGGGTGCCTAACAGATCTTCTTCAATACGGATCGGGGATAACATAAGTCTTATTCCTTTGTTCTGACGATGTACACGAGGTCACGGTTTAATATTGACCTGAAATTAATGTAAATTTAATGGCATGCTTAAATGCTTACCCGCGCTGATTATTTCCCGTCAGGACGGCGCATCTCATGTTGTTAACGTTATCGCTGACGGTTATTCCCTATCATCTGGATTAATCGATACCAGTTTTTCTATTCCCCGATGCAGGTTTTGCAGTTTGGGAATAAAAACGGTTTCGATGATTTCATGGGTGACGTCACACGCTTCATCAAAGAACGCACTGTACTCGTCACGGTGTCCGACGATATAAAGCGAACGTTTTATGTTCAGTTGTTCCGGCATATGCGTCAGAACCTGTCTGGCATGGATTTCCGATTGCAGGAAACTGATTGGGCTGGTGACCGCCCAGCCGATCCCGGCCGCGACCATAGAGGTTAAGGTATCCGCCCCGGTTGACCAGCATGACGCCGAAATCGTCCTCCAAAAGCCTGATCGTTTGCGAAATGGCTGAGGGCGTCAGGCCCAGACGCGCCGCTGCCGCGGTCATGCTGCCTGCTTCGGCCATCGTCACAAAGACATGGACGGCATACATATCGATCAATTTATTGGCGGACATTATTCGTTTAACCATGTGTTGTTGCCTGCGCTACAAAAGGTGGATGCTTATTGACGCTCCGGGGTTAGCGATTATTTTATCTCATATCGGCTGGCAAACGCGGTAACTGACGTCAGCTTAATCAGCCGGACGCGGAAAAAATACAAGGAATATCACTGATTAATTTTTTCTTATAACCAGCTTTAGCGAATCTGAAGGTAGCGGGGCGACAGCGCAGATATCCGTCGCCGATCTGTCTGCGCTGAGCCAATCGAACAATGCACTATAATAGGGCGTATGCGCGCGTTTTACGCACTATAAACGTTATTTTTTCCTGCTTCTTACATAAAACCAACATAAATTCAAAATGTTAAAAGTTGGCATAACTTCTGCTTTATCAGCATTAGTGAGACTTGTATACAAGATTGAATTCACTATCAATGGCTGTCCGGCGATGTGTTTTTATTCGCTGTGACGGCTGAGCGCACCCTCTGGAGGATTAACGATGAAACGCGTCACCCATAAGGCTTTATCCGCTCCTGTCAATCCACAGCGTCGGCGCTTGATCAGGCTGTCCGCACTGGCATTCGGCGCCGTTGTCGCTGGCGACATGCTGGGGCTTTCCCCCGCGCAGGCCGCTGAGGATGACGAAATCCGTATCGGCTACTGGCCGATTGTCGGCGGGTTGCCGCTGTATGTCGCCGTCGAACGCGGTTTCTTCAAGGAGGCGGGGCTGAACGTGCGGGCAGTGAAGTTCGCCAGTCCGCAGCAAATCGTTGAAGGCATGATCACCAACCGTATTCATGGCTGCGCCAATGGTACGGCGACCGGTGCGCTGGGTTTAGGGGCGCAAACCATGCCGGAATTGTTCAAATTTATCTGTACCAATCCATCCAACCATAAATGGGTGTTGGACGAGTTTCTGGTGCCGCTGAATAGCCCGGTAAAAAGCATCGCCGAGCTAAAGGGCAAACGTATCGCCACCGGCCCCGGTATTCAGAATGTGACGCTGGCGAAAATCATTCTGGAGAAAAATGGTTTTACCGATACGAAAGTGATCGAACTGCCGGTGGGACAACATGTTGCTTCCCTTGCCGCCGGACAGATCGACGGCGTCTATACGCTGGAGCCGACCGGTACGGTGGGGCAGATGAGGAATCTGGCGCGCACGCTGGAAACCGGAGTGATTTCGAAATATGTCCTCGACGATGCCGATGCGCCGTGGTTTGGCGGCGCGGCGGCGCTGACCAGCAGTTTTATCAACGGCAACGCGGATAAAGCCAAACGTTTTATCGGCGCCTACGCCCGTGCCGTTGAGTTCATCCAAAGCCAACCGGATGCCGCGCGCGAGAATATCGGCAACTTTACCGGCATTGATAGCGCGTTGTTGAAAGCGGTGCCGCTGCCAAACTTTGTGATGTACAACGACATGAATGCTTCGGATATCAGCTTCTTCCAGAAGTACTACGACATTTTTACCGAACGTAAGATTTTCCGTGACCACATTTCCGTTGCGGCGCTGATGTATTCAGCTTAAAAAAACCAGGAGAGATTATGAGCCGTAAGCTGTTGCCATTTCTTGGCCCTATTCTGTTGTTTCTGCTGTGGCAGCTTGCCGTCAGCGCCAAGTGGCTGAATCCGGTGCTGCTGCCTTCACCGACGGAAACATTAGGTTATTTGTTCCACGCTTTCGGCGAGGCGGACATGCGTGAGGATATCGCCGCGACGCTGTACCGCACGCTGATGGCGTTTATCTTTGCCGCGGCGATCGGCGTGCCGCTCGGCGTCATTCTTGGCAGCAGCGAGGCGGTGTATCGCAGCGTGGAGTTTTTGATTGATTTCTTTCGCTCAACGCCATCCTCGGCGCTTATCCCCTTGTTCTTGCTGATTTTCGGTATTACCGATGCGAACAAAATCGCCATTGCCGCTTTCGCCGCCGTACTGGTGATCTTGTTCAACAGCGCTTATGGCGTGATGAACGCCAAGAAAACCCGCGTGATGGCCGCACAGGTCATGGGCGTATCACGCTGGCATATCTTCAAGGACATCATGCTGATGGAAAGTCTGGCGCAGACGTTCGTCGGCCTGCGAACCGGCGTATCAATGGCGCTGGTGATCGTGATTGTCGCGGAAATGTTTATCGGTTCGGAAAACGGGTTAGGTCACCGTATTATCGACGCCCAGCAGATTTTCAATATCAAGGATATGTACGCCTCGATCCTGATCACCGGCGCGCTGGGTTATCTGTTGAATCTGCTTTTTTTACTGGTTGAGAAGAGAATTGTTCACTGGAGCGGCAAAGCATGACGACACCTAGCGTATTACACCCTGACTATCGCGGACCGCAACTGGAGCAGTATCCGCCCGCGGATACGCACGTCACCATTCGCGGGCTGGATAAGTCCTTCGCCGGCCAGCCGTTGTACAGCAATCTCAATCTGGATTTGCCGCGCGGTAAAATTGTTTCGATATTCGGTCCTAACGGCTGCGGCAAATCGACGCTGATGAATATGATCGCCGGGCTGATACCGGTGGATAAAGGTGAAATCCTGTTCGATGGGAAATTGCTGTCGGAAACGACCATCGGTTACGTGTTCCAGAATTACCGCGACGCGTTGTTTCCGTGGATGAGCGCCTACGCGAATATCGCTTATCCTTTGATTCGCCGCGGCATGAGTAAAGCGGAGGTGAAACAGCGGGTGGAAGAACTGATCGCCATGTTCGAAATTTGCTTCGATCTGCAACGTTATCCTTATGAGCTATCGGGCGGTCAGCAGCAGACCGTGTGCATCATGCGCGCGCTGGGGCCGAAACCGGAAGTGATGTTTCTTGATGAGCCTTTCTCCGCGCTCGATTTTGAAATGACGCTGTTTATCCGCGATAAATTGCAGGAAGTTCAGCTTGCCACCGGCGTAAGCATGCTGATTGTCTCGCACGATTTGGAAGACGCGGTGTTCCTGGCGGACGAAATCCTGCTGCTTACCCGACGTCCGACACAGGTGGCAGAAGTGGTTCCCTTTAATCTGCCCAGACCACGCGGCGCCGAGGCGATGAGCGATCCAGAGTTTATCCGGGTTAAAGCCCATACGCTGGCGGTATTCAAGCGGGAAATGGCGTCGTAAGCCTGCCTGAGGCGCATAACCAAGTATGGCTATTTGTTGGTAAACAAAGAAAGGTTGCTGCGATTAGCAACCTTTCTTTATGTCTTCAGTTTTTGTGAACCACTTCATATTTTATTATCGTCTAATCGCCATTAGTTAAAAGTCTGAATAGACGAATAAGGCAAGTACCGTAACACTTCCCCCGTCATGTATGCTAAATATCAATCCAGCTAATGATACTTATAGTCTGTAGACTTATAGTATCAGTTATTAGTTAATAATCATATGAACAATTATAGCTCCCAAGAAAAACAAATATTGATAGCGGTAGGATTGAAAATCAAAACCGCGAGGCTTTCTCTTAACTTATCACAAGAAGAGCTCGCAGATTTATGTGGGTTGCATCGAACTTATATAAGCTCAACAGAGCGCGGAGAAAGAAACATATCAATACTTAACATATTCAAAATATGTAAATCAATAAAAATTCCGCCTCACGAATTGTTAGAAGGATGTTATGAATCTAAATTGGATTAGTGAATATAACGCAGCAAGGAATCATATAATATCAAGGAATAGCGACTTTATAATCCAGGAAGAAATCAGAGTAAAAGATATAATAATTAATAGATTATTGTCACGTTACCTCGATATAAAAAACGATTTCGATAACGCTTACCAAACCAAAGAATATTGGGAAGCGTATGCGCCAATGCAATGTGGATATAAGCCAAGAGGTGAAGCATATCCCTGGGGTGAGGTGGGTGAGAAAGTCATTGAGGGCATTTATATTCTTCACTTAATGAGATTTTTGAGAATATCCGCTTCCCTGGAATACCCTATGGGCATGATATTAGGTTTGCCACTCAAAATTCATTTATTCATATTGATGTAAAATCCACCGGACCAAATGATAATCCAGATGAAATCGTCAACAGTCCTAACCAGGTAACCGGTGATGGCGTTATTTCAGAACAGGGGTTTATTTGTAATAATTTTGTCAATATGAGAGGCCCGAAAATAACGAGGAAATTTAGACCGGAACTGGCACCGTTCTATTTGTTCGATAATAAAATAATTCCTGTTCTAACCTATTATATAAAAGTGGTTTACGATGTTTTCTCTCCAGGGAATCAGCCATTAAAATATATAGAATTAATTTGTGTACCGAATAGAATCCCTTTTTTCGTTTCGCCAAACTATAATTTACATTTTCCAGGGATCCTGACTCTAAATAACTGCGCCTAATAGTAGATCACTGAAGGGAACTCAATCCGGTTTGAGCGATCTGATCAATCGCCAAATCAAAACAAATCACCAACCGGACTGAGTTATGCCGATCATAGCATTCA
>NZ_QNRY01000058.1 GCF_003315515.1 Brenneria salicis ATCC 15712 = DSM 30166 | reverse complement strand
AGAATCCGAAGTTTCGTGTTATTTATCAGCCGGTTTACTCGCCCTGGGTAAATCATGTTGAACGGCTGTGGCAGGCGCTGCACGAAACGATAACCGGAAACCTCCAGTGCCGCTCAATGTGGCAGTTACTGAAAAAAGTGCGTCACTTTATGAATACTGTCAGCCCATTCCCCGGTGGGAATCATGGGTTGGTAAAAATGTAGCGATATTAGGATCAGTTATTTAGGCAGAAGAGGTGAAAATAATATTATCGTCATCGCGTAGTCTGGATAAGAGTAGGATATTAATAATACCTAACCGTTATCTCACCGCGATGCCGCGGTGAGTCTATTTTTATCGCTATCAACGGTTATCGCAATCAACGTTTCTGAATATAGGTTATCGCCAGCGCCAGCGCTAATACCAGTCCTTTGATGATGTCCATGGCATAGTAAGGAACGGAGAGCATCACCAGCCCGTTTTGCAATACGCCGAGAATGACGGCCCCCACCAAGGTGCCCAACGCATTCGGTTTGCCCGATCCGGCCAGAGAAAAACCGATATAGGCCGCCGCGACAGCATCCATCAGATAGCCGCCGCCAGCATTGACTTGCGAAGAACCGATACGCGAAGCCAACAGAATGCCGCCCAGCGCCGCCAGCATCGCAGAAAAGAGATAAGCCTGAACCCGATAGCGCGCGGTGCGGATGCCCGCCAGCCGCGCGGCCCCCGGGTTGCCGCCGATGGCATACATTCTGCGTCCGTGTTTGGTCAGCGACGAATACAACTGCACAACCAGCGTGACGGCCAGCATGATCACGACAATAACCGGTACTTGCCCCAGCGTGGCAAAGAATTCAGGAATGATGCCTTCCGCCATTTCGCCGCTCGGCAACACCATATTTTGGGTGATAGAGCCGCCATAGCTGTATGTCATCGCCACGCCCTGGATTACGAATAGACTGGCAAGTGTCGCCAGCATGTCCGGGATTTTTAGCACGACAATCAGAAACGCGTTGAATAGCCCAACCAGCGTACAGATCAACAGTGTCAGCACAATGGCGCCGGTGGTGCCAAAGCCATGCCAGACGAACAGGGAGATCACCAGCGCATTAGCCAGAGACGCGGTTGAGCCGACAGACAAATCAAAGCCGCCCACCGACAGCGAAATGGACACGCCAATCGCAATCACCGTGACGATGGCGATCGAGCGTAAAATATTGATGATATTGTAGGGATCCAGAAAATTATCCGAAGCCAGCCCGAACAAGGCGATCAAGGCGACGACGGTAATCAGCATGCCCCATTTGTACAAGAATTCGAACAAGTGGTGACGAAAGGGGAGCGCCCCGTTAGGTGAAAGTTGGTGACTCACGCGGGAGTTCCTCCAGTTGAATACAATAATAATGTTTCTTCATCAATATCTGATGCATTCAGTTCGGCGACAATGCGGCCATCCCATAGCACGCAGATGCGATCACACAGACCGACCAGTTCGGAAAATTCACCTGAGGCGTAAATAATCCCTTTGCCCTGTTGCGCCAAACCGTCAATCAGCGAGAACAGATCCTGCTTCGCCTTGATATCCACCCCTTTGGTGGGTTCGTCAAAAATCAGCACCTGAGCTTCGCTGCGTAACCATTTGCCAATGGCGACTTTTTGCTGGTTGCCTCCTGACAGGCGGGCGAGCTTCTGCATCGGGCCGGTGGTGCGGATCGTCAGTTGCCGGATCAGGTGTCTGGCCCAGCCAAGCGCCTGCTGATGGCTGAATACGCCCCAGCGGGAAAAACTGTCGCTGGCGCTGACGCTCAGATTCGACTGATAAGGGGAGCGCGGTTTCCAGGCCGTTCCCCGGTACTCGCCGCTGGCGATCTGACTGGGGTTGGCGCCGAACAAGGCTTTGCACAGTTCGGTTTTACCCGCGCCGGCCAGACCCGCGATGCCCAGAATTTCACCTTTGCGCAGCGTTAGCGAGATGTCGCGCAACAAGGTTTCATCGTGCAGCCCGGCAACCTGCAACAATATGTCTTGCTGCGGTATTGACCGGCGCGGCGGAAAAATATCATCCAGTTGATGACCGAGCATGCGCTCAACGATTTGTTCGCCGCTTAAGCCCTGCATTGGGCCGCTGCTGACAAATTCGCCGTCGCGCAACACGGTTAGCGTATCGCAAATTTCGCTTAGTTCATGGATGCGGTGAGAAATGAAAACAATGCCGATGCCGTCGGCCTGCAAGCGGCGCACAACCTGAAACAGACGCGCGCTTTCCGCCTGATCGAGCGGGGCGGTCGGTTCATCCAAAATCAAAAATCGGCACTCATGGGATAGCGCTCTGGCGAGCAGAACCTGCTGTTTTTCGGCGAGAGAACACCGGTCCAGCCGCTGGCGCACGTTCAGATGCACGCCGATCTGGTCGAGCAGTGCCTGGGCCTGTTGATACAATCGGGGCCAGTTGAGCATATGGCCGGTCTGCGCCAGCGTGTCCAGCATGATATTCTCAGCAACGGATAAGGTGGGAATCAACGCGACATCCACCTCCTGTTGCACCAGATGAATACCATAACGTTTGGCGGCGCGCGGCGAGTGAATATCCACCCGTGCGCCGTCAATGATGATATCACCGCGATAGTGACGGTAGGCGCCGGATAAAATCGTCATCAGTGTCGATTTGCCTGCGCCGTTTGCGCCGGTTAACGCATGAATAGAGCCACCCTCCAGCGTAAAATTAACCTGTTTCAAGGCGTTAAAGCCAGAGAATGAGATAGAAATGTCGCGCATTTCCAGTCGGGTTTGTTGGGTGGTAGCGGTCATGGTTCGATAACGCTCTTGGCGGTAAATTTCGTCAGAAAACGGAGGTGAAAGGTATCACATAACTGGCAGAATTTAATACCTATTCAGGGCGGGGCAAGACTTGGCGTCTGAATTTAAAAGCATAAGATAAGTAAAAAAATTCTTAAAACGCATCAGGTAAGTGAATAAGATGGCCTGACTCAGGCGGGAAGCGTGTTGCAGACTTGTCTCCGTCGGTTTCCATCAATTCATGCCTAATGATAAAAAATACAGGAATTTCAGCGAATGAACACAACGGCAATCCGCGTACAGGTCGGCCCGGCCAACTATTTTTCCTTTCCGGGCGCTATTAATAAGTTGCTGGCATTTTATCCGCCGGCCATCTTAAACAACGCCTTGTGGATATATGGGGAGCGCGCATTAGCCGCCGCGCAGCCATTTTTACCCGTGGAATTCGGCGCCGATTCAGCCCGCCGCGTACTGTGCGGTCCGCACTGTAGCGAAAGTGAAGTGGCCCGGCTGGTGGCGCAGGCTGGAGAGCATTGCCCGGTGGTGATCGGCATCGGCGGGGGGGCGGTGCTGGATACCGCCAAAGTGGTGGCCCGCAAGGTAGGTGCGCCGTTGGTGGCTATCCCGACGATTGCCGCGACCTGCGCCGCCTGGACGCCGCTGTCCGTCTGGTATGACGATGACGGACAGGCGCTGAATTTTGAAATTTTTACCGATGCCAATCATCTGGTATTGGTTGAGCCGCGCATTATTCTGGCGGCGCCGCCAGAATATTTGCTGGCCGGCATTGGCGACACCCTGGCGAAGTGGTATGAAGCGATGGTGCTCAGTCCGCAACCTGACACATTATCATTGACGGTGCGTCTTGGCCTGCAAACGGCGCTGGATATCCGCGATGTGTTGCTCAGGCAGAGTGCCGCGGCGATGGCGGCGGTTGCCCGCGGCGAACTGACGCAGGATTTTCTGGATGTGGTTGATGCCGTTATTGCCGGCGGCGGCATGGTCGGCGGGCTGGGTGAACGCTATACCAGGGTGGCCGCGGCGCATGCGGTGCATAACGGACTGACGGTGTTGCCGCAGACGGAAAAATTCCTGCACGGAACAAAGGTCGCTTACGGCATTCTGGTGCAAAGCGCCTTGCTGGGTGATGACGCCACATTGCATCAGCTTCACGACGCGTTCAAGGTGTTGGGATTACCCACTTCGCTGGCCGCGCTGGACGTGGATATCCATGATCGGACAGCGCTTCAGGCGGTGATTGCGCGTGCTTTGAAACCGGGCGAGTCCATTCACTATTTACCGCTGGCGCTGGATGAACACGTCATGCTGGCCGCATTGCATAAAGTTGAGGCATTGGCCGACTGACCGGCAGTAACGGGCGGAGTCATATCCGCCCACTCATTGCTACTGTATTTTTTCGTAGGGAAACGAGCTTCTGATGTAGCGCGAGTAATATCGATATTTGGTCGGGCTTGCCATAAGTTCTTCATAGATCATCCGTGCCACGCCTGAATATTGATATATGCTGCCATTGAGCAGTTCTATTTCCAATATACTCTTTTCCGCATCGTACCCGATAGCGAACAACTCTGCAGATGAAACCCGTTTTCTTTGCAAGATCAATCACTCCTAAATGATCAACGCCATATTTCAGACGCTAAAGCGGCCTGTTTTTACTATCCTCTTACGCCGTGAAGTTACTGTCTTCGGCCCTTTTGTCACACGTTACTCGTTCATCAGGATAAGTCCGTGGGTTATTGGGATGAATGAGCACATTGCCAAAAATTTATATATCGGCAACGGGGCAGATTTTTTAAACGCTAGCTGAATTCTTGCTACAGATAAATGGATAGTGGCGGCTGCAATGGATTGGGTCAATTGGCAGGGTAAGAAACAGGAACCGGTTAATCGCGGTTCCTGTGTAAGTGAAATTATTGCTGAGACAGATACTGTGCGTGAAAGCGCAGATGATCCTCAATAAAGCTGGCGATAAAGAAATAACTGTGGTCGTAAGCGGACTGAGTGCGTAACGTTAACGGCCAGCCGTATTGCCGCGCCGTCTCAGCCAGTTTCGCCGGGTGTAGCTGGTCGGGTAGAAACTGGTCGCAATCGCCTTGATCCACCAAAATAGGCAGCCGATGTTGGCTGTTCGCCAGTAAGTGACAGCTATCGTATTGCAGCCACTGCGTTTCGTCTTTGCCCAGATAATTTTCGAACGCCATGCGTCCCCAGGGCACCTCGCTGGGGTTGACGATCGGCGCAAAGGCGGAAGCTGAGAGATAGTGGCCAGGGTTGCGCAAGGCCAGCATAAGCGCGCCGTGGCCGCCCATGGAATGTCCGCTGATTGACTGACGATCGTTCACATTGAAGTGTTGCTCAATGATAGCGGGCAATTCCTGACTGATGTAATCATACATCTGATAATGGGCGGCCCAGGGCCGCTGGGTGGCGTTGACGTAGAATCCCGCGCCTTGCCCAAGATCGTAGCTTTCGTCGTTGGCGACGTTATCGCCACGCGGACTGGTGTCCGGCATGACAAGCACCAGCCCCAGTTCGGCCGCGATGCGTTGGGCGCCGGCTTTGTTGGTGAAGTTCTCATCGTTGCAGGTCAGGCCGGACAGCCAGTAAAGCACGGGCGGCGGAGTATCATCCGGCGTTGGCGGCAGATAGATGCTGAATGTCATGTTGCAGTTCAGCGTCTCAGACAGATGGCGGTAGCGCTGCTGCCATCCGCCAAACATTCGGTGCTCTTCCAGAAGTTCCAGTGACGGGATCATCGCTGTGCTGCCTCCTTTATTGGGGATATCCTTTGTCCATGCCGGTTGCCGCTTTTCCGATCACCATTACGGGCGTGTCCGGGAAAGCAGAGGGCAAAACCTTGCAATCGGCAGGGTCGGGACAATACGGTTTTATTTGTAATGGATAACCGAACGGATCGACTTACCTTCATGCATTAAATAGAATGCGGTATTGATTTCATCCAGACTCATGGTGTGAGTGATGAAGTCATTCAATTGGAATTCACCTTCCATATAACGTTGCACCAGATCCGGCAATTGGCTGCGGCCTTTAACGCCGCCGAACGCCGAACCGCGCCATACCCGGCCAGTGACCAGTTGGAACGGACGCGTGGAAATTTCTTCGCCCGCGCCGGCAACGCCGATAATGACGGATTCGCCCCAACCTTTGTGACAGCATTCCAGCGCGGAGCGCATGACATTCACGTTACCGATACATTCAAATGAGAAATCAACGCCGCCGTCCGTCATTTCGACGATCACATCCTGAATCGGCTTGTCATAGTCTTTCGGGTTGATTAGATCGGTGGCGCCCAGCTTGCGTGCCAGTTCGAACTTACTGGTATTGAGGTCAATCCCGATGATCCGACCGGCGCCGGCCATTTGTGCGCCGATAATGGCTGACAGCCCGATACCGCCGAGTCCGAAAATCGCTACTGTGTCGCCTTTTTTCACTTTGGCGGTATGGATTACCGCGCCCATGCCGGTCGTAACGCCGCAGCCCAGCAGACAGACTTCTTCCAGCGGCGCGTCTTTATTGATTTTAGCCAGCGAGATTTCCGAAACGACCGTGTGTTCGGCAAAGGTTGAGGTGCCCATATAATGAAAAATCGGCTGACCGTTTTTAGAGAAACGCGTGGTGCCGTCCGGCATCAAACCTTTACCTTGCGTGGTGCGGATAGCCTGGCACAGGTTGGTTTTTCCTGAACGACAGAATTTACATTCGCCACATTCCGGGGTGTAGAGCGGAATAACGTGATCGCCTACGGCGACGCTGGTTACGCCTTCGCCGATCGCTTCAACAATGCCGCCGCCTTCATGACCGAGGATCACTGGGAAAACGCCCTCAGGATCTTTACCTGACAGGGTATAAGCATCGGTGTGGCATACGCCGGTGGCAACAATGCGCACCAGTACTTCACCTTTCTGCGGCGGCATCAAATCGACTTCTTCAATCGATAAGGGTTGGTTAGGTCCCCAGGCGACAGCGGCGCGGGTTTTAATCATTTGCATGGTGAAACTCCTCTTGTGGCAAACAGATTGCGCAAAATCTTAATAAGCATGGTGTCAGGTTGAAGATTGTTCAATGATGAGCTTTTTAAGCGCTTCGACATTAGGGCCGAAAGCGTCGCGTCGCCAGATCAACCAGGTGGCGGTATCGGCGATATCCCTGGGCAGGGCATGTACTTGCACACGCTCATGCGCTGACAATAACTCTAATACGGAGGCGGGAATAAGCGCCAGACCGGAGCCGCTGGCAACACAAGCCAGCATGGTGTGATATGACTGGATTTCCGTGATATTACCGGGCGTTATGCCCGCCTCCCGGAACCATTTTTCCAGCCGGGAACGGTATGCGCAGCGTGGCGGGAAGGCGAAAAACGTATCGTCCCTGACATCCAGCGCGTGGTGAATCGGCGCATGATAAGTATCCGAGATCAGCACCAGATGTTCTGGGAATGATTTGCAGCCGTTCAGTTCATCGTAGGAAACCGGGCCATCGACAAATGCCGCGGCCAGGGTTCCGGCGCGAACGCGATCGGTAATTTCCCCCGATGTTCCGGTGGTCAGTGACAACGATACGCCGGGATAACGCTGATGGTAGGCTGCGAGCAGCCCCGGCAAACAGCTAGCCGCCGTACTTTCCATCGAGCCTAACGCAAAGTTACCCGCCGGTTCGCCGGTGCGGGTCATGCTGATGGCTTCTTCACTGAGCGCCAGAATACGTTGCGCGTAACAGAGAAAATTATGTCCGACAGGGGACAGCCGTAAGCGCTGCTTCTCACGGATAAAAAGATCGGCCCCCAGTTCCTGTTCAAGCTGACGAAGTCGCGTCGTCAGGTTTGAAGGCACGCGGTGAAACTGTTCTGCGGCACGAACAACTGAGCCCGTTTCGGCAACGAGGCAAAACATGCGTAGCTGGGTCAGATCCATAATTTTCTTTTTTCGTAACTAACTTGATTTTGATTATTCATTTTTCGTGAGTATATCGTTAAGTGATCCTGTTCGCAACTTTTATGTAACAGGTTAGAAAGCGGTAACGTATTAAGCGGATTTCTGGCGTTGGTCTTTGAGACTAACCTTGCCTTTAAATATATTTCATCAAGATTGAAGTTAGTGATGAATGTTAGGTGTGGTTATTGACACTAAAGAGATGTTCGATGCTTGTGTAAATATAAAGAAAAATTTATTACGAGAAGATACTGAGCGTCAATAAATTAATAATCTTGGTCTAATGATTAATAGCTGACTATTGATTAAAAAGGTTATTTTCTACCCGAAAAAACCTGTTTCTTCTTCTCTGGCGCTAATTTCCCCTTGCCGATTAAAAATAAGAATTTTCCCAAAAAAATCCTATTGAGTAGTTGGATGAGAATATCGACGAATGAAATTGAAAATAAATAGTCAAAATAATGAGTTAAATCGCACAGGAATAGGTGTCTTTAAGTGATAGCCACCAGCTATTGTTATCTCTTTTTTTATCGTGCTGAGTGATCGGAATGGGTAAAGTCCTGCCCTGATTTGCCGATAACCTTAGATGAAAAAGAGAATGTACTCCAATCGTTTCATAAATGTATTTTATTTGTTTAATGATGGTGGTGTTAAGTTAATGAGGCTTAATATCTCTTCTGAAATTACGTCATGCCAGTCGGTTTTCAATTAAAAAAATGCACCTTAGTTTGAAAGGCGCAGGCGGAAATCGCTAAATAATATATAGGAGTCTGCTGTGAATTTTTTAACAAATATCACCATCAGGTCAATGCTTTTAACAATCCTGGGAATATTCTTACTCTTGTGGGGAGGTGTATCTTACTATATGTCCTCGGCACTCAGTGAAATGACAACGTTATTAGAATCCGGCGAGGTGCAAAAAAAGAATGCCGATACCATAGCCGATGGTAACGATCAGTATTTTCGGGTCGTCACCCGTTTAGTTCGGGCGATGGATTATCGTCAGGCCGGAGAAACGGCCGAGGCGGAAAAATGGCTTAGTTCTGCGCAAGAAGGGATACAAAACACCACGAATAAGCTGGCGGAATTCAACGCGGCCGATCACGCCAATGTTGACAAGACCATCACCGAAAACATGGCGAAAGCCTGGTCACAATTGATTGATAACGGCTTGAATCCTCTGTTAACGGCGGTGCGCGATAATCGCCCCGATCAATATCAACGCATGTTCAGAGAGGTTTACCCGGCGTTGAGCGTCGAGTTCGGCAATAACCGGGATAAATATCAGGCAAGCGCGGACGCTTTTTCCAGCAATTCGCTATCTCAGGTGTATGAGTTAGTCAGTTGGAATAAAAGCATACTGCTGATCGCGGTAATCATTGGGTTGCTGATTCTGTTCGTGACTGACCGCTATCTGGTTAATTATCTGGTCAAGCCGTTGACCATGATTAAAAACCATTTCAGGGTTCTGGCCGATGGTCAACTGGGCTATCACTTGGAAGAGTTTGGTCGTAACTGCGCCGGCCAACTGATCCCTTATTTGAAAGAGATGCAAAACAGCCTGATCAACACGGTTACGACGATCCGTGATAGCTCCGGTTCCATTTATCAGGGCGCGGGTGAAATCAGAAGCGGCAATAACGATCTTTCCGCTCGTACCGAGCAACAGGCGGCGGCGCTGGAACAAACGGCGGCCAGTATGGAAGAACTCGGCGCAACGGTGAAACAGAACGCGGAAAATGTGCATCAGGCGAGTAAATTAGCGCAGGATGCGTCGATCGCCGCGAAGAAAGGCGGCGAAGTCACCACCGAGGTGGTGGGAACGATGGCAAACATCACCACCAGTTCCAAGAAAATCGCGGATATTACCAGCGTCATTAACGGCATTGCCTTCCAGACCAACATCCTGGCATTGAACGCGGCGGTTGAAGCGGCAAGGGCCGGTGAGCAAGGACGTGGTTTTGCGGTGGTCGCCGGAGAAGTCCGTAATCTGGCGCAGCGCAGCGCGCAAGCCGCCAAAGAGATCGAGGGTTTGATTGCCGAGTCGGTGGAGCGTGTCAATATCGGCTCGCATCAGGTCACGCAAACAGGCGCGGCAATGGAGTCGATTATCGCGGCCATTACGCGCGTGAATGATCTCATGGGTGAAATTGCTTCGGCATCGGATGAACAGAGCCGCGGTATCAGCCAGATTGGTCAGGCGGTGACGGAAATGGATGGGGTGACGCAGCAGAATGCCGCCCTGGTTCAGGAGTCCGCCGCCGCCGCCGCTTCTCTGGAAGATCAGGCTCGTCAATTGACCGAAGCCGTATCGGTCTTCCAACTTACCGTGGGTGAAAAACGTCCACAGATTGAAAAACTACAGTCGGGTAAACTGGCGCCAACGCCGCAACCGGACTTGCTGGCGGCAGGCAGTGGCAAGAAGATGAGTAGCGACAATACTAACTGGGAAACATTTTAAGTTACCCAGTTAGTAGCAGACTAAGAGGCGCCGGGCGTAAGTCCGGTGCTTTTATCGTGAGGAAGGCATTTTAATCCAAGTGCCTTAACCACGTTTAATCTGGTGCCAACTCAGGATTTTCGTTCCAGTGTAAGTTTGATCCGCTTTCTGCCTGCATTATCCCACTTCCATTTTTTTACGCTTCATATATACAATCACTGGATAATCGTTTCTCTCTCAACTAGAGTATTGACGGCGTTTTGGCCCGGCCAACGCCATCATAAGTCACACCTGCTGGAGAATAATAATGTCATCATTAAGTAAAGAGGCCGTCCTGGTGCACGAGGCGCTGATGGCGCGCGGTCTTGAGACGCCGCTGCGAGGACAGCTATTGGATCGGGAAACGCGTAAACAGCGGTTCACCGAGCATATGACGGAAATCATGAATCTATTGAGTCTGGATCTGGACGATGACAGTCTGGCAGAGACACCGAATCGCATTGCGAAAATGTATGTCGATGAAATATTCTCCGGTTTGGATTATGCCAATTTCCCGAAAATCACCATCATTGAAAACAAAATGAAGGTGGATGAGATGGTTACCGTGCGCGACATCACCTTGACCAGTACCTGTGAACACCATTTCGTGATGATTGATGGTAAAGCGACCGTCGCTTACATTCCGAAAGACGGGGTAATTGGTTTATCAAAGATTAACCGCATCGTACAGTTCTTCTCCCAGCGGCCCCAGGTACAGGAGCGTCTGACGCAGCAGATCCTGATCGCGTTGCAAACATTGCTTGGCACCAGCAATGTGGCGGTTTCGATCGATGCCGTACATTATTGCGTCAAAGCCCGTGGCATTCGTGATGCGACCAGCGCCACCACCACCACGTCGCTGGGTGGATTGTTCAAATCCAGCCAGAATACGCGTCAGGAGTTCCTGCGCGCCGTGCGTCACACTGACTAATCACGCTTTTTCCGCATATACGTTGGGCAACGCCCGGCGTTTATTGCATCTCAATTCCCCCTGGACGTTGAACAGGCGGAAAATACATATGCTTTCTGGCGCTCTGTTAATACAATCAATATTCCGATGATTTAATTACCTGAGTGCCATGTCTTCTCAATCCATGCCGCCATCACGCATCGCTACGTTGGACTTCGCCAGAGGTGTCGCTGTGCTCGGCATTCTGTTACTTAACATTACGGCATTCGGTTTGCCTAAAGCGGCTTACCTGAATCCGGCCTACCAGGGGCCGCCATCTTTGAGCGATGTCTGGACATGGGTGGTGATGGATCTGCTGGTGCAAGCAAAATTCCTGACTCTGTTCTCTATTCTGTTCGGCGCTGGTTTGCACTTGTTATTGCCGCGCGGGAAGCGCTGGGTGCATGCCCGGCTTTTTTGGCTGATGCTGATTGGTCTGGGACACGCTATTTTCTTCTGGGATGGCGATATTTTGCTCGATTACGGCCTGATGGGGTTGGTGTGCTACGGCATGATTCGCCTTGCCGATGACAGCCGCGCGTTACTCCGCACCGGGGCAATCATGTATCTGGCGGGCATCTGTATCCTGTTGGTGCTCAGCCAATTACTCAGCCTGCAACCGGGACGTTTCTGGTTGCCCAGCGCGACTGATATCGCTAATGAGGTGTTCTGGCAAACATCGGGCGGCCCATTGGCCTGGCGTCATCGGGTTGATTTGCTGACGGACAGTCTCTTATCGTTAGGCGTGCAATACGGCTGGCTGCTGGCCGGCTTGATGTTGCTGGGCGCCGGGTTGATGCGCAGCGGTTGGCTAAAAGGGGAGTTCAGCCCGGGTCATTACCGCAAAATGGCCTTATGGTTAATCCCGCTGGCGCTGATGATTAACAGTATTGGCGTGACCGCGCAGTGGCTGGTGCAGTGGGAATATCGCTGGAGCGGTCTGCTGTTGCAGATCCCGCGTGAATTAAGCGCGCCGTTACAGGCGGTGGGTTATCTGGCGTTGTGCTATGGCTTTTGGCCGATGCTCAGCCAGTGGCGTATCACGCATTGGATCGGTGATGTTGGCCGTATGGCGCTGAGCAATTATTTACTGCAAACCTTACTGTGCACCGCATTGTTTAATCATCTGGGATTCTTTATGTCTTTCGATCGGCTGCAACTGGCGGCTATTGTTCCCTGTATTTGGACCGTAAACCTTGTTTTCTCTCACTATTGGCTACGCTATTTTAGGCAGGGGCCGATCGAATGGCTCTGGCGTCAGCTTACCGCCGCTATTGCCCGGCCAGCATAAGAAACAAGGCGGGATAGCTTGCCGGTTAAGGCGCCGTTTCCTCTATTTTCGGCGGCGGCTCGGCCACCTTATCGGCCTCGGCTGGCGGCGGTGTCTGACTGACCACGTGTTCAGGCGGAACGGCTGGGTAGTCAGGCGTGTTATCCGGGATTTTGTACTCTGCCGGGATAGGGATCTGCGGCCCCAGAAAACGCGGCTCCCGTTTAAGAATATACAGATCGAACAACGCGTTTAATCTGGCGCCAAATTCCCGCAGACGTACCGTCATCATATTTTTGGGGGAAGGGACGGCATAACACTGTGCCTGAATCCCCAAATGTTGTGCGATAAACAATGCCCGCTCACAGTGGAAACGCTGGGTGATGATGGTGAAATCATTGGTGTCGAAGACTTTTCGCGTTCTGACGATGGAATCCAATGTCCTGAACCCGGCATAATCCAGCACAATATCGGCAGGAGGAACCCCGGCGGCGATCAAATCGCGGCGCATGGTCATCGGTTCGTTGTAACTTTGCAGCGCATTATCGCCGCTCAGCAGCAGATAACTGATTTTTCCGCTGTTAAAAGCGTTCAATGCTCCCTGAATACGGAAAAGATAATATTGGTTGATGACGCCGGTGCGATAATACTTGGCGGTTCCCAATACCACGCCTACCTGTCGAGACGGCAGCGTTTGTAGCTCATCATAAACAAAAGGTGCGGTTTTCCAACTGATCCAGCGATCGAGAGCAACAGCAGACAGCATCAGCACGCCAATGGTGAGTAACAGGCCGATTATCAGGCGTTTCCACATGCTTATGCCCCAGGCAAGGCTATTGGGATAGTCATGTTGCCAAGGCTACTTTACCTGCAAGGGGGACGCAAGGAGCAGGCGGCGACGGTGGCGTTTGTTGACGGATTTTTCAACGCTGATGTGAGCATGGCGGGATAAAACGCCGGTCGATTGCATCATCAAACGACCGGCGTATAACGCAACGACTGGTTAAATCCGGCTACCCCAGAGATCATATTCGTCGGCGTGTTCAATTTTGACTTTCACGATGTCGCCCGCCTTGACGCCGGTTTCACCATTCAGATAGACCGCGCCATCGATTTCCGGGGCGTCGGCCATACTGCGTCCGATCGCGCCTTCTTCATCAATGTCGTCGATCAGCACCAGCAGTTCACGTCCAATTTTGTCTTGTAGACGTTGAGCGGAAATGGCTTGCTGCAACTGCATAAAACGATGATAACGTTCCTCTTTAACGGCTTCCGGCACCTGATCCGGTAACTGATTGGCGCTTGCCCCTTCCACCGGGCTGTATTTGAAGCAACCGACGCGGTCCAGTTTGGCTTCTTTCAGGAAATCCAGCAGCATCTGAAAGTCTTCTTCCGTTTCGCCGGGGAAACCGACGATGAAGGTTGAACGCAGCGTCAGATCCGGGCAAATTTCCCGCCAGCGTTTAATACGCTCCAGCGTTCTTTCAACCGCGCCGGGACGTTTCATCAATTTCAGGATACGCGGGCTGGCGTGTTGCAGCGGGATATCCAGATACGGCAGAATTTTTCCTTCGGCCATCAGCGGAATGACGTCATCCACGTGCGGGTATGGATAAACATAGTGTAAACGCACCCACACGCCTAACGACGCCAGTTGCTCACACAGGCTCACCATACTGGTTTTCACCGGTTGCCCGTTCCAGAAACCGGTACGTTGCTTCACATCCGCGCCGTAAGCGGAGGTATCCTGTGAAATAACCAACAGTTCTTTCACCCCGGCCTCGGCCAGACGCTTCGCTTCATCCAGCACGGAACCGATCGGCCGGCTATCCAGATCGCCACGCATGGAGGGAATGATACAGAACGTGCAGCGATGGTTGCAGCCTTCGGATATTTTTAGGTATGCATAATGATGTGGCGTGAGCTTCACGCCCTGAGCGGGGATCAGGCTGGTAAACGGATTGTGTTCAGGTTTCGGCACATATTGATGTACGTGCGACAATACCTGTTCATAACTGTGGGGTCCGGTGATCTCCAGCACTTTCGGGTGTACTTCACGAATTTGATTTTCTTTGGCGCCCAGACAGCCAGTCACAATCACTTTGCCGTTTTCATTCAACGCTTCACCAATGGCTTCCAGTGATTCCTGCACCGCACTATCAATAAAACCACACGTATTGACGATCACCAGTTCGGCGTCATTGTAACGGGGAACGACCTGATAACCTTCGGTACGCAATTCGGTCAGGATCCTCTCGGAATCCACCAGGTTTTTCGGGCAACCGAGGGAAACAAATCCAATCTTTGGCATTTTTCGAACAATCCAGAATTTTAACGATAAAAATAGTGGGGGATTATACCTGCGACTAAACTATACAGCTACACATCGGAGGGATGTTCGTCTCTTGAGCTCATCGGAAACCGATATCAGACACTTAACCACATGATCAGCAATGACGGTGACGTCGTTTGCCAAATGTATATGATTTTTTATTGTACTACGCAACATGCCGGGCAAGAGAAATCCACCTCAATCCAGCAGAGATAAAGACGTAACATCGACGCATCATAAAGTTGGAATACTGGGTTATGCGTAATAAGAAATGAATAAATTGATATTAGTGCAGGGGGGATGTTCCCAATATTTATCATAGTATCCGCCTGAAATTTTAGCAGATAATACGAATATTATTATTTCCAATATCGCATAAAATTCTCTTTCAGTGGCGCTATCAAAATCTGCAAAAAAATGAGAAATAGAAATTAACCAGATAATATTAATGTTCGCCACCCTGTTAAAATCATCCACTATATTAAACGTGTAAAAGCGTCTGCCACAGTCCAGCGCATTATGTATAAAATTAACTCAACAGTTCTGGTGCAGTTATTCCGGTGTGGTCAGCGGTGCCGGGCTACGAATCGGCAGCCGCTGTTTAAAAATTTTGTTAACAGAGTAGTCGTCGTAAAATTGATTAGCACGGTCATTATCACTATGAAATCATAATTTTTATTATAATAATTAGTATGTTGATTTTATTTTGTTTCCCGGTGTTGGCAGAAAATACATTACCACAAAACGATCGTTATCATCGATCGATAATATGCATTTTTATCACGTTAATCTATCAATAAGGCGGTTCTACAAAGCAATAATAATCATAAGGTTGAGGGAAATCACGAATATTTTTATGTAAAAGAGTAAACATTATGAGATTAATAGCTTGCTAATTATTTTGTCGATGTGTTGCTATTCATCGAAGTATGCCGTGCTGTGTAAAATTCTACACTCCCGGTCAGATGATGGAGTAGGGGCCTGGGTTGATTACTGACTTGATATCCATAAATATAAACCGTCTCTTTTTTTGCATAAAAATTGTCCGGCATCTAAATTAACTGGACATTCGGTTGAATGGAGACAACATCATGTCTGATCACGGGACGCTTCAAAATACCCGGCATAATACTCTACCGCCCTTGTCCTGGCTTCGCCAGCACCGTTGGCTGCTGATGGGGGCTACTCTGTTGTTCTCCGGCTATTTGTTGGCGGCCCCGCCTAAGGTAACGGTATTGCAGGATAAGCTCGATCATCCGTGGTCATTGACTTTCCTGCCAGACAATCAGGGGATGTTGCTTACCGAGCGTGCGGGCAACCTGCGCCGATGGCAGGTTGATAGCGGGCTTTCCGAACCTATCGCGGGTGTACCTGCGGTGTATGCCAATGCGCAAGGCGGACTGCTGGAAGTGACGCTTTCTCCCGACTTTGCGCAGAATCGACGTATTTATCTCAGTTTTGCCGAAGAAGGCAGTGATGGAAAAGCGGGAACGGCGGTGGGCTATGGTCGTCTGTCCGCGGATTATCGACGGTTGGAGAATTTCACGGTTATTTTCCGTCAGGAACCAAAACTGTCTACTGGCAATCATTTCGGCGGCAAACTGGTCTTTGATCAGCAGGGCTATCTGTTTATTGCGCTGGGTGAAAATAACCAGCGTCCCACCGCCCAGGATCTGGATAAGTTGCAGGGAAAAATCGTGCGTTTAACCGCCGATGGTCAGGTTCCGTCTGATAATCCTTTTGTGAATACGCCGAATGCGCGCCCTGAAATCTGGTCATACGGTCATCGTAATCCACAGGGGATGGCGCTGAATCCCTGGACTGGCGTGTTGTGGGAAAACGAGCACGGTCCAAAAGGCGGGGATGAGATCAATATTCCTCAGGCCGGTAAAAACTATGGCTGGCCGATCGCGACTTATGGCATTAATTATACCGGCCTGAAAATTCCTGAAGCCAAAGGCGAGCAAGTCGAAGGGATGGAAAACCCGGATTTTTACTGGGAAAAATCTCCCGGTATCAGCGGAATGGCATTCTATAACAGCGATCGTTTCCCGCAGTGGAAAAATGCGTTGTTTATTGGCGCGCTGGCGGAGAAGAACCTGATTCGTTTGACGCTGGAGAGGGATAAGGTGGTCGCGGAAGAACGGTTATTACAGGATCGTGGCGAGCGGATACGTGAAGTCAGAGTGGGGCCGGATGGCTGCCTCTATTTGCTGACCGATCATGATAACGGCAAGTTACTGAAAGTGGGGCTGGAATAGTTGTCTTATTCAGCAGGCCAATGGCGTGTTCAGCGACAGGCAGCCGGCCGGAGGACGCCTGTCGGCAAAATGATTCAGTTAGACGGAATATGTGTTGATTTCCCTCAGGGAAAACAAACAGGAAATCGCGCGGTTGATAATGTGACGTTACACATTCGCCAGGGCGAAGTTTACGGTATTGTCGGCACCAGCGGCACCGGAAAAAGTACCTTGTTGCGCACCATCAATTCACTGCAACGTCCCACCACGGTGACGGTACGGGTCAATGGCGTCACGGTCAGCGATCTGAATGGCGGCCGTTTGCGTGAACAGCGTCAGAAGATCGGCATGATCTTCCAGCATTTTAATTTGATGCAGACGCGCACTGTGGCGGATAACGTGGCGTTCAGCCTGAAAGCCGCCGGAAAATCCACGGATAAGATTGACCGGCGCGTGCCGGAGATCCTGAGTCTGGTCGGTCTGTCCGATAAGGCGGCGGCATTTCCCTTGCAGTTGAGCGGTGGGCAGAAACAGCGCGTCGGTATTGCCAGAGCCATCGCCAATCATCCAGAAGTATTGCTGTGTGATGAGCCGACATCGGCGCTGGATCTGGAAACCTCCGCCGCCATCCTGGTTCTGCTTAAAGAGATTAATCAGAAACTGGGCATTACGATCGTACTGATTTCTCATGAAATGAGTGTGATTAAATCGGTCTGTGACCGGGTCGCCGTGATGACCAAAGGCAAGGTGGTGGAAGAGGGCGATGTATTTGATATTTTCGCTGCGCCGCAGCATCCGTTCACCCGTCAACTGGTGTCGCATACGTTGAACCTCGAATTGCCATCCCGCCTGTTGCAAGACCTGCAAGGCACATTACTGAAGATTCTGTTTGTTGGCGAATCCGCCGAGCAGCCGGTGCTATCTGATGTCGCGATCCGTTACGGCGTCTCCGTTAATATTTTGCATGGAAAAATCGAATACATTGGTAGCCGAGCGTTAGGCATTCTGGTGGCGTTATTAACCCATGATGCAGAACCGGTCATGGTTGCGGAAGCGGTGAAATATATTCAGGAAAGAACGGCAAACGTGGAGGTGCTGCATGGCTGATTTATGGGTCGATTTGATCGCCGCGTTCGGTGAGACGTTCCAGATGGTGGGGATCTCAACGTTGCTTGCCATTATTGGTGGTCTGCCGCTGGGGTTTCTGATTTATGTCACCGATCGTCATCTCTTTTGGGAGAATCGTGCGGTTTATCTGCTCAGTACGGTGTTGGTGAATATCATTCGTTCCATCCCGTTTGTGATTTTGCTGGTGCTGCTGTTGCCGCTGACGCAGATTTTATTGGGCAATACCATTGGCCCGATTGCGGCGTCCGTGCCGATGTCCGTCGCGGCCATCGCCTTCTATGCGCGTTTGGTGGACAGCGCGCTGCGCGAGGTAGATCCGGGTATTGTCGAAGCGGCGGAAGCCTTTGGCGCCAGCCCGCTGCGTATTATCTGCACTGTTTTATTGCCGGAGACCAGAGCCGGTTTATTACGCGGTCTGACGATTACGCTAAATAACTGCGCCTAATAGTAGATCACTGAAGGGAACTCAATCCGGTTTGAGCGATCTGATCAATCGCCAAATCAAAACAAATCACCAACCGGACTGAGTTATGCCGATCATAGCATTCA
>NZ_QNRY01000057.1:17523-21779 GCF_003315515.1 Brenneria salicis ATCC 15712 = DSM 30166 | reverse complement strand
AGAATCCGAAGTTTCGTGTTATTTATCAGCCGGTTTACTCGCCCTGGGTAAATCATGTTGAACGGCTGTGGCAGGCGCTGCACGAAACGATAACCGGAAACCACCAGTGCCGCTCAATGTGGCAGTTACTGAAAAAAGGGCGTCACTTTATGAATACTGTCAGCCCATTCCCCGGTGGGAATCATGGGTTGGTAAAAATGTAGCGATATTAGGATCAGTTATTTAGGAATTAAATATTATGCTGAAGTTTCCCAGAATATTATCCGCCGCAGGCGTGTTGCCTGAGAAACGGATTGATATCAAGCACCAGGAAGAAATAGCGACTGAGTTAAACGCCAATGTCTATCCGTTTGAGACGGGGACGCGACATATCTGGCGCCTTAACGATAAACGCGATATGGGTATTTTACTCGAAGACAGCTTGCGGGACGCGATGACATATGCGCGATTATCTGTTGACGATATCGACTTTCTTATATTGGGCCAAGTATGGCCGGATAATATTATGGGGCAGGAATCCGGCCTGCTGACTAATAGAATGGGTCTACAGTGTCCCTCAATTGGCATCAATGCTGGTACTGGTGGTGGATGTATGGCGATGGAAATGGCTGGTTCACTGATTTTATCCGAAAATTATCAGCGAATTGCTGTCGTGACCGGCTGTAATTATGGTCATTTCTTTCAGGAGAATGACCCGACAAGGCAATTGCTCAGCGATGGCGCTGCCAGCATGATCATCGGTCATGGAAACGGGCCGGAAATCATTGCATCTTATTCGGTATCCACTGCGCATTATCAGGCGCTGGAATATGTAGATGGCACGCCAGATAACAATGTGTCCTATATCAGAACGCCCTCCGGTTCAGGCGATTATATATTTCGCCATATGCCAAAAACGATTTTTGATTGTTGCGCTGGCGTCTGCCGTTCTGCTGATTTGCAACTGTCGGATATTGACGCATTCTATATTTACGATCCTGTTCACTGGGTACACCAAGCAGCGGTGAAGGCATTGCAAATAGACAGCAAAAAAATCTTTTCCTCTTTTTTGTGCTATGGAAGCCTGGGCCCAACACTAAACACGGTCGCCCTTATTGATATGGCAAAACATTTTCGTTTGCGCGACGGACAGTGGGTGTTAACGATGGGATTTGGACCGACAGCAACCGCAACGGCCTGTTTGCTGAGATGGCATGACTTTCCTTGCCGAATACGCCAAACAGAGCGATTACCCTGCTGAATCAGAGAGCTACAGACGTTGGTGGCTGTCTATAGAATAAGAATTGGAGCGGGAAACGAGACTCGAACTCGCGACCCCGACAAGGTCGTGCTCTACCAACTGAGCTATTCCCGCATATAACCGGATTAATTATCCTTTACTTCCAATGAAAAGCAAATTTTCACGATAATTAACCATTCTACTTTGCCAAACCGCCATAACACCATGAATTTTATAACTATTTATTATGAAAGCGATTCAACGGTCAGCATTATGTACTAATCGAATCGCGCTAGCAAGCCCTTTTCATGGAAAAATCTCCTCATGGGTGAGCGCCGCCTGAACGACAACGCTATACATGATTTTTAGTATTCGCGGGAGAAGTCCACTTCGCCGCGTAATGTTTCGCCTTTGTGAAAACATGCCAGATTATGCAGGAATAGCTGCCCCATCAGGGCTGGCACCATCGGACCGGCGATATGACCGGTTAGTGTCAGCCTCGGTTCTTCCCAGAACGAATGCGCCGCAGGTAAAGGTTCCTGCCGGAATACATCCAGCACCGCACCCGCAATTTGTTTGGTGTACAGCGCGGTCAGCAGGTCTTCATCTACCACCGCTGAACCCCGGCCCACATTGATAAACAAAGCCGATGGCTTCATGGCGGCAAATATCTCAGTGCAATAGATGTCGGTTGTTGCTGTCGTATCGGGAAGAATATTGATGACGTAATCCATATTCCGTACCGCGGTTTTGAGTTCGGCGATCCCCACAACCTGCTGAAAATGGGGCAAGGCGCGGGGCGTATGTACAATCCCAAATAATGCAACGCCGAAAGGCAGCAAAAAACCTGCCACTTCACAGCCAATCTCGCCTGCGCCGACAATCAGCACATTTCTGCCAGCCAGAGAACCGGGCAAACGGTGGTTCCACTCACGCCGCTGTTGACTGACCTGACGTTCGGCTAGCTGTAACTCATGTCTGAGCATATGGGCGATGACATATTCGGCAATCGGTTGACCAAAAACGCCCACCGCACGACTCAAGCGATAATCGCGTGGCAATCCCTCCGCCAGCAATGGTTTGAATCCGGCCCAGGTTGATTGCAGCCACTTAGGTTTCGCGCCCTGCGCCAGTAAACCTGCCGCAACATCAGGCTGGCCAAGCCAGACAGGATAACGATGAGCCTGCTCTGCCGTTCCACCGGATAACGCCAGTTCCAATGCTGGCGCAGCATGATGTAACACGGGGATGATTTCATCAGCGCGGGGATCCAACAGTAGCACGGCAGTCATAAGCAGTTTCCTTGGGTAAAATAAAGATGAAACGCTGACGCTATTGATGACGTCGTCAGCATGATGGAATAAGGAACGACACTAAATATAGTCACCGAGCAACTTCTCCACCATGCGCTGTGCGATAAGCGCTTGTTCACCGGATGTTTCCGGGGCGGTTTGATTTTGTACGCAGTCAACAAAATGCCGGGCACAACCAACGAAGCCGCGTTGCTCAAGGGTGCTTTGCCAATCCGGTGCAGGCCGGATAACCGTGCCTTGACCATTGTCCTCACACCACTCCCGCATGCCATTGACCTCGATTAGCGCGCCATCCGATACGGCCTGAACCCATTCCCGTTGACCGCCTGCGCGCCGATGCATGCTGGTGGTTACCTGAAGATTTTTATGCGCGAAATGATGCTCGGCGTAAAACATTTCTCCCTGCTCCGTGGTGAAAATGTTCCCACTTTGTAAATCAACACATCCTCCGGCAAGCCAGAGGGCCGTATCCACCACATGTAGATAGTCATCCAGCAGCGTAAAACGGCAATCCTGCGGCCCGACACTGTTGTTGCGGTGCTTATCCACACGAAGCGATGCCATCATGCCAGACCGCGCTTTTAACTCCTGGTACAACGGAGAAAAACGCCGATTAAAACCAACCATCAGCGATAGTTTTCTGTTTTTCGCCAACTCAACCAGTTGTTCAGCCTCATCAAACCGCTCTGCCAACGGTTTATCCACACAGACATGGACGCCAGCCCGCAAGAGCTCACTGACCACCGCATAATGGCTGGAAGTCGCGCTGTGAACAAAAACGGCGTCACATCGCCTCGCCAACTCATGAAGGGAGGAAACGTAAGGGATGCGATAGGCGTTACAGATTGGTAGCGCATTGTCGCGCGTGGGGGAAAAAGCGCCTTCCAGAAGCCAATCGGATGCCGCAGACAATACCGGCAACCACGCTTTCTGCGCAATGCCACCCAGCCCGACAACACCGATACGCAGCTTCGTCATGATATTTACTCCATAGATTAATCGTTTCACGCTTAAGCCTCCCCAACCCCGGAGCGATGTGACTGGCTGTTTTGGCGCAGCGATACTTATCATGCCAGAATAACTTGCCGTCTTTTTTCGTGGAATGCTTCTCACGATACTACATAAACATCGGCATAGTGGGTACAGTCTTCTTCAGCGACACCAGCCGACTAATGCCAACAATATTCACTTGAAAAGATAAAGGACATCACATGGATTCTGTAACACAGGCCCTGTTGGGTGGCGCGATTCAAGGCAGTCTGTTAGGCCGGACGCAGGGACGGCGTTCACTTTTCTACGGCGCCGCGCTTGCCACCCTGCCAGACCTGGATGTGATCATACCCTACGCCGATCCGGTATCGATGATGACCTACCATCGCGGCTTTTCCCATTCCATTTTCGTGCTGACGGCATTGGCGGGACTGTTAACCTGGCTGATCCGCCAGCGCTGGCCTGAAGCGCCCTACCGTCGGGCGCGCCTGTTTCTGACGCTATGGCTGGTTCTCATCACCCACCCGGTGCTGGATGCGTTTACCGTCTATGGTACTCAGCTTTTCTGGCCGATCCCGTCGATCCCCGAAAGCTGGTCGGCGATCTTCATCATTGATCCTGTCTACACCGTCCCGTTGCTGGCCGCCGTGATTTTTGCCGTCATCAAAGGACTGAACGCGCGCAGTATCCGTTTATTGACCTATGCGCTGGCTTTCAGCACCGCCTATCTTGCT
>NZ_QNRY01000057.1:0-17432 GCF_003315515.1 Brenneria salicis ATCC 15712 = DSM 30166 | reverse complement strand
TTCCCGTTGCTGGCCGCCGTGATTTTTGCCGTCATCAAAGGACTGAACGCGCGCAGTATCCGTTTATTGACCTATGCGCTGGCTTTCAGCACCGCCTATCTTGCTTTTGGGACAGGCGGACGCCTGCTGGCCGAGCAGCGCGTTCACAACGCCATGCGCCATCAAGGGGTCGTGGTGACAGCACTGCGTGCGGTGCCGATGCCATTAAATACGTTGTTATGGCGCGTCATCGCCAAAACGCCTGACGGTAACTACTATGAATCCGTGAGTAGCTGGTTTGATGACGAGCAGCCTGAATGGGTGCGTCTGCCGCTTAACCTCGATGTCGCGCGTTTGCTGAACAATGCGCCGCTGCACGACAGGCTTCGCTGGTTCACGGATGATTGGCTGCGCTACGACATTATCGGTAATTCGCTGGTGGTCAGTGACTTACGCATGGGGATCGCTGGTCAGTACACCTTCCGCTTCAAGATGGCAGAGTGTGATGCCGATGGGAATTGGGTTGCCGTGCTGCCTGCCACCTGGCCCGGCGGCAGGTCCGGCGTGGAGGAATTGAAACCGATAATGAGGCGCATCTTTTCTCAACAACCGCCGTTGCCGCTCTCTGACTGGTCAGAAGCATCCGCTGAACGCACCTGTAAAGGTGTAGCTTCCGCTGATGCGCGGACCGCGTCATAAATGTTGATGACCTACATGTCTATCAAGGGGGAATGATGAAAACCGGTCTTACCCGCACCGAATTTCTCCGCCTTGCCGCCGGTGCTGCTTGCGGAAAAACTGAACTTCCTACAGATTAACTACGCCCTCAACGACCGCCAGGCCGAGCGGCGCATCCTGCCCCTGGCGCGAGGTTGCAGCGTGGCGGTGCTGATCAACCGTCCTTTCGGCGGCGGTAGCCTGCTGCGTAATTTTCTGCGACAGCCGCTGCCAGCCTGGGCTAGCGAATACGACTGTACCAGTTGGCCGCAATTGTTGCTGAAGTTCTGTCTAAGCCATCCCGCGGTGACCTGTGTGATCCCCGGCGCGGGAAATCCACGCCATATGCTGGATAATCTCCAGGCCGGACGCGGAAGAGAGGCGGATCAGTCGTTCCGTAAGCGTATGGTCGATTTACTCTGAGTTCCGACGCCAGAATGTTTGCTGGGTGTGTGATAGGGCGAAGAATGAGAGACGCATTGTAAGTTGGCCTGTTTTAGCGCCATATACTTTTTGAAACCTCTGACCTTTCAAATCATTCCCTTTCTTTTCATGAAAGGGACAGCAAACGAATTAGCAGCGCCTTTAAACAGCCATCAAAGCTCAATCGTCCTTCCCGATTAATATTATCTCCGCGCCAAACACAATGCGCCAATATTGCATAACCTTATGATAATAGGCTTCTTTATTTATCTAACCTATACCTAATAGCATATGACCTGACGTTGTTTTTGTATTATTTTTTTCTTATATTCAATACGAGATTCATCAATGAGGTACACACCATGTCCCGAACCACGACAATGACCGTTCGCCTCAAAGGGCCGCTGAGCGACTTCGTGGCCGCCAACGTAGGCGAAAACGGCGCTTACGATAACGTCAGCGAATACATCCGGGACTTGATCCGCCGGGACAAAGAGCGGGTAGAAGCGGAAGCATTCGCACGACTCAAGGCCGAACTGACTAACGCCTTTGCTGCACCAGAGTCTTCATACGTATCCTTGACTGCCGCAGATATCATTGCACGCAACAAGGCCTGACCGTATGGCTAGTGTTCGCATACAGGAAGCCGCCTCTTATCGTCTTGACGAGATCTACCGATACACCCGCGAGCGATGGGGTACAGAGCAAGCGAATCGCTACATTACCGGCATGTTTCAGGCATTTTCCAGGATAGAAACCCACGAGGTCGTTTCACGGCCAGTACCCGCCGAATTTGGAGTAGAGGGTTTCTTCTTTCGCTACGAGCGACATGTTGTCTACTGGCGCAGACTATCAAACGGCGATATCGGTGTCGTGACGATCCTGCACGAGCGGATGCATCAGGTTGATCGGTTTCGAGAAGACTTTGGAATTTGATGGCGGTTTGGCGGGATTATTTTTAAATGAGCTCAGGCGTACTGACTCATACTTAATCTGACATCGTGCGCCTTGCACAAACCGAGTTGAGCGATCTGCTCAATCGCCCTCAAAAAAAACAAACCACCAACCGAACTGAGCAATGCTGACATAGCACAATCCCTAATAAAGAACGACGACTGATGCGTCAAGAAGCCCAACGGATCCGCGATAAAAACCATGCACGGCGATTGATAGCCATGTTGATGTCATATCAGGGGATGACCGTCACTGAGGTTTCCAGGCTACTCTACGCCGCTCGCTCATCCGTTAGTCGGTGGATAAATTGATTAACTTTACATAGCGTTGAAGGCCTTAGAAGTATCAAACCCGGACGTGCTCCACGCTGGCCGATCGCGGATATTATTCAGGTTTTGCCACTGCTGGTACAACGAGCTCCGACTGAGGTACGCAAACAGAGCGTGGCGAACCGAGGCAAAGCAGCAGTTCAAAATCACCAATTGGAAAATGTATAACCACGCACTCCTTCAACGGGGGTCGCTGACAGTCTGGGTCAGCGATGATGACACTGCCGCATGGTACGACACCGCTGATCCTGCGCGGCGAGGCCGGCCGTTACGTTACGTTACTCCGATATGGCGATCACCGCCGCCCTGATGCTCAAGAGCGTTTTCAACCTTGCGTTGCGGACGTTGCAGGGATTTATCGATTCGGTTTTCCATCTGATGAATGTGCCGCTGCGCAGCCTGGATTACACCAGCATCAGCAAACGGGCCAAACGTGTTAACATCAATATCAAGACGCCGACACGCGGCGAAATCGCACATCTGGTCATCGATTCCACCGGATTGAAAGTCTTTAGCGAGGGGGAATGGAAGGTCAAAAAACACGGTGCTGAAAAGCGGCGGGGGTGGCGCAAGCTGCATCTGGCGGTGGACGCGGGCACACATGAGATAGTCTGCGCTGACTTGTCACTCAGCGGCGTGACGGACGCGCAGGCGTTGCCGGGGCTGATGAGCCAGACGCACAGGAAGATAAGGAAGCGCTGGCAGACGGTGCTTACGATACCGCCTGGACGGTCACTTCTGAGAAAAGGGATTTACACAGAATAGTGTACAGAATCCTCTGAATGGCCGCAATAGCGGCCATTCTTGTGATAACACCGTCTAATGTCTTTCGACCTGGCTCAAAGTCGCGTCACGTACCGCGTTGTTAAAACTCAGGTCGCCCATCACCGCAGTCCTGCCGGCATTATCCAACTGCGAGGAGAGCGTTTGTATTGCCTGCTGTTCACCGATTAAACTCATGCGCATACGTTGCAGCACCGCATCGATGTGATAGAGCTGTTGGCTTGTTTCCTCGCTGTGTCCGCCACTGATTTCCATACGCATTAGCAGCTCGTTGCGGCGGCTATTCAACTCATCCACGCGTTGGGAGGCGTCGTCCAGCTGTTGATTGGTTTCCATGCAGGCTTCCATCCCTTTGTCAGCCAGCATTATTATCGCCTGACTGAGAGAGCGTCGCTGTTGTTCAATAGTATCCAGGCTACTCAAAACCGAATTGCTCCCCTGATTCTCTACTGAGGTATATAATGCTCCTTCGGTTTGGTGCATTGTCTCAACCGAGTCGTCCAACATTGCCCTGATGTCCTTGAAAGACGTCAGGGCTTTCTGTACCGACCAAGGGGTGGCGTCTACCGGGCCTGCGTTGATCTCCGGCACTGACGGAATTTTGCTAAGTAAATTATCCAGTTGTGCGGTTAACATTTCACGAGCGTGTTGGAACATCCCGAAGGCGTTCGCTTCGCTGGCGCGCAGCGATTGCATACGCTGGGTCTTATCATCAAGTTGCTGTATGGACTGTTGTGGTTCGAGATCGAACGAGTTGCCGGACACCGCCGTTTCTTTGCGCGGCGATGGCGGCCCATACGGTACTTCTCCGGCGCTGGTTCGTTGTCCAATGGCATGAATGTTAGCCTGTTGGAGGGTTCGTAGCGGCATTTGCAGCGCCCTGTTGCCGGTCTCCAATACTTCGACGCCTTGTAAGTCGTCATACAGCCCATAGCGGAACTGAACCTCAGCTTCAAACATCTGATGTGAAGAGGAACCTGTAGAAGAAATATTCAGCATCGGCAATCCCAACCGGGTGGTAACCGGGTTTTCGTCGGTATTGTGCACTGCGATTGCCGCCAGCCGGTAGAGGTCGGGCGTGGTGCGGATTTTATCAACTACTGCGCGCCAATCCAGATTGTTCTGCGGTTCAGGCAAGCCAAGCGAGCGGGCCGCAGCCTGGTGTTCCCTGGACATCAATGCATCGTTGATGGCGAACCTCGCCTGTGGCCGCATTTCGAAGACATAACGCACCTGATTAACTTTGGGAAGGTGCTGAAAGCTACGCATAACTTGGTCGAGTCCGGGAACTTTCCGGCGCAAATCGGCGAGATCGTTCAGTTTGCTGCCCAGCCCCAGATGACCAATGGCATGGAATACTACGGTTTCCAGCGATTCACGTCCGAATAAGTTGAACTCGACGCGCGCGCCGGGGATCGCTCTGGCACGATGTTGTGCGGCGCTCTGTTCCTGCTGTCGCAACTGATGCAGCATCTCCACGCAGGACGATCGGTCGATCTCTGAGCTGGCCTGCCACAAGTGGGCCTGTGCAGATCGCGTCTCTCTGGCGGCCAGGTTGCGCTGAAATCTCAGTTCCACGCCATCCATGGCGCCGCCCGCTTCTATCGCGCGCGCCGTTGCCCCCTGGATGCAATCGATTAGGCGTGTCATCGTCGCGATGCGTTCCGTGGGCGTGGAAGGAAAATCCAGCCCGCCGAACTCTGCGATATTTTCAGGGAACACGCTGGTCAGGCGCTGATGCATCTGATCCCACTCCTGAGTGGTGATCGGCTTCGCGGCCAGCGTATCAAAGGTACGTTTATAGCTGGCTGTCGACAGGAAAGGTCCGCGGCGCGAGTCGTCCACCACGGCGTCGGTCGGCAACTGCACATCGCTGGAAGCCACGCGAATACCAGCCAATTGCAGATTGCCGCTATTGGTGGCGGCATTGATCATCCGCGCGGGGTTATTGCCGAGCGCCGAAGACAAGGCGCCCCCCATATTCAATCCGGCATTAAATTCCAGGTTGAAGTCGGTACGCCCTTGGAATTCCAGACCAATGGCTTCTTGCCAGGCATGATCCAGATGTAACTCCATTTGCCCCCAGTGGGCGCCGGCCTGAAGCGCCCCGCCCAAGCCTATCGAACCCGATGCGGCGCTGCGCCGGTTACTGGCGCTGGACGCTTCAGCAGGGGCGGAACTGGCCGATGGCCGTTGTGAGCCATAGAGCTGGCTTATACTGAACGGCGATACGTTTACGCTCAACCCGGCTGACGCGTTCAGGTTAGTTTCGAATAGATCCAGCCCAATGGAGCCACCGTTCACACCGGCGCGAAGAAGTTGCGTGGTATCGGGACCATGAACATCAAATAACAAGCGCACGAAATCAGGGATCGTGGACGGAGAAATGATCACCGCCGCCCCTTGACCATGCTGGTAGGCGGCGCCCACGTTTATATTGGCGCTGCCGCCCTGGTTACCCGTAATGTAACGGCCTGGGCGTTCGCTGTAGCTTTGCATACTGGTGCCCGTCCCCGGTTTGAAGTCGATCCCAATACCTGAAGACGTAGACGAACTAACTTTGGCATGGCGGACAAAAAACGCCACCAGTCCCGCATCGGCGTCTTTGCCGTCGCCGATTCGCTCCACGCCGAGTACATGTAAAGCCTCGCCAGTGATGCCGACGCTGAATGCGTTGAGGCGCAACCAGTCAGATGAGCCGAGTGAACCGCGCAGTTCGGCCCCGCGAGACTGCGTAGAGAAAAAGGTGCTGCGGTTGAAGAGATCAAACAGCAATTCACACATGCGTGAGGCCATCTGGTCTGGCTCGGCGTCATTTGGTAATCCCATATTCTTGAGTAATTGGGTTCGGCGCGCGGAGCCGGGTAACGTTATCTGTTCGCGGAAGGTCGCGACAACATCATCGAAAGCCTTTAACTGGGTCCAGGAGGAGAACCCCGACTTACTCAATGCCGGTAGTCTCGACGATTGCCGGGACTGCTCGGCCTGATCCAGTGTCTCGCTGCCCGAGCTGCGCAACAGCGCGTCATACTCGATCAATCCGGCGGCCAACCCCGCCGTCCGCAGACCATGCGGGGCGCCCACGTTGGCGTTGTCGGCATGGCCGTCATCAGCAGGCAGGCGGATGCCCGCTTGCTTCATTTTTTCGCTAACCTCGGACAACACGCTCAACAGTTCGGCTTCGCGAGCGCCAAGACTCTCAGGATACAGAGCCGCAGCGCTGCTCAGCGCTTGCAGGCACCGATTCATCCGCGGCAGTATGTCCTCCGTCTTGGACAGGCCCATTTTTGAAAGCGCCTTGCCCAGGCTTGAATGCTGGCGTTGCCACTTCTCAGCCAGACTAAAGGTGGGCGTAGAGGTGGTCGAAACGGGTTCATGCAGATTATCGCTAAATCCCAGATCGCCCATAATTACGCCTTCATGGAAACCAATTTTGCGCAGGTCGCGCAACATCGCTTCCAACGTCTCTTCACGCAGCGTCAGTAAGCGCTCACCTTGCTGCCGTGACAACGAAAACCTTTCATGATCGCCAGGTCCTACTGCGGAGGCGACACGGACTTCGGCCAGCGTGGGCAACGTCTGAAAAAGTTCTCTGGCTGAGCCATATGCCTGCTTTGCTTCATCATGAAAACAGGCGAGACGCTTTTCCTGCGTTGTTGGCGGCTGTGGGATGCCCAGCTTTCTTGCCACCGTCGATACGGTTTCCAATGCCGTTTTACCCAATACCTCGCGCACCAGCGCGCCTGCCTGAGCGCGCGTATTATCGGCGACGGCCCGCAGGTTGGAGGTCGGCGTTAAAGGATTGTTCGCCGTCGTACCCAGCAATGTGGTGGACACCAAAGCGTCATGATGCGGCGTGCTGATACGAGTGGGCTGCTGCCGGTTGATCTGGGCATCGGTCCCAAAGAGAAAATCTGCCGATGCGGGGGATCTGTTCGCTGGCGTAGGCGCTATGCGCGCCGGTAAACGCTGACCATCGGACGCCGTCATCGACGGTAATAACGTATGCCAGTCTTCTCCTACCTGCAACTCAAGCAGACCGGTTCTGGTGGCGCGTAAATCCGAGGGCTCGGTGGCGTCGGATAATGCGATTGGCACCGGTTCCCAGGTATCTTCCTTGCTCAGACGCTTAAGCTGAGGCGGTTGGTTATTGGTTTTGTGCAGCACATGCAGTTGGTCATCCAGTCCGACGGCTATCGCCAACGGGTTCGACAAATGAGGAAGTTTGACCGATTCGCCGTCCGCGCCTGTCTTGATTAATTGTCCTGTTTCCGTCAATGCGACGCTTTGCCGGTTACTATGCACAGCCAATGTCCGCACCGGCTCATTGAAGTGCGCGAGCGGCTGAATGCGTACTTGCACTACATCCGGCACGATCGCAAGCGGTCCACCCGCAGGATGGCGCGGCGCGGTCGCGTCTGTGTCGGCCGGCAACCAGGAGGTGCGGCCTTCCAGTTTCAATTCGACCAATTGGTGTGAATCGCCCAGGAGGGCAAAAACCGGACGCCGGTCGATGAAACCGGAGGGATTGAAATGAAGCGAAGTAACGCCGGTCAGCGGCTCGCCCCCCGGAAGTTTTAACCGTTCCCAGGACTGAGTAGGGTCGGCTTGATAATGCAGAATGCCATTGACAAGCCCTACTTGCGCATGTCCGTCAAGTTGAATGCGCGATTGCACCGACGCCTCTGACGGGGTATGCAGACCTTGGGTATGCATCAGCAACAGAGGGCGATCCAGCAGATAAGCGGGTTGTAATCGTGGCGCCCCCTCCGTTCGCTGCAAGCTCATGCGCCGTCCGTTGCGATCTTCCAGCATCACGTGGACAGTGTTGTCCTTCGCCAGCCCCATAGATGTCACGGCCCATCCATCTCCTTGCTTCAAATCGGAGGGCAACCTCAGACGCCGCGCTTCAATCGGTCCGGCGCCAATTAAACTGGCTTGATAAACGCGTCCTTTATTATCCAGAATGAGCGCCGCATCGGTACGCGGCAGCGGCAGCAGATCGACAGGCCGGGCAGGACTCTGTTCAAAGCCCTGTCCGTTGACTATCGGTCTCCACAATTCGATAGGGCGGACTAAGCCGTCTGAAATGATTGCCCCATCGTGCAGTATCAGCGCCTTACCGCCAGTGTCGACGCGTACAGTCGCGCCATTCGGAAACGAATCGATTCCAACAGGTATGCCGGTCAAGCCGCCTGCTCGCCAGAGTTGTTCGCCATTATGCAGGTAGACGCCGCCATCGGCCTGCTGCCCAATCATTCGCAGGGTCGAGCGGGGATCCGCATCCGGCAACGGTATCTGTTTCCAGCTGCCATCTATGCCTGCCTTATGCGCAACGCCGCCTCGTTCCAGATATGCCTGACCAGTAGAATCTTGCCAGATGCCGGTTAACAACCCAATCGGCGGTTCGCCAAGCCGGGCGGCGATATGGTTGGCGGTAAGGTTTCCTCCGGCGTCTTGTTCAACGAGCGGATGCACGGTTAACGCCGCCAATAGCATGCCGGGGACAGAGGTAAAAAAAGCTTCATTGCGTGGGGTATGAGGCTCAGCCACCACCGGCGCGTAACGCACCAGTTTACCGCCCTGGTCGAGATTGGATTCGCTGTGGATCGGCGGGCGTTTTGCCAGACAGGCATTAATGACCGCAGCCGCGTCATTATTGTTGTGAACGCATAAACGCCTTCCATCGCGAGATAGAGGGGTCCGTAAATTTATCGTCTGGGCATTTGTGCTCAAAACGCCGCTGCCGCGGGTGCCGGTATGTTCCTCGGCGCGAAATGATAGCGGACGCATTTCCAATCCGCGCTCATAATCCACGTTGGCTCCGACGGGAGACGGTGAAAAATATTGTGAGGGAGAGGGGTGTTGCGTGGGTGAAAGCGTTTGCGATGATTCGTTAGACTCTGGGTTTTGGGGAATAGAGACTGGAGTAAACCCGGATGAAGAAATGGTAGGCATGGTATACCTCATATTTTCGTAATGAAAGCCTTTAAGCTTCAGCCGCTTGCCGTACGGAAAAATGACATCACTGATGTGATTGACCGTATCGAGCAGCTTTACTTTGTTCTGCAACATAGTCCTGTTGGTAATTTTAATAGTGACTATTCCGCAGAAAAAGTTCCGTGACTAACATATAACATAATTAGTTAACTAATATTTTTAGTGATATCAACTGCCTTATATTAGATATCCAGCTTAACATCTCACCACTAATGAATAGACGGATAAGAATTAACCACTATGAATTTTTGAAGAATAACCTACCGAATTCTTAACAATGCGGGAGGTTAAGGCTAAATCGCGTAACAAACCCTGCAATGGCATAGCCTAATGTTTTATTTATTTAATTCCGTGGGCTTTCAATATTGTTGAAAGGTTTTTAAACACGCCGAGCAACATGTTGTCGATTTGTCTGATAGCGGTACCGCCCGCATAATTGCGTCAAAAGATAACGGCCAGCATCCTTTTTTGACGTTCAGAGGCGGGGGTTTGCACTCATACTGCCGGCTGACATCAGACTGTTTTCTGTCTACCATGTTTTGGCAACATCATCTGCTGGCAATAGTTCATCGCCGTTATCGGAGACTTTCAGCTTAAATGATGGCTTCTCCTTAAAGTGGAACGCTTTGTTAGCGCCAGTTCCAATGCTGGCGCAGCATGATGAAAACGGGGATGATTTCATCAGCACGGGGATCCAATAGCAGCACGGCAGTCATAAGCAGTTTCCTTGGGTAAAATAAAGATAAAACGCTGACGCTATTGATGACGCGTCAGCATGATGCAATAAGGAACGACACTAAACACGCTCACCGAGCAACTTCTCCACCATGCGCTGTGCGATAAGCGCTTGTTCACCGGATGTTTCCGGGGCGGTTTAATTTTGTACGCAGTCAACAAAATGCCGGGCACAACCTACGTGGCTGGTTCTCATCACTCACCCGGTGCTGGATGCGTTTACCGTCTATGGTACTCAGCTTTTCTGGCCGATCCCGTCGATCCCCGAAAGCTGGTCAGCGATCTTCATCATTGATCCTGTCTACACCGTCCCATTGCTGGCCGCCGTGATTTTTGCCGTCATCAAAGGACTGAACGCGCGCAGTATCCGTTTATTGACCTATGCGCTGGCTTTCAGCACCGCCTATCTTGCTTTTGGGACAGGCGGACGCCTGCTGGCCGAGCAGCGCGTTCACAACGCCATGCGCCATCAAGGGGTCGTGGTGACAGCACTGCGTGCGGTGCCGATGCCATTAAATACGTTGTTATGGCGCGTCATCGCCAAAACGCCTGACGGTTACTACTATGAATCCGTGAGTAGCTGGTTTGATGACGAGCAGCCTGAATGGGTGCGTCTGCCGCTTAACCTCGATGTCGCGCGTTTGCTGAACAATGCGCCGCTGCACGACAGGCTTCGCTGGTTCACGGATGATTGGCTGCGCTACGACATTATCGGTAATTCGCTGGTGGTCAGTGACTTACGTATGGGGATCGCCGGTCAGTACACCTTCCGCTTCAAAATGGCGGAGTGTGACGCCGATGGGAATTGGGTTGCCGTGCCGCCTGCCGCCTGGCCCGGCGGCAGGTCCGGCGTGGAGGAATTGAAACCGATAATGAGGCGCATCTTTTCTCAACAACCGCCGTTGCCGCTCTCTGACTGGTCAGAGACATCCGCTGAACGCACCTGTAAAGGTGTAGCTTCCGCTGATGCGCAGACCGCGTCATAAGCGTCGGGCGTGTGATCGGGCGAAGAACGAAAGTTCCTCAAGCAAAAGCCTCCGTACCTTCCGCCTTTAAGATAAAGATTTAAAACTATTATTAAGCTATTTAGGGCTTTTTCTTCCGCCAACCTCTAATTTCGTAGCAGACAGCAGCAGATGGGTCACGACTTGTTCGCCCATGACGGGTTTTGTAAAGCGCTGGATAATGCATCGGATTAGGGCGGGCTACCGCTGCGCTCAGGGAACCATTCTGCCGTCCGACGCCACTCACTGGCATAGTTTACAGCGCAGAGCTCGGGGAACTGTCTGCCATACATGTTTTTCGCGGCAGACAACGTCTTTTGTCTCCAGCCATAGTACATTTTGGATGACTTAACATTTTGATTTTAAGTCTTATCAAAGCCGAGATAACCATGACAAAGAATTTTATGCCTCGAAAACTTTTCGACGATCTCCATCATAACAACGCCACCAACGCCGGCGTACACGCTGTACATTCCCCTGACGGCATCGCCCTCACCCTCTATGTGAACGGCCCGTCGCTGACATTTCTCGCTGAAATACTCCCGTTGCAAAATACCCCGCAGGATGACGCACTACTACGCAAAATACTGGCTTATGCTTTCCCCGGCCTGCGGTTGCGAGGTGGGGCGTTAACGATCAATCCCGATGAAAAAACACTGGTTTTTTCCTACGAGCAGGTTCTAAGTACGCTGAGCAAAACCCGGTTTGAAAGCCTTCTGGCTAATTTCTCCGAAACCGCAACAGAACTGCGTCAAGCGGCGCAGCAGCTTAAATTCGGTTGAGGGGCAGCGTCTGTGGTAAATAAAATCAACGCAACCGGCGAAGCAGCCTTTACGCATGCCGTCGGTGGCGCCGGTCCGACGCCTATGCGCATGGACGCGGCCCACGGTCAACGAGCTCAGCCACCGCTGGATTCTCCGTCTACGTTGCGACTGCGAGCCTCAGCCACAGCGCCGTCAACATCCGCCGACCAGGTAGTCGGAACCACGCCGGCTGCGTCTTCCCAGCGCTCGCAGTCCCCGACAATAAACCCCATTACATTATTCGCCAAACTGATGACCGGCACCCTGACGCTGTTGGCAGGTTATCGGCTGGTCAATTATCCAGGGGATTTCGCCAAAGATCCCGGCGGTACGCTATGGGCGGCAATTAACCTGAATCAGCGAGCTACGCCGACGCATTTACAGACGGGTAACCACTCTGTTCTCAATCGCTATGGCGACTATATTCCCGATAATAGCCCCTGCTTTGGGGCGAAAGCGGAGATATCACACGACCTCCCGTCCCACGTCCAGGGCCGCTGGCGTCCCCAAAAGTCGCTGGTCGAACTGGCCGCCAACATTCAGATGCAAACGCCTCCCGCTGATGTCGCCGCGCATGAATTCGTTCACTGCTACACCCATCCTGAATTCCGGGCACGCAACGAAAAACACCCTTCGTGGCGAGCGATGAATGAAGGTCTGACCACCCACCTGACGGAAAAAATGCCGAGCACAGGCAAATTCTGGAATTTCGGTAAAGACGCCTACCACAATTTCAGATTGCCTTCGGGCGAGTCTTGGCCCCAGGCGGCGCAGCACGTTGAAAATAAAGTCAGCGAAAATACGCTACTGCGCGCGTTTTTCAGCGGTGACGACGACGCCATTAGAAAAGTATCTACCGCCGCGGCACAGGTTTATCCCCAGGTCGCTTCACAGCGGACGGTAGATCAGATTTGGTTAGCCGGTCAGTTACGCGGCTCTCAGCAACTGGCTGAATGCTACGCCGGCGCGTTACTCGCCGCCGGTCAGCCGCTGCCGGATAGCTGGACCCAAAACATGCTGCCGGTATTCACTTTCTCGGACATCTCGCCGGATCAAGCGAAGCTGATGCAACAGCAGGCACAGGCCAGCCACCAGCGTATGGGTGAGGTGTTCGATGCCGCGTTTTTTGCCGCCGATCCGAAGACGCAGAAAACAGCGCTGAGCATGTTACGCGAAGACCTGCTGATGCATTGGAAGCGGGTGCTGTGAAGGTGGTTTTCAATGGATTGCTTTGGAAACAAAAAAAGAGTTTTTCGCTCTTTTTTCATAGATCTACAGACATTAGTGGACATCTATAGAACAAGAATTGGAGCGGGAAACGAGACTCGAACTCGCGACCCCGACCTTGGCAAGGTCGTGCTCTACCAACTGAGCTATTCCCGCATGCAGCTAATTATGCTGGCTGATTAAATCTTATATAACTGTATGAATTTTATATCTATTTCACACATCACCGATTCAACGGTCAGCATTATGTACTAATTGGATCACGCTAGCAAGCCCTTTTCGTGGAAAAATGTCCCCGACTGGTAACCTAATGTAAAAACATGCTGAACCAGCGGCAGTAAGCTTCAGGGCAATCCCTGCATCACCGCCTTCATGCAACTCGAATGATTTAGAATATAGTATTAAATATATTAGTAGAACTCATTATATTTACCTATAATCACGGTTGTCATTAGCAAATTTTATTACTAATTTAGTTCCATTAATAAGTTTATAGCTCTATTTTTTTGAGTTTTCTTGGTTTAAAAAATCATAAAAAAAACAAACTCAACATCAAAATTCTTATAAAAGAAAAAATATCAATATAAAAACCCAATTTATCGCTGCAACACGCTCCTTTAGTCAGTCTTTAGCTTTCCTAATATATAAATGTCTCATATACTCTGCGCTGGATATCAATATAATGGATGATAACGTGAATATTGTCGATAATAACCAATCACTTTGTGCTCTACACTTGATTGGCAATACTCCTGTTGTACGAATTCTGGCTACAGACTATCCCGATAGTGATATTAGTATAAAACTCGAATCTTATAATCCTGGTGGATCAATTAAGGATCGCGTCGCCTTGAAAATCATTAATGATGCCGAGCGCTCAGGAAAAATAAAACCGGGCGATGAATTAATTGAGGCCACATCCGGAAATAAAGGAATTGGCATTGCATGGATAGGTCGCCTAAAGGGATATAAAGTTACTATTGTGACTCATGATCGTATAAGTAAAGAAAAGCTAGCTTTACTTAAATATCACGGTGCCAGTGTTATTGTTATGCCATCTGATGCAGCGCCAGAATCAAATAGTAATTATGTTAATGTAGCAAAAAAATATGCCAATCAAAATGGAAAATTTTTTTGTGACCAATTTTCCAATTACTCCAATACGATGGCTCATTATCTGTCAACAGCCCCCGAACTCTGGTTGCAAGGCGGACGAGAAGCTAACGTCATTATTTGTGGGGTTGGGTCGGGTGGCACCTTAATGGGAATAAACAAATATTTCAGAGAGAAAGGAAGTAAGGCCAGATTTATTATCGCTGATCCTATTGGTTCGATTTATAAGCAATACTTTTCTGGCGGAGACTATCATGCTTCCCCGTGGGAAATTGAAGGCATTGGATCGAATTTTATTCCGGGCATCATTAGAAAAGATGTTGTTGATGCCGTGTATTCCGTGTCTGATGAGGAAGCTTTTTCGACTTGCAACCTGATAAGACGTAAGGATTCTATTGACATAGGTTTATCAAGTGGTGCCGTCGTCGCTGCGGCAATGAAAGAAGCGCATCGAAATCCTAAAAGTAAAATCATGTGCATTTCCGCTGATTCTGGTGAACGTTATATTTCAAAACTCCAGCGGCAGGAGGAAGTATGAAATTACTTGATGTAGCCAAAGAAATTGCCATCTGTCATAATACTCCTTTTTATATTTATAATGAAAACAAGATAGTATCAAGAATAAATAGAATGCAATCAGCATTTAATGCATCTTATTATGACATTCTTTATGCCATGAAAGCCAATGCAAATCCTTATATCATAAAGCTAATATCTTCATACGGGATAGGTATTGATGCCTGCTCCACCGAGGAAATAGAAATTGCTATACGCTGTGGACTCGAACCGGCTAAGATTCATTATAATGCTGATTGTGTAAAAAGAGATGAGCTAAAATTTGCATTTAATAAAAAAGTCCACATAACATTAGGCTCGTTAGATACATTAGAAGAACTTGACACCGTGGCAAACGGGCAAGAAATTACGCTTCGAATAAATACTGGTGTTGGATCCGGCCATTCTATTAAAGTAGTGACGAATGGGGAAATGTCAAAATTTGGTATCCTTCCATCGGAACTTGATGACGCTTTGCGTATTTGCAATGCAAAAAAAATCAGGGTGTCAGGACTACATTCCCATACAGGTTCAGGAGAGATGACAACGAATTCATTTATCGACAATGCGGCGTTTCTTGCCGATCTCTCCATGAAATTAAACGGACTCTCTCATCTTAATTTTGGCGGTGGTTTTGGCTATGACTATGTGACCCACAACGAGTACGATCTGCATACCATAAGCGTTGCCCTTAATTTATTGAGAAGTAAAATGAATCTATCTGAACACCTAAGATTCATTATTGAGCCGGGCAGATATTTTGTTGCAGACTCCGGTAAGCTAATTGCGACTGTATGCTCGGTAAAAAAATTACCGCATCGCAACTATATTGGACTGGATACGGGATATAATCATTTTCCTCGATGTTTTTATTACAATGCCTGGCATGATATTGAAAATATTACGTCTCCTTACCAGGAAACTGAAAGCTACGATGTTGTTGGCAACCTTTGTCAGTCAGGTGACGTCTTTGCCAGGGATAGAGCACTGACGAAAACACAGAAAGGAGATCTCCTGAGTATTAATGACGTAGGTGCTTATGGGTATTCAATGAGTTCTAATTTCAACCTTCGCCAACGTCCGGCAGAGTATATAATAAGGCGCGACGGAAGTTATAAAACTATCCGCAGAGCAGAGAATTTCGATGATATTTACTCAACTTGTATTTGGAATTAAGTAATGAACATTGCCATTTCTAATTTATTACCAATTCTGATCGCATTCATTATTGGTTTCAACTTTAATAAATTCTCAAATCACATCAATATAAGAATGGCAGACAAAATATCCAACTTCTGTCTTTTCACACTATTGATTTTGATGGGCATTACCATCGGACTGATCCCCGGAATTGTTAGCAAACTGGCCGAAGTTGGGGTTAATGCAATCAGTATCGCCGTGGCATCTTCTTTATCAATCGCCATTGTGCTTAAAATTTTTTATATCAGAACGACTCACGCAGCAGAGAATAATGAAGTAAGCAATGGTAAACAACAAGCCACTTTCGATGTTATGGGATATCTTAAAGATCCATTATTGCTGGCCGGACTTGTCATTGTAGGTTTTTTTATTGGCTATAATAAGATAGCGCCCTCAGTAGACTATGACTTTATTATATCCGTATTGTTATATCTTCTAATATTTATTATAGGATTGAAACTATCATTTTCTGGATTAAGTTTGAAAGAAATTTTTGTTAATCGTCAAAACATAATAATGACTTTTCTCACTATTCTTTCATCTTATTTAGGGGCTGCATTCATTTCTCTTTTCATACCGCTTTCTCTAACACAAAGCCTTGCTGTTAGCTCCGGTTTTGGATGGTATACGTTATCAGGAATACTCTTTACTCAAATGAATGATCCATTATTATGATCTGTCGCCTTCTTATGTAATTTATTCAGAGAAGGTATTGCATTACTTTTAATTCCGACGCTTTCCAGAATCGGTAACGGAAACATTGCCATCGGTGTAGCAGGAGCAACCGCAATGGATGTAACACTTCCTATAATCGAGAAGCATTGTGGTATTTCATATGTTCCCGTTGCACTGCTTTCTGGCGGAATTATTACGATTCTTGTGCCATTTCTTATTCCTTTTTTCTATTCTCTATAATCTATGGAGGAGATCATGTTAACGACAGCAAGACTTTTCGATGACACCCCTTACAATAGTACGTTTGAAGCCAATGTTATTTATGTGGGAGAAGATTTTATTATTCTTGATAAGACACTCTTTTATCCTTTATCGGGAAATCAAAATCACGACACAGGGAAAATAAATGGCATCCCTGTCACTTATGTCAGTGTCGAGAATGAAAATGAAGAAAAAGAAGAACTATCTTTCACAGCTCCTATAAAACATTTTGTTGATACTTCTAATTTTGAAAAAGGTCAAAGCGTCAAGGGAGAAATCAATAAAGAAGATCGCTTAAAAATTATGAAATTACACGCCGCAAGTCATATTGTTGAACATTTTTTGCAGCAAATGAGTGGTTTTCTTTCTGTAGAAGGTTCTTTCGTTAATGCGGATAAAGACAGAACTGACTATAAGATGTCAGAAAACATCACGCCTGAACGTCTGGCGTCTCTTGAAACTCAGGTAAATGATTTTATATCCTCAGGAAAAGAGATCACTTTCACTAAAGAGGGAGATCTAAGATATTGGCACTGTGACAATATTGATATGCTGTGCTGTGGAACTCATGTCGCTAACACCCCCCCTGTCAGGATAGATGGCACTCCCTACTGAAAATCTAATTGGGGGTAGTGGAGCCTGACATGAAACGTTATTCACCTGAACGTAAAGCT
>NZ_QNRY01000056.1 GCF_003315515.1 Brenneria salicis ATCC 15712 = DSM 30166 | reverse complement strand
CCGGTTGGTGATTTGTGATTTTTGGCGATTGATCAGATCGCTCAACTCGGACTGAGTTCCCTCAAAGTGATCTACTATTTGGAACAGCTATTTAGTAAGTTTTTCTATATAGACCCCGAAAAAGCTATTTTGGAGCTATACAAGGAACAAGTTGAAAGTTATGAAAAAATAACACAATGTCCTTTAGTTCCTATAGGTGAATGTGATAATGGATACATTATCCTCATGTATGGTGAGGATGTTATATACGGTGTTTTTGATGAATGCATATATAAATATGGGAAGGACATTGAGTCTTGTTTTGATGTTCTAATTAATGGCAAAGAAGCTATCGAAATTAATTAAAAATAAATCCGGAAGCGATCCCACGATCCTTCCGGCTATTTTTTTACCTGCTGTTTAGTACAACGATCAGACATTAATCTCCGTCTCGATCACTATCCTTCCCCGCTCCACGGTCACCGTTATCGGCATCCCGGTCATAAACCCCGACTCTTCCAGCCAGCGGCCTTTAAGGTTAATCGCCGACGGCGGGTTAGGCTTGCCGTTTTGCGGGGCGTATCCCACCATGTAGTAACGTTCTGTTTTAGTTGCTGTATTTACCGTGTTGCGTGACGTAGAATCATGCGCAGCCATAGTCAGTACGACGAACCTCGGATAATCCCTATGACCCGATAGGGGTTCTGGGTGGAGAGAGTAATTACGGGTATGTGCATAATCCATTGGATTGGGTTGATCCATTTGGGTTGGCGAAGTGTCCATCTAATAAAGGATTTAATCGTAGAGATAGAATTACCAGTCGCTGGACTGAACGTTTAACGGGGAAGAAACCTGAAGATGTTCATGATTATTTGACATCGAAAGGATGGTCGAAAACATATCCTCAGGCTGATAAGCCAGGTGCTATCCAACATATTCAATATATTAAAACAACAAAGTCAGGTACTACTTATAAATTAGATTATCATCCGGGTGGCTCTTCGACTCAGCCTAATATTCATGGAAATGACTACTGGAAGGTTTATCGTGACGTTAATGGTAAGGATGTCGTTTATGGCCGAATAGGTCACGGGGGATTTAAAAACTATGATCTTATTGCAGACTCGCCAGTTTATATTGATGGCATATTAATGAATGGTGGATTATAAATGATCGATATGAATGCCGATATTATTTCTAATACGTCGATCGGGAACATCGTTTTAGGCGAAAATATTGAGCGCTATCTTAATTATATGTATTCAAATCATGTTGTTAGGTATTTCGATTATTTTTTGCCTGATGATGAAAAAAGAATGGCGTATGTTATTGATGAAACTATTACTATAGGTACATTATCTAATGGTTTAATTAAATCTGTTGGTTGCAATGAGAAATATAAGGGTTGTTACATGAACTCTCTGCGCACTGGAATGAGAATGTCAGATATAATTAAATTGACTGATAATCAACGTATATTCAATGGTTGTATTATAGTTAATGATGATTTTGGTTTTTCGATTGATCTTCCAGCTCCATATGATGAAATAGCAGATGATATAGAGCACGTTCCTTTAGAGCTTATTCTAAAAGAAATAAGAGTTTCTGATTATTATTAATGGAAACCGAAGAAATAAATAAAAAACCAGAAGCGATCCCCAAGATCCTTCCGGCTTTTTATTATCCGCTGCTCAGTGGCGGTAATTTACCGCCCGTTCTCCATCCCTGCCACATCCAACCCATCAGGAAAGCGGTTCAGCCAGTCAGCGGCGGCGCGTTCATTGAACGGTAGCAGGCTGAGTCCTTCCAGACAGCGCCACAGCTCCCGAATATCCTGCACGGTGATGACGATGCAGCCCGGCATGGCGTACAGCTTATCGGCGGAGGGAGTGTAAACATAGGATGAGGTTTTAGATCAGAATTTACTGTTACCCGGCACCGGCTATTATTTTGTAATTGTATGGCGGTATAAAGTAAGAGCCGACGATAAAGTCGGCCCCACCACGATTTGGACTACTGAACGACGGGCGCCGGTGCGTCGCTTTGTAACGGTAGCGTTTCTGCGACAGGTTCAGGCGCGGTATCCGCCGTCGGCGTCATGATCCGATTATAGGCCGCCTGGAGATCTTTCATATCCGCCTCCGGTTCGCCCTGTTGCTGCACCAACATCAGCGTCGCGTCCTGCGAAAGTTGCTGGTGTAGCGCTTGATTGAGCATATCGAGCGTTAGCGTGGACAAATAAGTCTGCCGCAATTTCTGATATTGCTCAGGCGCGATATCCACTACCCCATTCTGCTGCGAACGTAAACGTTGCGACATCAGAATATCGGTGCTGGTACGCGCGTAAGTGGCAAAAAGTTTGTTCAACTCATCCGTTTTACGTGCAATCAATTCATCAAATTCCTGCTGCGCAAGTCCGTTATCTCTCAGCCTCGCCAGTTCCTGAGCCAAAAATATCATCCCCGGCATCACACTGCCACTATCTGGCATATCCAGATGGATCGCACACTGCGCGCGGGTATAAAACACATTGCAGTCAAAACGCAGGTTATTGTCTTTCTGCGAACGCTTTTCCAACGCCTGTTTTAAATGCCAGTACAACGCTTCCCGCGCCAAATCGCTTTGCCAGTAACGCGCCAATGCCTGCGATTCGCGAATCGGGTGCCAGGGCATTTCCCACACCAGCGACAATGTATCCTGCCGCGCCTCTTTATTATTCATCAGACTGATGGCCTGCAGCGGTAACGGGCTTAATGTCGGCACCGGCGCGGGCGCTTCCCGCTTGCCCTGCAAGGCGGAGAACGCTTTACCAATTTGATCAATAATCGCACGGTTATCCACATGTCCGACGATATAGAGCGTCATGGCATCCGGCGTGTACCAGGTTTTATAAAATTGCTGCAATTGCTCGCTGCTCAGCGGCAGTTTGACGTCCTGAGCGGGATCATGGGCTAATAAGGTCGATCCTTTGAGCCGATAGCGCCAGACGGGATCTTGCGGGTCCGGTGGATAGGTGGTTATCTGATCGGGATTGTTAAGCGCGGCTTGAATGCTGGTATCATCGATCGTCATTTGACCTGCGGTTTCTGCCAGCCAACCCAGCGCCTCTTTCAGCAATTCTGGTCGGTTGCTCGGCAAACTCAGATTGTAAGACGTGAAATCATAGGAAGTAATCACCGGCGACAGAGAGTGCATGCCGTTATTGTCCTGTATCCACATTGGCGGCGATTGTGCGGCTGATAGCGTCTCGCCGGGCGCCAGCGCCAGACGAGGAAGATAATATGCGAACCCGATTTGCTGAGCATTCTCCACCAGCGAACCCGTATTCACCATCAGACGTAGTTCTACCCGGTCGCCAGGGCGTTGTGGTGTGGTCAGTAATTGCCAGGTAAAACCATTATCCAGTTTACCCTGCTGCCAGGCGGGGTCGGGTTGTAGTGTTTCAGCCTGCACGTTGCTGCCGACAACCGCCAGCAACATTCCACCAACTAAAAGGCCAATTTTGGTGCCCTGCATGTGAACCCCTACTTATATAACTATCCAACATAATGTGGCGGTGGTTGATAATAATAGTGGCCTTGCGTTTGCCACCGAACTCTCTCGTGGATGTATCACGGAAAAATAGTAAAGGCGAAGTGTACCATTCCCTTAGACCACACGCTTTTATCTATGTCACCCAAAGGGGCGAAATTATCGTCAAAAAAGACGGAAAAACTCATATTTAACAATATTTTTACGTCATTTTGACGCAGCACGTTGGGCAGGCAGGATCAATAAAATGTCGCGCATTAAGCGGTGGCGGCTAAAAAATTCCCCACGGCGTCTTTCGCGGTGGGGAAGGAGGAATGAGAAAACGCAGGAATTATTATGACATTGTGGTCGGTGCCGTCGTGTTATTGCCTTTATCCTTACCGGACAACACAGCATCAAGTTGCTTCTCATCCAGTTCGCGGCAATATTTCGCCACCACGATCGTTGCCACGCCATTACCAATCAGGTTGGTCAGGGCGCGCGCTTCCGACATGAAACGGTCAATACCCAGGATTAACGCCAAACCTGCCACCGGCAAATGACCGACGGCTGATAGCGTAGCCGCCAGTACGATAAATCCGCTGCCTGTCACACCCGCCACGCCTTTGGAAGAGAGCAGCAACACCACCAGCAGGGTGATCTGATGCCAGATATCCATCTGACTGTTCGTTGCCTGCGCGATAAACACCGCCGCCATCGTCAGGTAGATGGAAGTGCCATCCAGATTGAATGAATATCCGGTAGGAATAACCAGGCCGACAACGGATTTCTTACAGCCGACTTTCTCCATCTTCTCCAGCATACGTGGCAAGACAGATTCAGAAGACGAGGTACCCAGTACGATCAGCAGTTCTTCTTTAATATAGCGAATGAATTTGAAGATACTGAACCCGGTCGCCTTGGCGATGCTGCCTAACACCAGGAAGACGAACAGAAGACAGGTGATGTAGAAACAAATGATCAACTGCCCCAATTGCACCAGCGACCCTACACCATATTTACCGATGGTGAACGCCATCGCACCGAACGCCCCCAGCGGCGCCAGTTTCATGATCATGTTGATGATGCCGAAAATAACTTTGGAGAAACTTTCGATCACATCAAAAATCATTTTGCCTTTGCTGCCCAGACGATGCAGCGCAAAACCGAACATAACGGCAAACAGCAGTACTTGCAGAATGTTTCCGCTGGCGAACGCCCCCACCGCACTGGCCGGGATAACATCCATCAGGAACGGGATCAGCCCCTGCTGGGAAGCTTGCTGGGTATAAACCGCAACGGCGGAAGCATCTAATGTACTCGGATCGATGTTCATTCCCGCGCCGGGTTTCACTACGTTCACCACGATCAGACCGATGATCAGGGCGATGGTGCTGACGATTTCAAAATATAACAGCGCGACTGCACCGGTACGGCCTACGGACTTCATGCTTTCCATGCCGGCTATACCCGTGACCACCGTACAGAAGATAACCGGCGCAATGATCATTTTAATTAATTTAACAAACCCATCGCCGAGCGGTTTCATCTGAGCGCCGAGTTCTGGATAGAAATGGCCCAGCAGTATCCCTGCCGTAATCGCGACAAGCACCTGAAAGTAAAGACTTTTAACAATAGATAGTTTCATATATGCGTCCTATGATGAGGAAACACAGGTGATAAAAAGGTACAGACGCCCCCTGTGATTGCGCAGGAAAGTAACACCGCAATAACAACCTGGAAATGTTTTATAACTTTAGTTTGTGAACGTAAGGTTAAAAACAAGAGCAGAATCGCTTCAGCCACTGTTAACAATAAACATTTACGCAATTTATCTGTAACAAACAACCGATTACATCAAACGGAATATCACCATAAAAAACTGACGAGACCAGTCATAGCCTGGCTTATAAGGGGAAAAAGCAAAAACATTAGTAATAATAAGGTTACTCGTTTAGTAAAATTTCCGCATCACGATATGAAGAGATAAACACCATTTTTCTTTCGTGAAGGGCGATCTGCATCGCAAATTGAGCTTGAGAAAGCAACAGGGCTTCCAGCTTCTTTTCTCCTGGCAAAGGCGGGACAAGATGGACGATCCCCACACCTACCGCCAGTGGTGACTGGCCGATAATAGCAAATGGTTTGTTGAATTGTAGCACAATATTCTGCGCCCAGTTTTGCTCCTGCTCCGCTGGTAACGTCGCTCTCAGCATCGCAAACTCATCATTGCCCAGACAGGCCAGCAGGATCGGATCTTCGCATAATGCAATCGCCGATTTCAGTTGCTCCACCAATGTATGCCGCACATCGTCTTGCGTCCCCAGTACGGGCCCGACCCCAACAACCATCAGGCTGAGCGGCGTATTTTCTGACAAGCGTTGCTGTAACTGCATTAAAAAGTCATTTTTCCCTGCTAAATCATATCGTTTCTCTACAGAAACCAGAGATTGCTCCAGCAACTGCTGATTACGGTTATAGCTGCGAACCAACGCGCCAAGCTCGTCATCCTGATGCCATTCAGGTAACGTCAACGGGTGGCGAGGGATCGCATCCGGCGGCAGATTTTGCAACTCGGCGATAATGTCGCGCAACGGATGCACCATCAACCGGTTGATACACCAGGTAACGGCAATCGACAGGATCAGCGCCAACAGCAGATATGTCGCCAGCAGCGTCGAAAACGTACTGACGATAAACTGAAACATACGATAGGAGTCCGCCTGTAGCACCAGGTTCGCCAACGGCGTCGTATTCTGCGTTTGCGGCGGCGAATAGAGCGGCACCGCGATGCGGATAGGCAGTTTGAATACGCGGGCAATCCAGCCTGGCACCGGGCGTTCGGTGGGAAAATCAGCATGCAACGTCTGGAATTCGCCCGGCAGCAGCACATCAGCCCGACTGAGAAAACCGACCGGCAACAGCGTATTGAGGATATCTTCAGCGCGTTGCACTTCACCTTGCAGCACCGCCTCCGTCAAAGGCTGGCGCACAGAATAAGCGATGTTCTCCAGTTGCCTGGCATAATCCTCACGACGTTGATGCACGAAGTGAAAAAGCTGTATCACGATAAACAGGCTGATGGTGACCAGTGCCACAGCGGACACGGCTGTCATCTGCTTAATCGTTAATGAACGTCTGAACCGCAAGCATCTTCTCCATCAATCCTCTATTGCTGCTGTATTTTGCCTGAAAAACACTAATCTGCCGCAATTGCACTCAACTATGGGCTGAAAATACCTTATTTGCTCACCTGTAATATTCATATGCAAGCGCCCTGCTAGTATAAGGCAGCTTATCAATGCCTCAATGCTGTTTTATGTTGATACCCACTGGATTTCATCTTAATCCTAAGCCGTATTTCATGGCGGCGGAGCGGCTTCAGAATAGGGTATATCGTCGTGACAAGCCACAGGATGGCGCGGCGTTTGCGTGTTTTCATCCGGTAGAGAAAGAATCCACCGCTCTCCTTACTATGCACAATAAAAGTGCAACGTGCTCTGCAACCAAACAAAAAGTCCGTCGTTTATTTCCACATCTGGCGCGCACCCTACTCAGCCAATAGCAACGTCGATAAGTTTTATTTTTAATAACAAAGAGATAAGTGGGAAAATGTCATTTCCTCCGATCGATGTCAAGACTGGCACATTTCATGCTTTTGTAATTTTATGCAAGTTACTTGAATTAAAAGCACATCACTTTCTCCAGGGGGATATCATGATACGACGCCAATTCGCGACTGCTCTGTACGCTGCCACACTGTGTACTGCCAGCGTGCTTGCTTTTCCTGCCCACAGCGCCGACCTGCTGGACAGAATTATCGCCAATAAGACCCTGACAATCGCCACGGAAGCGCGATATGCACCCTTTGAGTTTGTTCAGGACGGCAAAATAGTGGGCTACGATGTAGACCTGATGAATCATATTTTGCAAAAGCGTCTGCCGGACGTGAAAGTGAAACAGTTGGATCTGCCGTTTCAGGGCATCCTGCCGGGGCTGGATGCCAGGAAGTTCGATTTTGTGGTTACGGCGGTTACCGTCAACAAACAACGTATGGAGCGTTTTGCCTTCACCGTTCCTATTGCCGAATCCACCGTTGCCCTGCTGAAACGTGATGATGATACCTCCATTATGTCTCTGGATGATCTCAGCGGAAAAGTTGTTGGCTCACAGGCCGGCTCCGGCCAACTCCAGATCTTGCAATCGTTCAATGAACAGTTGAAGGCCAGCGGCAAGCCCGGCATTAAAGAAATCAAACAGTATGTTTCCTTTGATGAAGCCTATGCGGATTTGGCCAATAAGCGTCTTGATGGCGTAGCGCAGTCGCTGGCCAATCTTGGCCCGCTGATCAAAAGTCGCCCCGGTGTATTCAGTACTTTGAAGCCGATGCTTGGCCCGACGACTTACTTTGGCTGGGTTGGGCGTCAGGATGAAGACAGCGCCAGACTAGTGAAACTGTTCAGTGACGGGATTGCCGAAGCAAATCGCGACGGCACCCTGCAAGCCCTGCAAGAAAAATGGTTTGGTTTTACCGTGACCGTGCCTGCTGATCACATGCCTGCGCCGAGTTTGTAAGGGTAAGCATGGCAGATTTCTACGGGCGGTTCCTCTCCTGGCTTCCTGCTTTACTCAACGGCGCCGTTACCACGGCATCGCTGTGTCTGATCGCCATTATCGCCGGATTTTTTGTCGGCGTGGGCATCCACCTGATGACAGGCAGCACAATGCGGCTCTTCCGAGGCGTCGCCCACGCCTGGGTCAGCCTGTTCCGTGGCACGCCGGTGTTGGCGCAGATGCTGCTGTGCTTTTATTTACCCGGCGAGTTGGGTTTAGAGATTTCCAGTTATTTTGCCGCGGTGATGGCATTGACGCTAAATACCGCCGCTTATCAATCGCAAATTCTGCGCAGTGGTTTTACCGCCATTGCGCCGGGTCAACTGGAAGCCGCCGCGGTTTGCGGCTTAAGCCCCCGTCAGACGCTGTGGCGAATTCAGGTGCCTCAGGTGTTACGGCTGACGCTTCCCGCGCTGATTTCCGAGCTTATCGATGTCGTCAAAGCGTCCGCGGTGGTGTCTGTTATCGCCATTACCGATTTGATGAGGGTCGGCCAGCAACTGGCTTCGTCAACGTATCAACCGCTTCAGGTCTATGTCGCCACGGCGTTGACCTATCTGCTGCTGACCAGCCTGCTCGCTTTGCTGGGCCGCTACTTTGAGCGCCGCTGGGTTAAGGAGCGGAGATGAAAGATCTGCTGCTTTATCTGCCGGATTATCTGCGTGCGATGAGCGTCACTGTGTGGATCAGCCTCTGTTCCGCGTTTCTGGGGGCCGCGCTCGGTTTCCTGTTGCATGCGGTGTGCCGACACTCGCGGGCGCTGTATGCCGCCTGGCGGTGTTATGTCTGGCTAATCCGCGGCACCCCCTATCTGGCGCAGTTGGCGGTCATCTATTTCGGTCTGCCGTCGGCAGGCATCATGCTGAGCGCCATTGAAGCCACCATTTTATCGCTGACATTGTACAGCGCGGCCTATTTCAGCGAGATCTTCCGCGCCAGTTGGCGGAGCATCGCCCGTGGGCAACGGGAAGCCGCCGCCGCGCATAATATTTCACGCTGGCGCAGCTTCTGGCATATCCAGACACCGCAGGCGATGCGCTTCAGCCTGCCTTTGCTCGGCAATCAGTTCATTCTGACCATTAAAGAAAGTGCGGTGGCTTCAATAATTACCGTGCCTGAACTCACCATGACGACCGGGCAAATCGTCGCGAATACCTATAACTATGTTCTGCCCTATGCCTTGCTGATCATCAGCTACTGGCTGTTGGCGCAGGCGGTCGGCCTGAGCATTCGCCTGCTCAGCAACGGGCGGACTTCTAAAGGATAACGTTATGGATGAAACCATTATCGAACTGCGCGGCGTCGGCAAGTCATTTGATGGCAACCCGGTGCTGAAGAACATCAATCTGGCGGTTGAGACTGGCGAGATCGTGACATTGATCGGTCCGTCCGGCTCGGGGAAAACCACCGCGTTGCGTTGTATGAATTTTCTGGAGGCCTATGATGAAGGAGAAATCTGGATAAAAGGTCAGTTACTGGGCTACAGCGGACCGGGACGCGAACGACGTCACCGCGATAGCCCGGCGTTAATCGCCGAAGTTCGCCGTCCACTGGCGATGGTATTCCAGCAGTTCAATCTCTGGCCGCATATGACTGTACTGGAGAATGTCGCCGCGCCGCTGGTTCTGGGGAAAAAGTTGCCCCGCCTGGTGGCCCGGCAACGTGCCGCGGCAGCACTGGCGCAGGTTGGTATGGCGGAGAAAGCCGACGCCTGGCCCTCACATCTGTCAGGCGGGCAGCAGCAACGCGTCGGCATCGCCCGTGCGCTGGCGCTGGAACCGGAACTGCTGCTGTTGGATGAACCGACATCCGCACTCGATCCAGAGCGGGTCGAAGAGGTGCTGGACGTGATAAAAGCGCTCGCCGGTAAAGGCATCACCATGGTGATGGTCACGCATGAAATGTCGTTCGCCGCGCATATCTCTTCGCGCATCGTTTTCATGGCCGGCGGCGCCATCATAGAAAGCGGGCCGCCCGGTACGCTATTCCGCAAGCCAAAGAGTGAACGCTTACAGACCTTTCTGGCTCCGTGGTTCAAAAGTCCGTTACAACTTGATGAACCGGGAGTCGCCCATGATCAGTGAACAGGCAAGGAAAGTGGCCGACAGCGTCAGTCAGCGCCGTTTGCTGGATAATCTGGCGACACTCTCACGCTTCGGCGCACTGGCGAACGGCGGCGTCAATCGCCAGGCGCTTTCCGCAGACGATCTGGACGCCCGCGCCTGGCTGATCGATCTGGCGCGATCGCTGGGCTGCGACGTCATGACCGATGAGTGCGCCAACCTGTTTATTCGCCGTGCGGGAGCGCAGGATCTGCCGCCCGTGGTTACAGGCAGTCACATCGATACCCAACCGGATGGCGGCAATCTTGATGGATGCTACGGCGTTATGGCCGGTATCGAATGTGTGGTGGCGCTTAATGAAGCAGGCATCGTCACCCGGCGGCCATTGGACGTCGTGATTTGGACCAACGAAGAAGGCAGCCGGTTTGCGCCGGGCGCAATGGGTTCCAACGCCTTCGTCAACCCGGCATATCTGGCTGAGTATCGTAACAATCAGGATCAGAATGGCATTACCGTCGGCGCGGCGCTGGCTGAATGCCACCGCCGTTTTCCCCTGCCGCGCCGGAAACAATACCCCATGACCGCGTTTATCGAACTGCATATTGAGCAAGGGCCGATACTGGAGCAGGCTGGCCTGTCTCTGGCGACCGTGCAAGGGATTCAGGGCGTCAGATGGTATCAGATGGTTTGCTCCGGTCGGAGCGCTCACGCCGGCACCACGCCGATGAACAACCGCGCAGACGCCATGACGCTGGCCCGCCGCCTGACCGATCGCATTGAAAACGCCGTGGCCGGGGTGCCAGCCGAACAATTGCGGCTGACCTTCGGCAGTTGGCAGGTGATGCCGAATTCTATCAATACCGTCGCGGGTCAGGTCAGTTTCACCATCGATTTTCGTCATCCTGATGCTGAGGTTTTAGACTATTTCGATTCGGTTATCGCCGGGTTCGCCGACCAGAACGTGACCGTGACGTCGCTGTTGCATCAAGCGCCAGTCACTTTCGACCCGCATCTGCTGGCACAACAGCAAGCGTGTTGCGAAGCGCTGGCGATCCCGACCGCGCAGTTGGTTTCGGGCGCCTTCCATGACGCAATGTGTCTGGCGCGGCACTGCCCAACCAGCATGTTTTTTGTCCCCAGCCACAAGGGGATCAGCCATAACCCGGCTGAGTATACCGATCCACATTCACTCTGGCTTGGCGCCAGAGCACTCGCCTGCTGCCTGACCGAGTTGGCAAACCCATTAACAGGAGTCAATTTATGAGCACAATCCACTATCCTGCCTGCTGTGAAAAAGATAACGGCGCCCCGCTGGGAACCAATGCGACCCTCTCCTCGGCAATTTCGGCTGACGGCACGCCGGTGCCGGGGGAAACCTATACGGTTCCGGCCCGTTGTGGTTGCGCCGTTCGCCTGCAAAAAGGCCAGCTTATCCGCATCATCAACACGCCGGGAAGCCAGGTGTGCGATACATGGTTGTTCAACAGCGAGGATCTGAGTGAGTTTTCCTCCATGGAACATACCCGCGCATTTATCGATAAAATCATCCCTAAACCGGGCGATGTACTGGTCACTAATCAACGCCGACCGATTGGGACGTTGCTGACCGACACCTCGCCAGGCGTCCACGACACGCTGATTGCCGCCTGCGATCTGTTTCGCTATAGCAACATGGGGATCACGGAATACCATGACAGTTGCGCGGATAATATGCGTCTGGCGCTTAACGCCATCGGCCTGCGCGCCCGCGAAGTTCCGCAGCCGTTGAATCTCTGGATGAATACGCCGGTCAATGCCGATTACACAATTTCCTGGCTGCCGGCGATCAGCAAAGCGGGGGATTATGTAGAGATCCGCGCGGAACTGGATTGCATCGTGGTCATGTCCGCCTGTCCTCAGGACATCGTGCCAATCAATGGTTGTAATCCTCAGGCGATCCATTTTAGTGTAACGGATTGACCAGCATGCGACTCGTGGTCTGGAAGACAGCGAGTCGTTTCTACTTTGATAACCCGATAGCGCGTTATGAAAAAAAATGGCGATACCAGCGGTACTGTACTATCCAATCTGGGCATGCGGCTACGACATGCTCGTCTGGCGCAGGAACTGACGTTAAAACAGTTGGCGCAGAAGGTGGAATGCTCCGAGAGTCTGCTTTCTAAACTGGAAAATGAGGTGGCGACCCCTTCTCTGGCGATGCTGCATCGTTTGGCCCACGCACTGGAAACCAGTATTTCCGACCTGATGGCCGAAAACTGGGTGACCGAATCTCCGGTACTCAAACCGGATCAGCGTCGGCGGAAACGGTTTTTACAGCGCAATAAACAAGGGGGTATCGACCTGGAAAACCTGACCTATCACCATAAAGGCGGCTTGTTGCAGGGCAATATTCATATTATTGAACCCGGCGTCGCCAGTGATGGGCTGATCGAACATCAGGGTGAAGAGATGGGCTATGTGCTGACAGGCGAGATAGCGCTATATTTAGGTGAGGAAACCCACCATTTACGTGCTGGCGACTCCTTTTATTTTCCCAGTCACATTCCCCATGGTTATCGCAACACCGGCAAGACGGTAGCCCATGTGCTTTGGGTTAACACCCCTGTTACGTTCTAGCTTTCCGCGTTCGCGTGCTTTAACCGGATTTTAGCGCTGACCGCAGCAAGTCTGGCAGTCAGCGCTAAACCGTTTGCGCCTCCCTGTTCTGCTCGCCGCCCCGCGCAACGTCATCTCTCTCTATCGGCCTCCGCCGGCATACGTTATCGCCTCCTGCTGATTTGCCCTGTGCAGCGAACAATTTGTGAACTTTTTTAGTGCAAATTTTTACCAAATTGCGCTATTTCAGTACAAACGCCTTAGCTGATCGACCTAATTACAAGCGCCGGACGATGACAAAAACCCCTGACGGACTGCGCCGCGGCCTTTTTAATCCGTTCAGGTGGGCCAGACAAAAAGCAGGCATGAAATTTGCTTTAATAAAAATCAAGCCACTTGAAAGAAAGTTAATATAGTTGAAACGGAGAATAAAGCATGAAGATGACGACCTTGTTTCGCCCCCGTTCTTTTCGTCCGCTGACTCATCTGGCTGCGGCAGCAGCCACGGTGATAGCGCTCGCTTACACCACTGTCGTTCAGGCTGCGCCCTTAAAAGTCGCCATCGTGATGGCCGGCAACATCACCGACCACTCATTCAATCAGGCTGGCTACGAAGGCGTTATGCAGGCGGGTAAAGCGCTGGATATTGAAGTGGCTTACAGTGAGAAGGTTCCTCAACCCGATCAGGCCCGCGCGCTGTCTGACTATGCCCGCCGTGGCTACGATATTGTTATCGGTCATGGCGGTGAATTTCAGGATGCGGTCGATCGGGTTGCCAGACGCAACACCAACACCCAGTTCCTGATTGTGAATGGCACAAACAGCGGCGGCAACGTTTCAACGCTGGCTTTTGACATGAAAGATATGGGGTACGTCATCGGGTTTATCGGCGGCAAAAGCTCAGAAACCGGGGTTGGCGGTTTCATCGGCGCTCAGAAAATTAAAGCCTATACTGATTTGAATGAGGGTTTCATCGCAGGCTTTAAAGCCGCGCGGCCAGACGGTCAGGTATTAAGCGCCTGGACCAACGACTGGGACGATCTTGCCAAAGGTAAGGAAGCGGCGCTGAACCTGATCGATCAGAAAGCGGATACCCTGTTCCCGACCATGGATAATGCGGTGCTTGGCAGTTTGCAGGCCGTGCGGGAGAAGAATAAACAAGGTTTTGGCATTTACTACGACGCGCTGAATGACTGGCCGGATAACCTGCTGCAATCCGCTGTCCTTGATATGCGCGGCGCCTTACTCACCGTTCTGACACACGCCAAAAACGGGCCGTTAGGCGGCAAAGCCTATGTTTACGGCTTCGAAACGCCAAAAGCATTTCGTCTTGGCAGCTACGGCAAGTCAGTTTCAGAACAGACAAAAACCGACGTCGCGGCGCTCATTGAGAAAATCAAACAGCGTAATGCCGCCGAGAAACCGTAATGAGTTATCTCAGCATTGAAGGATTGAGTAAACGGTTTGGTGATTTTACCGCGCTGGATACGGTGTCGCTCAATGTGAGTAAAGGCAGTATCCATGCGCTGCTGGGTGAAAACGGCGCAGGTAAAACGACACTGATGAATATTCTGTACGGCTTGTATCAGCCCGACGCCGGGCAAATACGTCTGGCAGGCAAACCGCTTGAAGTGTCATCACCCAAACACGCGCTGGAGAATGGTCTGGGCATGATCCACCAGCATTTCATGTTGGTGGATAATCTGACGGTGCTCGAAAACGTTATTCTGGGATTGTCTGGCGGCCTGCGGCTGCGGCTTGCCGAGCACCGCCGCAAACTGGTTGAACTGAGCGCGCAGGTGGGTCTGGATATCGATCCAGACCGCCAGATATGGCAATTGCCTATCGGCACGCGTCAACGTGTGGAAATCCTCAAAGCGCTCTATCGCAATGTGGATCTGCTGATCCTCGACGAGCCCAGCAGCGTGCTCGGCCCTGAGGAAATCGAAGCATTTTTGCAGATTTTGCAAAAACTGCGCGGTATGGGAAAAACCATGTTGTTTATTACCCACAAACTGGACGAGGTGTTCCGGGTTTGCGATCAGGTAACCGTCTTGCGCCGTGGAAAAGTCGTCGGACACGCCGCGATCGCCGATACCACGCCACAGGCGGTATCGCGGATGATGGTGGGGCGCGATCTGGTGAAACCACCTGGATTGCCCGCCATGGCAACCGGCGAGGTGGTGTTGCAAGTCACTTCGCTCAGCGCCAACAATGACCGGGGCATTCAGGCGTTGCAGGACGTCTCCCTCCAGATTCGGGCAGGTGAAGTGTTGGGGATCGCCGGCGTCGATGGCAACGGTCAGGCGGAACTCGCCGAATCCATTACCGGTTTGCGTGTACCGACAGCCGGGGATATCCGCATTCAAGGCCAATCCTTACAGGGTTGCGACGTCAATGAACGGCGGCATCGATTCAAGATCGCCTATGTCCCCGAAGATCGCCACAGCACCGGATTGATCCTGGATTTTTCGCTGTGGCAAAACGCCCTGCTGCGCGACTACAACCGCGCGCCCTTTGCACGCAACGGGCTGATCAATGCCCAGAGGACGCAAGACATCACGCGCGAATGGTGCGCGAAATACGATGTACGTATGCATCGTGTCCATCAAAAGGTGCGTTTTCTGTCTGGCGGCAATCAACAAAAGCTCATCTTCGCCCGTGAAGTGGAGTGTGATCCGGTGTTGCTGGTGGTCATGCAGCCGTGTAAAGGACTGGATGTCGGCGCGATTGAAGCGGTGCAGCGCGTCGTTCGCGAACAGCGGATGTCAGGCAAAGCGGTGCTTTATATTTCTACTGAACTGGATGAAATCATGGCGATTTCCGACCGGATTGGCGTGATGTGCGCAGGCCGGCTCACCGGAATATTAACCCGTGAAGAGGCAACCACCGAACGAATTGGCGAGCTAATGACCAGCGATGCCGTTGAGGACTTTCACCATGAGTAATCTGCTGCGCTGGCTTCATCGTTTACGCATGGTGTGGGCGGTACTCGCGGCCTTCGCACTCGGTTCATTGCTGATTCTGGCAACCAGCCACAATCCGCTTAAAGCCTATGCCTCGTTGTTCGAGGGCGCGTTCTTTGATTATTACGGCCTGGCTGACACGCTTATCAAGATGTGTCCGATGCTGCTGGCTGGTCTGGCGGTGATTATCCCAATGCGTTGCGGTTTGTTGAACGTAGGGGGCGAAGGACAAATCTATATCGGCGGTCTGGCCGCCGCCGCCGTCGCCCTCTACCTGCCTGCACTACCAGCCTGGCTGCACCTGTTGTTATGCCTTATGGCGGGCATGATTGGCGGCGGACTATGGGGAGCGATACCCGGTTATCTGCGTGCCGTCCGGGGCCTCAATGAAGTCATCGTGACACTGCTGATGAATTACGTCGGCATCAATATTGTCAGCTATTTCGCCGGCGGCCCGATGATGCAGGACGGCGCGCCTTATCCGTACTCCAATGAAATCAGCGAAAGCTTATGGCTGCCGATTTTTCTGCCTAATACCGACACCCATATCGGCGTCATCATTGCCGCCGTACTCAGTACCTTCGTATTTTGGGTTTTACGCTATACCACCGTCGGCTTTTCCATGTCGGCGGTCGGTAAAAGCCCGAAAGCGGCGCACTATGCCGGTATATCGATCCCACGCCACTTAATAGGCAGCATGATCGCCGGCGGCGCGGTGGCGGGTCTGGCGGGCGCGCTCGAAGTGGTCGGCGTCAAATACCGGCTGTATCACCTCTTCAGCCCCGGCTATGGTTATGACGGCATCGTGGTGGCGTTTATGGCAAGCCTCAATCCGTTGCTTGCCGCGCTGTCCGCTTTTTTCCTTGCCGGACTCAGCACTGGCGCGCAATTCATGCAACGCGCCATCGGTCTTGATGTTACCGCGATCGAGGCATTGCGCGGCCTGATCGTTATCTTTGTCGCCGCGGGGCTTATCTGGAAGCTCAAGTCTCAGCAACAAGCCGTCAGCGACAATAACCTCATCCCTTCAACCCATTCTTCCCGGAGTCAACGTGATGGATGAAGCCTACCTCGCTCTGTTCGCCACAGGGTTACGCCTGTCGATTCCCCTGATTTTCGCCGCATTGGGCGGTATCTGGTCGGAACGCGCCGGCGTTTTCAATCTGGCGCTGGAAGGCAGTATCCTGAGCGGCGCTTTCGGCGCGGCGTTAGGCAGTTTCTACTTCCATAGCGCCTGGGCAGGGTTGGCCGTCGGGCTGCTCGCCGCAGGACTAACCGGGCTATTGCTGGCCGTAATGACCGTCTGGCTGGCGATCAATCAGATGGTCGCGGGCATCGCCATCAACATGTTCATCATCGGACTCACCTCCTTTCTGTCTCGCATAGTGTTCAGCGGACAAAATGCGTCAGACAGACTGAGCGGTTTTTCCGCGCTGCCGATCCCCGGTCTTTCTTCTCTGCCGTGGATTGGCAACCTGTTGTTCAACCAGGATGTGCTGATCTACATGATGTACGCCCTGATACCGCTGGCGTGGTGGTTATTGTTTCACTCCACCTGGGGGCTGAACCTGCGTGCCACCGGAGAATATCCACAAGCCGTGGATAGCGCGGGGTTATCCGTTTTTGGCATTCGTTTTATCAGCGTGGTGGGGGCCGGGATGGTCGCCGGTCTCGGCGGCTGTTATCTGGTGCTGTCGCAGGTTTTTATCTTCACCGAACATATGAGCGCCGGGAAAGGATTCATCGCCCTGGCCGCGCTGATCCTCGGTCGCTGGCATCCCGTCGGCGCGCTGGCGGCCTGTCTGCTATTCGGTCTGGCGGACGCGGTGCAATTAAGGCTGCAATTCAGTCATCCCGATGTGCCTTACCAACTGTTCGTGATCCTTCCCTATGTGGCTTCAATCGGCGCCCTGATTATCTTCGCCGGAAAAATCAGACCGCCAGCCGCGGCTGGCGAACACTATCAGCGCGGCGGGAAATGAAATAGGCGGGAAATAATATACGGCGTCCCAGATATCCACCTTACTTATCAGGCAATAGCATGACGACAAAACACAGTATGATAAAAAATCCCATCCCGTGGCCTAATGGCGCACGGTGCGCCGTGGCGATAACGTTTGATATGGATGCGGACAGCTTCCTTCATCTGCATCGTCCGGCAGACAGCTACAAACGGGTCAGCACCCTTTCGACGCTGCAATACGGCCCGAAAATCGGCGTTCCGCGCATTCTGCAAACTTATCGCGAACTTGGCCTGAAGCAGACCTTCTTCGTTCCGGCATGGTGCATTGAACGCTACCCCGACGCGGTAGCGGCTATGGTCAGGGACGGTCATGAGATCGGGCATCATGGCTATATCCATGAGCATGTCAATGAACTCAGTGAAGAGGAAGAAGCCTTCTGGCTGCGCAAATCCATTGACATCATCCAGCGGCATACCGGCCAGCGCCCGCGTGGTTTTCGCGCCCCGCTATACAACTTTTCACCCGCCACCACCGATTTGCTGATCGCCGAGGGGTTCCAATATGACGCCTCGCTGATGGGGGATGACGTGCCTTATTTGCTGCGCGGCAAGAGAGGACATTTGGTTGAACTGCCCACGCACTGGGCGATGGACGATTGGCCGCCTTACGTTCACATGAGCGATATCGATTATGTGATGCCGATCCGCTCGCCGCAGGAGGCTATCGCGGTTTATAAAGCGGAATTCGATGCCATGTGGGAATACGGAGGGCTGATCGTCGCGGTATGGCACCCGTTTGTGACCGGAAGGCTCGCTCGCTGGCATGAAACCGTACGTTTCATCGAGTACATGCAGTCACGCGGCGGCGTCTGGTTTGCCACACTCGAAGAGATTGCCGCGCATGTCAATAAAGTCCATGCCGCTGGTCAGGCTGAACTGCATATCGAATCAATGCCGCCTTACTCAGGGCCAATCGCCATCGATAAGTTTTAATATGTATCTCACTGATATCAAAACCTTTATCATAACGTTAACGCGCGGGCAGACCCGCGCGAAAATATTAATAACCGATCGCCGCGCCTGCCGGACGCCGAATATCATTGGCCCCGTACAGGTAACCTTCACGCACCTTGCCGGAAACCGCGGAATCATTGCCGGAGTTGGCTGCCGTCACGCCCACGGCGCCCGGCAAACAGACCATAATCAACTCCGCCGCGCCCCACGGCGTTTGCTCCACCATCTGGTAACCACGCTGCTTTAACAGCGCCAGCGTATCGGCGGAAAGCCCGCGCTGCTCGTAATACACTTCATCCGGCGACCATTGATGATGAATACGCGGCGCATCCACCGCCTCCTGCGGCGCCATACCGTGATCGATGATATTCAGCGCCGTTTGCAAGGTGATGCTGATAATGCGCGATCCGCCCGGTGAACCCAGCACCAAAAAGATCTTACCGTCTTTTGTGACCAATGACGGGCTCATTGATGATAGTGGGCGCTTACCGGGGGCAATGGCGTTCCGTTCCCCCTGAACCAACCCATACAGATTCTGTGTCCCCACTTTGGTGGTGAAATCATCCATTTCGTTGTTGAGGAAAAAACCGGTTCCCGGCGCAATCACCACCGAACCAAAGCGCCCATTGACCGTATACGTCGTGGAGACGGCATTTCCCTGACTATCCACAATGGAATAGTGCGTGGTTTCTGGTCTTTCGTGTGGTCCGATGCCGGGTTGAACCTGCTGTGAGGGCGTGGCGTTTTCCGGTTCGATTTTTTTACGGATATCGGCGGCGTAATCTTTACTGAGCAGATGTTTTACCGGATTACTGACAAAATCCGGGTCGCCAAGATAAGTATTGCGATCCATATAAGCATGGCGCATTGCCTCAATCAGCACATGTACCGAGGCTGCGGAATTGAACCCCATCGCTTTCAGATCGTAGCCTTCCACAATATTGAGGATCTCACACATCGTTACCCCGCCTGAACTCGGCGGCGGCGCGGAGACAAACTGATAACCGCGATAATCACATCTGACGGGCGCGGTTTCAGCGATCCGGTAATTGGCAAAATCCGTCGCAGTCAGAATGCCGCCGCCCTGACGCGCCGCCTGTTCTATTGCTTGCGGGATTTTTCCTTTGTAGAAAGCGTCCGGGCCGTTATCCGCAATGGCCTGCAACGTGTTCGCCAAATCACGCTGCACCAGCTTATCGCCTGGCTGTAACGGACTGCCATCAGAACGCAGGAAAATGCGCGCCGCTTCAGGATCATCTTTGAAACGTTTGACGGTGGTATCCAGAATATCGGTGTCTGCTCGCGTTAGTTCAAAACCGTAACGCGCCAGCTTGATGGCTGGCGCCATGACCTGCTCGCGGCTTAGCTTGCCATATTTCTTCTGCGCCGTGTCCAGCCCCAGCACCGTTCCCGGTACCCCGGCCGCCAGATAACCATACAGGCTCGACTCTTTCTTCACATTGCCCGCGGCATCAAGATACATATCGGCATTGGCCGCCGCGGGCGCCATTTCACGAAAGTTGATGAAAGTGTCTTTTCCGTCAGCCAGATGGATAGTCATAAACCCGCCGCCGCCAATATTGCCGCAACACGGGTTGACCACTGCCTGCGCGTACCCGACTGCAACCGCGGCATCAATGGCGTTCCCGCCCGTCTTCATGATATCGACGCCAACCTGAGAGGCCAGATATTGCGAACTGACCACCATGCCGTTTTTCGTCTCCACCGCAGGCGCGGACGCCGCTTGTACCGTGCCGCTGAACAAAAGTGCCGCCACATTCAACGAAAAAAACCATTTTCCTAATACCATTACCACTCCTTTACCCTGTTCGTATAATGTCATATCACCCTTGTCGAACCGGCATCAACGCCCACAGATGAGAGCTAAATACGTTGATTACCAGCCCCAACATAATCATCACTGCGCCGACAATCTGTAGCGACGATAACCCTTCGTTAAGAAAAATAGCGGCGCTTATCAGCCCGGTGACCGGCACCAGCAACGACAGCGGGGCAACCCGCCAGGTTTCATAGCGCGCCAGCAGGTTTCCCCAGATGCCATAACCGATAATCGTGGCGAAAAATGCCAGATAGAAAAGCGCCAGAATAGTCGGAAGCTGGATGTTCACCAGACTGGCGACAATCACCTCCCGGCCTTCAAACAGCCATGAACACACGAAGAAAGGCAGGATGGGAATCAATGCGCTCCATACCACCAGCGACATGATGTTTACGCCGCGGTTGCTGCTCATGATGATTTTGTTGCTGATATTCCCGAACGCCCATGACAATGCGGCGGCCAGCGTGAGCAATAGTGTGGTGATCGTCATGCCGGAGGCCGTTTGCCCGTCGGTACGTCCTTCCGCCAGCACAAACATCCCCCCTGCCGCCACCAAAATACCGACGACATGATTCCAGCGCAGTTTTTCCGACAGCAGCACCGCCCCCACCAGTAATGTAAAGAACGCCTGTGCCTGTAGTACCAGCGACGCGATCCCCGCCGGCATACCCAGTTTAATAGCGAAAAACAGGAAACCGAACTGACCAAAGCTGATGGTCATGCCATACGCCAGCAGCCAGCGAAAAGGGACGCGGGGCGCCGGAATAAAAAAGATCGCCGGCAACGCCACCAGTGAAAAACGCAATCCGGCGAGTAAGAAAGGCGGCATATCATGCAGGCCGATTTTGATTACAACGAAATTTACCCCCCATAAAATCACCACACAAAGCGCGAGCAACCAATCTTTTACCGACATAACGACTCTCTCACCCGATCAGACAGCAATTGGCTACTGTACAACCCAAACCTGTCAGAAAATACGGACAGTTCAAAAAAATCAGGATGACAACCAAGGACAGATAACGCCTGTCCGATGTATCAGTAAAAAAGAAAGGGCAACCACTTAACACGGTTATTAGCTGAGTATGCATGATAACGGGTATAACTAAAATCGATTACCGATTTATAAAAATAAATAATCATCATTTTTAACAGGACTTATTTCCCTGTCATTTAAAATAGCCGTATAGGGAAAATAGCATTGAGCCTAATACCGGGGAAGTCAAACCCGGTGTGATCTTTGAGGGCGGTGAAGAAACTCCGGCAAATCTCCAGTCTGCCAATACTATTCTGCTGGATTATTATGGCGGTTATTTTTTGGCGTACCTTCGTTCACCGGTCAGGCGGGTTCGCTCTATATTGATCAAAGCAACAATGTACCGCTCAAACAAGTGGCTTTAGGCATCGGAATGAGCAATGCCGTAATGCTATTATCTCACGATTACGTAACTGCCGATCGATATTTTTCGCATGTGGTACATCATTGCTTAAACCACCAAATTCCCTGCATAGCCTGGCTATTGAATCTCCATTTATATTTAAGCAAAAAAAACCCGGGTGATTTTGGTATATATTTACATTGACCGAAGAATAGCTTGGAAAAAACATAGGCTTCTTCCAACCCTATAATATCAATCAGTTCCTGTAGTTGATAAGGGAGTTTCTTAATGTCGAGGCTAAATAACTGCGCCTAATAGTAGATCACTGAAGGGAACTCAATCCGGTTTGAGCGATCTGATCAATCGCCAAATCAAAACAAATCACCAACCGGACTGAGTTATGCCGATCATAGCGTTCA
>NZ_QNRY01000055.1 GCF_003315515.1 Brenneria salicis ATCC 15712 = DSM 30166 | reverse complement strand
AGAATCCGAAGTTTCGTGTTATTTATCAGCCGGTTTACTCGCCCTGGGTAAATCATGTTGAACGGCTGTGGCAGGCGCTGCACGAAACGATAACCGGAAACCACCAGTGCCGCTCAATGTGGCAGTTACTGAAAAAAGGGCGTCACTTTATGAATACTGTCAGCCCATTCCCCGGTGGGAATCATGGGTTGGTAAAAATGTAGCGATATTAGGATCAGTTATTTAGCAAACTAACTATTAGTCCATCCTATACGATTCACCATTTTATTACCTTTCAACTGCGGCTGTCTTAATTGACTCACGCCATACTCCTTTTGTTACTCATATCCATCTGCGATAAGTCAATACCTGATCTCCGAGAATAATTCAGCAATGCAACGTGGGAAGAGACCGAACCGAAAGCGGCGCTACCTTAAAAACATATCGATCGTCATAACCGATCAATAACGGAAAATTGATCTGTATAAACGTTTATAAAATATATATATCTACTGTCATGATGAGGACGATGGATTGCAAACAATAACAATGGCATCAGGGAAAGCGAAGCCCACCATTTTGGTGGGCTTCTTTTGCATCAGGAGGCCAACCGCCTGCTTTCCGGTCATACGCGGGGAAAGAACACACCTGTCTATAAAAAGATAGGATACAGGATTTCATTTGTTTTTCATGTATTTACGCGCATCATAAAAATAAAAAATACAAATCAATCACTTAAAAAAAGACCGAATACGATTCCTGTATCCGGTCTAGGGAAATGGCTCTTGGGAGAGAGCCGTGCGCTAAAAGTTGGCATTTATACAAGCTGTACTAGCCTTGTCACTTAAGCGTAGTAAACTCCCTCGCATTTTCCAACTCCAACTCATCACAAATGGTACAGATTTCACACCTCAACATAACCATTGAGCATCACTTCATTAACAACCAAATGATAATTAATCACTTCAGGATGGTGTATTCGGCTGGCAGAGTTGCTCTGCTCGTTCAATAAAAGGTTTCAGACTTTTCTTTTGACCGGGATTTTTAGGATCATCAAGCCATATTTCATCTATCGGTTTGGCGTTTACCTGACCGGTCTTCATTTGCTCCATCGCCGCGTGATTGAGTGGGTATTGCATTAGTGTCCCGGTATGTAATGCATATAAAGCATTGCCGGGTCGACATATCAACTGGACTTCTTCTCGAGTAAAGGCCCATTGCTCCCCGTATTGCAAGCGACTGATGTTTGCCAGTTTTGCCGCGGCGAATGCATTAACAGACAGAGAAGCGAGCACAATAGATAGCAATAGTTTCTTCATCAGAGGTTCCTGAACAGAATTGTCCCGACGATTGTACAACATCATATTCACCAATCGTCGAGCTCGAAACAATACAAATTTCAGACCTTATAAAACATAAGGTTGCCTGTAAATCGATGGGACGATCATAGCGGCAGTATCCAATGAAGTCGAGCGGCAAACCGTGCTGACCAGCCAATAATGGAATGTTGACGTATGGCGTGAAAATAGCATGGTGCTTCGGCAAGTCAGCGTGCGCGGGATAAGGAAAAATCGGAGGAATAACTGAGGAAGGAAAGCAGCATGGGGCAAGATCCCCATGCTTGCTGCGCATTGCCTATAACATCAGGTTGCTGAACCTGACACGCCAGTAGACATTTTCTTCAAATCCTGATCAATGAAGAATAGTCCGCCTTCATTGGTGTTAACCAGCGACAACTTATCAAGAATAGATTTGAACAATTTCTCTTCTTCATGCTGCTCAGCAACGTACCATTGCAGGAAATTGAAGGTTGAGTAATCTTGCAATGTCATCGCGGCATGCGCCAGTTCGTTGATTTTTCCGGTGATAAGTTGTTCATGCTCATAAGTCAGTTTGAAAACGTCAGACAATGACGTGAATTCTATCGGCGGCGCGGCGATGGCGCCCAGGATCGGCAGGCTGCCGGTGTCGTCCAGGTAGTCGAATAAACGCTGCATATGCTGCATCTCTTCCTGAGAATGGGCTTTTAAAAATGCGGAAGCCCCTTCAAAACCTTTATCGCCACACCAGGCACTCATTTGCAAATACAAGTTCGCAGAATAGAATTCCAGGTTAAGTTGCTCATTCAGTTTTTGAATCATTTCTTCTTTTAACATATATACCCCTTATTTCTCTGGCCGATAAATTAATTGATGGCTATTATGCCTTGAAGTGTGAGAATAAAAAACATCTTATTAACTTAATTAACAATAAATAATTTTTAACTTTAAAATCAAAAAATACTATTTTCTGATTGATAATCATTTTTATTATCAATCAGAATCGTTGCCAACATATCTAATAGATTTAAAATGCAGATAAACGATAACTAAATCGAACTTAATGAATTTATCAACGTCAGTGATTCGCATAAATGAAACGTCTATTCGTTGCATTCTCAATAAGGCAAATAACCCGGCAAATATGACGGCATAAGAGAAGGCGCCGCGCGAAAACTTGCGATTTCTTCGACGCTGCTTTACCGTTACGCCAGCATATCGTCACAATTAATCAGGAGCACACGCGATGGGACATAACCTGGCTGAACTTTCTAGAGAAGAGATGGATAAGGTCAATGTTGATTTAGCGGCGTCAGGGGTGGCTTTCAAGGAGCGCTATAACATGCCTGTCATTCCTGAATTGGTGGAAAAAGAGCAGCCCGAGCACCTGCGCAGCTATTTTCGTGAGCGCGTTGCCGTTTATCGTCAACTTTCACTTCAATTCTCACGCCTTCCCTATGAACCTAAAAGCAAATAGCGTTTTTGGTTCAGGCGCTTCACAATAAAAACCGATTTCCTCCTTGCATATTGCACAAAACAAGCGGTTAATAGTCGTGCAAACCAACCTTTTACAAGCGAGGTAATCTATGAGTAAAGGAATGGACAGCAAAAAGAACAGCAAGAAAAAACCCTTGAAAACCGCAGAGGAAAAACGTGCGGATAAAAAGGCCAAGAAAGCTCAACCTCAGTCTGACATTAACTAACGTCACGATGCTGATCGGTAAACCCGTCCCCTCAGCGGGTTTACTCTGATGCATAATGGACGTTAACCGCCTGACTTATCCAACACCATCAGTAAAAATGCGTACTCCAGCGCAATATCCTCATAATGTTTAAAGCGCCCTGACTTGCCGCCATGTCCGGCATCCATATCGGTATACATCAGCAACCACCGATTATCCGTCTTCATATCGCGCAGTTTGGCTACCCATTTTGCCGGCTCCCAGTACTGAACCTGTGAGTCATGCAACCCAGTGGTCACCAGCATATGGGGATAGTCCTGTTCCTTAACGCCATCATACGGACTGTATTGCCGGATATAGTCGTAATAGGCGCGGTCGTTCGGATCGCCCCACTCTTCATATTCCCCTGTGGTCAAAGGAATGGATTCATCCAGCATGGTCGTCAGAACATCCACGAACGGCACCTGAGCCACCACGCCTTTAAACAGATCCGGCGCCAGATTGACCACTGTGCCCATCAATAATCCACCGGCGCTGCCGCCCATAGCGAACATATTTTGCCGATCGCCGTAACCTTGATCGGCTAACGCCTGCGAAACATCAATGAAGTTAGTAAACGAGTTTATTTTATTCAGCAGTCGTCCATCATCATACCACTGCTGCCCTAACTCGCCGCCGCCACGAATGTGCGTCAACGCAAAGACGAACCCGCGATCCAGCAAACTTAACCGGCTCACGCTAAAATCGGGGTCCATGCTGCTGCCATAGGCGCCGTAACCATAAACCAATATCGGGTTGTGCCCCGGCTTAAAGTGTTTGCGGTGATAGACCAGCGACACCGGAATTTCCACGCCATCTCGCGCCTTGATCCACAGACGCTCACTCTGGTAGTCATCCGGCGTAAAATTTTTCACTTCGGCCTGCTTCAACAACTGCTGCTGTCCGGTATCCATATTCAGTTCATACAGGGAGCTTGGCGTCGTCATTGATGCATAGCCATAGCGCAGAAAGGCGGTTTCCGGGGATGGATTATAAGAGAGCCAGGTGACATAACTGGCATCATTGAAAGCAATGGTTTTCTCTTCCCGCGTTTGCCAGTGGATCTGACGCAAACTGGTCAGGCCGCGTTCTCTTTCCTCAACGACCAGCCAGTCGCGGAAAAGCTCGAATCCCTCCAGCACACGATGCTCACGCGGCGCAATCAGCGTCTCCAGTTCGCTTTCGCCAGATTTGCGCGACCGATAAAGACCAAAGTTTTTTCCTTCCCGATTGGAACGCAGATAAAACGTGTTCTGGTAGTGATCCACCGCATACTCATGGTCTTTGCGGCGAGGAATAAAGACCTGCGGCAACGCCGCCGCATCCGCCGCGTCGATCAACAGAGCTTCCGTCGTTGTTGTGCTGCTCAGGTAGAGGGTGATATAGCGCTCTGACGTGGTTTTTCCCAGGCTGACGTAATAGGTGTCATCCGTTTCTTCGTACACCAGTTCATCGTTCGCGGGATCGCAGCCTAACCGATGCCGATAAACCCGATACGGCAGCAAGGTCTGCGGCTGCTTGCGCACATAATAGATAGCGGTCGAATCGGCTGACCACTCGGCTCCGCCAGAAACCTTTTCAATCACATCCGGCAGCCATTCCCCCGTCGTCAGGTCACGAAAGCGAATATCATATTGCCGACGGGACAGAAAATCCTCTGACAGCACCAGAATCTGGTTATTGGGGCTGACTTTCAATGCGCCCAGACTGTAGAAATCATGGTTCTCCGCTCGCTGATTACCATCCAGCAACGTTTCCCATGTCGTCGAGTCCTGTTCAGGCTGACGCCGATAAATCGGATATTCTTTGCCCGGCTCATAACGACTCTGGTAGCGATAACCATTGCGTACATAAGGCACTGACATATCTTCAGACGGTATCCGTTTGACCATTTCGTGATACAGATCCTGTTGAAGATCGCGATAAGGCGACATCACTTCATCACAGTAACGGTTTTCCTGTTGCAGATAATCCAATACCTGCGGGTCGGCTCGCTGGTCATCACGCAGCCAATAGTAGTTATCGATACGCGTGTCGCCATGCGCGGTCAGCGGATGGGGTCTTTTTTCTGCTTGCGGTGCGCTCATTACGTTTGGCTCCCCCTCTTGTTATGGAATAGTTATGGAATAAAAATCTTTTAACTTTATGCAGGGTGGCATGATTCTCCGGCGATGCCAAGCGAGGCCCCACCATTCTCTGACTTTTTGTCCAGCAGCCGCGCGCTTATGGCGCGTGGTGCGTGCGCAAACGTTTTCGTTTATACTGCGCGCATTTTTATGATGGGCATCCTGCCCGTCACCTTACAGACCGTCGCAAGCGGCGATTTTTTACAACCCGATCAGGTAGACGTTATGTTAACAATTGGAACGGCCCTGCGTACCGATGCCACACGCGTGATGTTGCTCGGTTCCGGTGAATTAGGCAAAGAAGTGGCGATTGAGTGTCAGCGCCTGGGGATTGAAGTTATCGCCGTTGATCGCTATGCCGATGCACCGGCGATGCAGGTCGCACATCGCAGCCACGTCATTAACATGCTGGATGGCGATGCGTTAAAAGCGCTGGTTGAAGCGGAGCGTCCAGATTACATCGTCCCTGAGATTGAAGCCATCGCCACCGATATGCTGGTGAAACTGGAAGAGCAAGGCCACCAGGTGGTGCCGTGCGCGCAAGCCACCCGCCTGACGATGAACCGTGAAGGCATTCGCCGTCTGGCGGCGGAACAATTGGGTGTACCAACCTCCACCTACCGTTTCGCGGACAGTGAAGCCAGTTTCCGGCAGGCGGTGACGGATATCGGCTATCCCTGCATTGTTAAACCGGTGATGAGTTCATCCGGCAAAGGTCAAAGCCTGATCCGCGAACCACAACAGTTGGAAAAAGCCTGGCAGTACGCGCAACAAGGCGGTCGCGCTGGCGGCGGACGGGTTATCGTTGAAGGTCTGGTCAGGTTCGATTTCGAGATCACGCTGCTGACCATCCACGCCGTTGACAGGATTCATTTCTGTGCGCCGATTGGTCATCGTCAGGAAGACGGCGATTATCGTGAGTCCTGGCAACCGCAACAAATGAGCGCGCTGGCGCAGCAACGGGCGCAGACGATTGCCAGTCAGGTAGTTAAAGCGCTGGGCGGTTATGGTCTGTTCGGCGTTGAACTGTTCGTTTGTGGCGACGAGGTGATCTTCAGCGAAGTCTCCCCTCGCCCGCACGATACCGGCATGGTCACGATGATTTCTCAGGATCTGTCTGAGTTCGCTTTGCATGTACGCGCGTTTCTCGGCTTGCCGATCGGCGCGATCCGTCAATATGGCGCAGCGGCGTCTGCCGTGATCCTGCCGCAACTGGATAGCCGCAATGTTCGTTATCAGGGGCTGGAAAGCGCCCTGCTGCCGCACACCCAGATCCGGTTGTTCGGCAAGCCCGACATCAGCGGACAGCGTCGTATGGGCGTGGCGCTGGCAACGGCGGAAACCACGGACGATGCGGTGGAATTAGCGAAAAAAGCGGCGGCGGCGGTCAAGGTCAGCGGCTAAAAGTATGACAATAAAAAAGCCACCCGATTTTTTGGGTGGCTTATGCAAACCAGCAGGGCCAAATTACGCTTTCGCGCCTGCAACCGCTTCACGCGCCAGTTCAGTGATACGTGCGTAGTCACCGCTTTCCAACGCATCGTTCGGCACCAGCCAGGAGCCGCCTACGCACAGTACGCTTTTCAGCGCCAGATAATCGCGGTAGTTATTCGGTGTAATCCCGCCCGTCGGACAGAAACGGATATGCGCGAACGGGCCGGCGATGGCCTGCAACGCTTTCACGCCGCCATTGGCTTCCGCCGGGAAAAACTTGAACTCCCGCAAACCATAATCCATACCCAGCATCAATTCAGAAACCGTGCTGATGCCGGGGATCAACGGAATGGCGCCTGTGGTGGCCGCTTTCAGCAACGGTTCGGTCAACCCAGGGCTGATGGCGAATTGCGCGCCGGCTTCGACCACAGCCGCCAGTTGCTGAGGATTGGTGACCGTTCCCGCGCCAACGATAGCATCAGGCACTTCCTGCGCGATAACGCGAATCGCGTCTATCGCGCAGTCGGTACGCAATGTCAGTTCCAGAACGCGAACGCCGCCCGCGACCAACGCTTTTGCCATCGGTACGGCGTGCTCCAGTTTATTGACCACAATAACAGGCACCACAGGACCCGCCGTCAAAATCTGTTCCGCGCTGGTTTTCCAGTTTTTCATCAAAAATTATCTCCACTCATGCCCACAGGCACCATTAATTAGACAGCGCGCCCCTGCCACAGGGATCTGCATCGCATGCAGATGTCCGACCGCGCTGTTTACGATTTATTATTATTCAAACTCGTTCCAGGAACGTCCGTCACGGGTAATCATCGCAACGGAAGCCACCGGCCCCCAGCTTCCTGCCTGATAAGGCTTTGGCGCGTCATTATCCATCGACCAGGCATCCATGATGGAATCCACCCATTTCCAGGCTTCTTCCACTTCATCACGGCGCACAAACAGCGCCTGAATACCACGCATGGTTTCCAGCAACAGACGCTCATAAGCATCCGCCAGATGCTGCTGATTAAACGTTTCAGAGAAGCTCAGATCCAATTTGACCGTTTGCAGACGATGCTTGTGCTCTAGCCCTGGGATTTTGTTCAGGATCTGGATTTCCACGCCTTCATCCGGCTGCAAGCGAATAATCAGCTTGTTCTGCGGCAATTGCTGGTAAGAATCATGGAACAGATTGAGCGCCGGATTTTTGAAATACACCACGACTTCGGAACATTTCGTCGGCAACCGTTTACCGGTACGCAGGTAGAACGGCACGCCAGACCAGCGCCAATCATCAATATCCACGCGGATCGCCACAAAGGTTTCGGTGCTGCTGGTTCTGTTCGCACCCTCTTCTTCCAGATAGCCCGGCACTTTGTTTCCCTGAACGAAGCCAGCGGTGTATTGTCCGCGCACGGTCGTTTCATGCACGTTGCTGCGATCGATACGACGCAGCGAACGCAACACTTTCACTTTCTCATCACGGATGCGATCGGTGGTCAAATCAGACGGCGGCGACATGGCAATCATCGTCAGGATCTGCAACAGATGGTTCTGGATCATATCGCGCATCTGACCGGCCTGATCAAAATAGCCCCAACGTCCCTCAATGCCCACTTCTTCCGCGACGGTGATCTGCACATGATCGATGGTGCGGTTATCCCAGTTTGCGGAAAACAGCGAGTTGGCAAAACGCAACGCCAACAGGTTCAATACCGTTTCTTTGCCTAAATAATGGTCGATGCGATAGACCTGACACTCATCGAAAAACTCGGCAACCTGATCGTTAATCACGCATGAAGACGCCAGATCTTTGCCCAACGGTTTTTCCATCACCACGCGCGCCGGTTCCTTGTTTAACCCGGCAGCGCCCAGACCGCGGCAAATCGCGCCAAAAGTGCTGGGCGGCATGGCGAAATAGTTGATGGTGGTGCGATTTTTCTGGTCAAGCATCTTGCCCAGTTTGCTAAAGTTTTTCGTATCTTCAACATCAAGGTTACAGAACGCCAACCGGTTACTCAGCGCATCCCACAGCGCTTCATCGATGGGTTCTTTCATGAACGTTTCCAACGCTTCACGCACCACGCCGGTATACGCTTTCTTATCCCACTCGGCTCTGCCGACGCCAATAATCCGGGTTTCCGGGTGGATATGGCCCGCTTTTTCCAACTGATACAGGGAAGGCAGCAATTTGCGGCGCGCCAAATCGCCTTTCGCGCCGAAAATAACCAGGTCGCATGCCTGGGCTGTAGACGTTACCGCCATGATCATCTCCTCGTTGCAGGATGCTGTAATTTTATTACAGCGATAATGTACTCTTTTTGACTATAACCAGTAAACCGTAACAACGGCTCAAAATCCGATGCGGGCGCGCGGCGGCTCATTAAAAACTGGCTGATGATCCTTGCCGGCGTGCTGATTGCCGATGCCCCAAACAGAAACTTTTTATCGTTTCTGACAACGGATTACTTTTCTGAAAGTTAGACACAAGTCATGTTCTGGCAAAAAAAGCGTTCAACTTCCCCCTTTTTTCTCTGCCAACCGCTGCGGGGTCGTAGTATATTTTCACCAAATCCACATCAGTTGCGCCTTTGGTTGAAATCGGAAAATTTATATGGCCTTTGTTATATGAATATGCTGGAAAAAATTCAGAGTCATTTGGAACTCTTGAGCAAGTCTGAAAGGAAGGTTGCTGAAGTTATCCTGAACGCTCCGCAAACAGCAATTCACTCAAGTATCGCTACGCTGGCAAAGATGGCTGATGTCAGCGAGCCCACCGTCAATCGCTTCTGTCGTCGTCTGGAAACCAAAGGCTTTCCTGATTTTAAACTACATCTGGCCCAAAGTCTGGCGAACGGCACACCTTATGTAAACCGTAACGTCGAAGAAGATGATAGTGTAGAGGCTTATACCAGCAAAATCTTTGAATCGACCATGGCCGGGCTGGAGCATGTGCAATCCTGTCTGGATATTGCCGCCGTCAACCGGGCGGTTGACCTGCTCACCCAAGCGAAAAAGATCTCTTTTTTTGGCTTCGGCGCGTCCGCCGCCGTCGCTCATGATGCAATGAACAAGTTCTTTCGTTTCAATATTCCCGTGGTTTATTTTGACGATATCGTCATGCAGCGTATGAGTTGCATGAACTCCAGCGACGGCGATGTCGTGGTGCTGATTTCGCACACCGGTCGCACAAAAAGCCTGGTGGAGATGGCGCGACTGGCCAGAGAGAACGACGCCACCGTTATCGCGATCACCTCGGTCGGCACGCCGTTGGCCCGCGAAGCATCATTGACGCTACGGGTTGATGTACCAGAGGATACCGATGTTTACATGCCGATGGTTTCGCGTATTGCGCAACTCACGCTCATTGATGTGCTGGCTACCGGCTTTACGCTACGGCGCGGGGCAAAATTCCGGGATAACTTGAAGCGAGTCAAGGAAGCATTACGCGAATCGCGGTTTGATAAAGAGGAAGGATCAGATAACCCTTTCCGATAATTTATTAATACTTAGGCTATTTTATTTTTGCACTATTGTAGTGATAGAACTAAAACAGAGAATAACAACAACTCAGATTCGACTCGGCACTCGGGTAACGGATATCTCATCAACGAAGCTATGATTCAAGAAGCTATGGATGAAATAGTTTTGTTGTAAAGTTACATTTTACCGCGTTACCCGACATTAATCGCAACACTACCGCTTCACAAGTTAACGGAGTTATACATGTCCAGACGGCTCAGAAGAACCAAAATTGTTACCACCCTGGGGCCAGCTACTGACCGTGACAATAATCTTGAAAAGATTATTAACGCGGGCGCTAATGTCGTACGCATGAATTTTTCGCACGGCACGCCGGAAGACCATCAATTACGTGCCAACAAAGTTCGTGAAATTGCGGCCAGATTAGGCTGTCATGTCGCCATTCTAGGCGATTTGCAGGGACCGAAAATTCGGGTTTCCACCTTCAAGGAAGGCAAAATTTTCCTGAATGTGGGCGACAAATTTCTGTTGGATGCCAACTTATCCAAAGGCGAAGGCGATAAAGAGAAGGTCGGTATCGACTATAAAGGTCTGCCAGCCGATGTGGTTCCGGGCGACATCCTGTTGTTGGATGATGGTCGCGTACAATTGAAAGTCCTTCAGGTTGAAGGCATGAAAGTCTATACCGAAGTCACTGTCGGCGGTCCGCTGTCAAACAACAAAGGGATCAATAAGTTGGGCGGCGGCCTTTCCGCCGAAGCCTTAACCGAAAAAGATAAGGCGGACATCATCACCGCGGCAAAAATCGGCGTGGATTATCTGGCCGTCTCCTTCCCACGCACTGGTGAAGATCTGAACTATGCCCGTCGTCTGGCGCGTGACGCAGGCTGCCATGCCAAAATCGTGTCCAAAGTCGAGCGTGCGGAAGCGGTCTGTTCCGATGAATCCATGGATGACATTATTCTGGCTTCTGATGTCGTGATGGTGGCGCGTGGCGATTTGGGCGTCGAGATCGGCGATCCCGAACTGGTGGGTATTCAGAAGAAGTTGATCCGCCGTGCGCGTCAGTTGAACCGTGCGGTCATCACCGCCACGCAGATGATGGAATCCATGATCACCAACCCGATGCCCACCCGCGCCGAAGTGATGGATGTGGCCAACGCCGTGCTGGATGGCACCGATGCGGTGATGCTTTCCGCCGAAACCGCAGCGGGACAATATCCGGCGGAAACCGTCTCAGCGATGGCGCAAGTATGTATTGGCGCGGAGAAAATCCCCAGCATCAATGTTTCCAAGCATCGCCTCGACGTGCAGTTTGATAACACGGAAGAGTCTATCGCCATGTCTTCCATGTATGCCGCTAACCATCTGAAAGGGGTAACGGCGCTGATAGCCATGACCGAATCAGGCCGCACAGCGCTGATGATGTCCCGCATCAGTTCCGGCCTGCCTATTTTTGCCATGTCACGCCATGAGCATACGCTGAACCTGACAGCGCTGTATCGCGGCGTTACGCCAGTCCATTTCGACAGCTACACCGACGGCGTCGCCTCTGCTAACGATGCGGTTATCCTGCTGCGCGATAAAGGTTATCTGATGTCCGGTGATCGGGTTATTGTGACGCAAGGCGATGTGATGGGGACGGTCGGCACGACCAATACCATCCGTATTCTGCGCGTGGAATAATCGCGCATCGCTGCGCCAAGGCGTTGATCAAAAAAGCCGGATGAGGTCATTATCACCCGGCTTTTTAATTATTAGCAAAACGCCTCGACGGTGGTGGAAACGCAATTACTTATAAAGATCATCTCGGCAATAAGGTTCAATCTCACCCGGTTTGCGGGTTTTTAACAGTTTCAGTATCCACGTATATTGTTCTGGATTCGGTCTGACCAGAATTTCCACTTCTTCATTCATGCGACGGGCAATATGCTCATCATCAGCATCCGCCAAATCATCCATTGGCGGACGGATAAAGACATCGAGACGGCACGCTTTGGCGTTATACACCGGAAACAGCGGAACGATATCGACCCGGCAAACTTTCATCAAACGCCCCAACGCAGGCAGCGTCGCCTTATACGTGGCGAAGAAGTCGACAAACTCGCTGTGCTCCGGGCCATGATCCTGATCCGGTAGATAATATCCCCAACATCCGTTACGCACCGAACTGATAAATGGTTTGATGCCATCATTACGCGCATGAATTCGCCCACCAAAACGGCGGCGCAGACGGTTCCACCAGTAATCCACCAAAGCATTTTTTTGATTGTGGAACATCGCGGCCATAGGTTGACCACGCGACGACATCAACATTGCCGGAATATCTACGCCCCAACCATGCGGCACCAGAAAGATCACATTCCGCTGCTGGTGTTTCAATTTATTCACTATTTCTTCGCCATGCCAGCGCACATGTTTTTCGACATTTCTGGGATTACGAATCCCCACTTCCACCATCATGATCATCGATTGAGGGGCTGTGGCGAACATATCATCGATAATGTTTTCGCGTTGTGTTTCGGTCAATTCAGGCATGCAGTACAGCAGATTAATGCGGGCCCGGCGGCGGGCGCCTTTCGACAAGCGGCCAACAAAACGTCCCATTCCGCCCAGAATCGGATTTCTTAATCGCGCAGGGACATAAGCGGCTGCCGCCATTAAGCCAACGCCCAGCCAGACCCCCCAATAACGCGGATAGTAAAAGGCTCGTTGAAACTGAGGAATAAACTCAGGACCCATTTTTTTCTCGTTTTCCATGCATAAACTCTTTATACAAATCAAAGGTAATGACAATTGCCAATGGCTGTGGCGCTATCATAAAAGCACAGCCAAAAATCAGGAACCTATAAATGAAAACGCCGGCAGCAAGCTACCGGCAGGAAAAACATCACCTGGGGTTAATCAAACGCTAGCTGCGGGATCACTTCATTTACCTTAGCCAGGTAATCGCGGCGATCTTTACCCGTCAGCCCTTCGGAACGCGGCAACTTGGCCGTTAGCGGGTTGATGGCCTGCTGGTTGATCCAGAATTCATAATGCAAGTGCGGCCCGGTGGAACGACCGGTATTGCCTGATAAACCGATGCGATCGCCACGTTTCACTTTCTGCCCTGGTTTCACCAGAATGCGGTTCAGGTGCATAAAGCGCGTGGTGTACTGCCGCCCGTGACGAATAACCACATAATTACCCGCCGCGCCGCTGCGCTTGGCAATCAGCACTTCGCCATCGCCAACCGCCAACACCGGCGTGCCAATCGGCATCGCGAAATCGACGCCTTTGTGCGGCGCAACACGACCGGTCACCGGATTAATACGACGAGGGCTGAAATTGGAAGAAATACGGAACTGTTTCATGGTGGGAAAACGCATAAAACCACGCGTTAAACCAGAGCCTTCACGATCGTAGAATTTTCCGTCTTCCGCACGAATCGCATAATAATCTTTTCCGCCGGTATTCAGCCGCACACCCAATAGTTCGCTTTGCTCGCTCTTACCGTCCAGCATTTCGCGGGACAGCAGCACGGAGAAGGTGTCATCTTTGCGTAATTTACGAAAATCCAGTTGCCATTGCAGCGCTTTGATCACGGCGCTGACTTCACTGTTGTTCAGCCCCGCGTTTCTGGCGCTGTTGACGAAGCTGCCATTCAGCCGACCATTGAGAACGGCGTTACGCAACTCTCCTTTCAGCATCTCGATTCTTTCTTTGAAATCAGCGCCGACACGCACATAGATGCGGGTTTCGCGGCGGGACATTTGCCAGGTCAAACTCTGCAATTCTCCCTTTTCACCCAGTTCCCAGGAGATTTGCTGCCCAATCTTCAGATTACGCAGATCTTTATTTTGCTCTGCAAGCTGCGTGATATCGGCAATATCAATGCCATACTGGGTAAGAATACTGCTCAGCGTATCGCCAGTTGACACGACATATTCATGGATGTTGCTTTCATCGGTGACTTTGTCATCCAGTTCGTCCTGAGGAATTTCGTCATCCGGCGCAGGCTGATCGATCGGTTCGCTGGCCTCCGGGGTCAGCGTCCGCAATGGGTTGGCTTCCAATGCGATATCTTTCACCACCACCGGTGCATCATTGACAGGGGGATAAACAAAAGGCCGCCAAACAGCCACGGCCAATGTCACAACGGTAAGCGACCCCAGCATGACGCGATGGGGCCGAGGTAAGCTGTTATACGCCAGAGCGATAGTTCGGACTATCTGCTGCACTTATTCGTATCCTCATGATTTTTCCTCAAGACAGCCCCGGAACTGGTTTGATAGCTGCAACAGGAAATCCGCATAGCTATCTTTACCCAGTGCGATATTGCTTCCCAATGGATCCAGCACGCCCGAGCGCACGTCAGTTCCCTTGGCGACAGCATTAATAACGGCTGGCCTGAATTGTGGTTCAGCAAAAACACATACGGCTTTGTGCTCAACCAACTGTGTTCGAATATGATGTAAGCGCTTTGCGCCAGGTTGAATAGCGGGATTAATTGTAAAATGCCCCAACGGGCTTAAACCGTAGTGTTTTTCAAAATACCCATAGGCATCATGAAACACGAAATATCCCTTGCCTTGCACAGGCGCTAGCATCTTAGCAACTTTTTTATTTGTCTGCGCGATTTTATCCGTGAAATAAAGCAGATTCGCGTCTAGTTTGTCTTTATTTTGCGGCATAAGTTCCAATAATTTTGCATGAATGGCCATTGCCGCCTGTTTTGACATCTCCGGCGAGAACCAAATGTGCATATTGTACTCGCCATGATGGTGTCCATCCCCCTCTGTTTCATGCGCGGACTGCCCGGTTGCGTGGTCGGCGTCGTGGTCAGATTGATGGGCCGATTCTTTTATCAGTTCGGCCTTGATGCCAGGCACGTTCGCCAGCGTAATCTGTTTGCCAGCCGGGATCTGTGATAGTGGTTTCCCTAAAAATGTTTCCAATTCAGGACCGACCCAAATAACCAGTTCGGCGGATCGTAATCGCTGGACATCAGACGGGCGCAAGGCATAATCGTGAGGCGATGCGCCATCAGGCAGCAATACCTCGGCTGGCGTTATGCCTTCCGATATTGCCGAAGCAATAAATCCCAACGGACGGATTGAGGTCACCACAGCGGCGGAAGCGGTAGTGATCGACGCTCCCGTCGCGATCAGGGCGCTGGCGACAAACACACTTTTTAACCATTTTTTTTGCTGAATACGCTTTTGCATCGAAGGCTATCTCATCGACATTTAATGTGTGATTTGTTACATTATAACATTACAAAATCTATGCAACTCGAATTATATGTCCACTTTGGTATCACTCAATGACATTTCCGTGTCATTTGGCAGCCGGAAAGTGCTGTCGGATATCTCGCTGAGTTTACGGGCGGGACGAATTCTTACGCTTCTGGGGCCGAACGGCGCAGGAAAATCAACGTTGGTGCGCGTCGTTCTGGGGCTGCTGTCCCCGACCTCCGGCTCAGTGCGACAAATGCCGGGGCTGCGCATTGGCTACGTGCCGCAGAAACTGCATCTAGACGCCACACTGCCGTTAACCGTCAACCGTTTTATGCGCCTGCGTCCCGGCGTGAAACAGCAGGATATTTTGCCCGCGCTCGAACGCGTTCAGGCGGCTCATCTGCTGGAACAACCGATGCAAAAACTGTCGGGCGGAGAAACACAACGCGTGTTGCTGGCGCGAGCACTTCTTAGTCAACCACAGCTTTTGGTGTTGGATGAACCGACGCAAGGGGTGGATGTGAACGGTCAGCTTGCCCTTTATGATTTAATCAATCAGTTGCGGCGGGAATTCAATTGCGGCGTGCTGATGGTTTCACACGATCTCCATATGGTGATGGCAAAAACCGATGAAGTATTATGCCTCAATCAACATATCTGTTGCTCCGGCACCCCGGAAGTGGTTTCTTTGCACCCCGAATTTTTGGCCATGTTCGGTCATCGCGGCGCGGAACAACTGGCGATTTATCGTCATCAGCATAATCATCGTCATGATTTACATGGCCGGATTGTACTGAAGAAGAAGAAAGAAGATTGTGCTGAAGAAACAAGGGAGCGCGACCAATGATTGAGCTTCTCCTTCCCGGTTGGTTGGCAGGCATGTTTCTATCCGTGGCGGCAGGTCCGCTTGGCTCCTTTGTGGTCTGGCGGCGGATGTCCTATTTCGGAGATACTCTGGCCCATGCCTCGTTGCTGGGGGTGGCTTTCGGTCTGCTGCTGGATATTCATCTTTTTTATGCCGTCATTGCCGTGACGCTTGCATTGGCGTTGGGGCTGGTGTGGCTGGAGCGGCGTCCGTATCTGGCTATCGATACCTTGCTGGGCATTATGGCGCACAGCGCGCTGTCGCTGGGGCTGGTGGTCGTCAGCCTGATGGATAATGTGCGCGTTGATCTGATGGCTTACCTGTTTGGCGATTTGCTCTCGGTAACCTCGGACGATCTCTGGATTATCGGCGGCGGCGTGACGGTGGTGGCGGCGGTGATGATGTGGCAATGGCGCGCCCTGCTCTCCATGACCATCAGTCCTGAACTGGCGCATGTCGATGGCGTGAAACTTCAGCGCAGCAAACTGATTCTGATGCTGGTCACGGCATTGACCATCGGCATCGCCATGAAGTTTGTCGGCGCGTTGATCATTACCTCACTATTGATTATTCCCGCAGCCAGCGCCCGACGTTTTGCCCGCACGCCGGAACAGATGGCTGGCTTTGCGGTAGGGTTCGGCATGGTTGCAATTACTGGCGGTCTGGCGTTTTCCGCGCTTTACAACACCCCCGCGGGGCCGTCCGTGGTGTTGTCCGCATCAATGCTGTTCATTGCCAGTTTAATCAAGAAACAACCCGCCTGATCCCAATCAGGCGGGTTGTGAAACAGGTTATTGCCAGGCTGCGTGCCGCGCGAGCACTTATTCCTCACGCGTCAAACCGAAATGACGATACGCATGTTGCGTCGCCATACGTCCGCGCGATGTGCGCTGAATAAAGCCCTGTTGAATCAAAAAGGGCTCCAACACATCTTCAATGGTTTCCCGCTCCTCGCCAATCGCCGCCGCCAGATTATCCAGCCCAACCGGGCCGCCGGTAAACTTCTCGATGATCGCCAGCAGCAACTTGCGATCCATATAGTCGAACCCCTCGGTATCCACCGCCAGCATATCCAGCGCCCGCGTTGCCACCTCCGCGGTGATCGCCCCTGCGGATTTGACTTCCGAAAAGTCCCGTACCCGGCGCAGCAACCGGTTGGCAATGCGCGGCGTTCCGCGTGAGCGCCGGGCGACTTCCAACGCGCCATCGTAAGTCAGATCCAGACCCAGACATTGCGCGCTGCGGCTGACAATATGCTGTAAATCGGCGACCTTATAAAACTCCAGACGCTGCACAATACCAAAGCGATCGCGGAGCGGCGAGGTCAACGAACCCGCGCGCGTCGTCGCGCCGATAAGCGTAAAGGGCGGTAAATCAAGTTTGATGGAACGCGCTGCCGGTCCTTCGCCAATCATGATATCCAGTTGATAATCTTCCATCGCCGGATACAGGATCTCTTCCACCACCGGCGACAGGCGATGAATCTCATCAATGAACAGCACATCGTGGGGTTCGAGGTTGGTCAGTAATGCCGCCAGATCTCCGGCCTTCTCTAATATCGGCCCGGAGGTGGTACGCAGATTGACGCCCATTTCGTTGGCGACAATATTCGCCAGAGTCGTTTTCCCCAGCCCCGGCGGGCCAAAAATCAGCAGATGATCCAGCGCATCGCCGCGTTTGCGCGCCGCCTGGATGAAAATCTCCATCTGTTCACAAACCTGCGGTTGTCCCACGTATTCCGACAACAATTTCGGACGGATGGCGCGGTCTATGCTTTCCTCTTCGGGAATCGCTTCAGCGGATATCAAACGATCAGCTTCAATCATGCATACCTCACAGCGCCGCGCGCAACGCGTCTCTGATCAGAGTCTCACAATCCGCATCAGGATGAGCAACCCTGGCCACCATCCTGCTTGCTTCCTGAGGTTTATAGCCCAGCGCAATCAGTGCGGAAGCGGCTTCGGCCTCAGGATCGCCGGATTCATTGTTTACGGAGGAGGAAGACGGTTTTACCGGCGCATCGCTTGTCGAATTGAACAGATCGCCACTAAGTCCTTTAAAACGATCTTTCATTTCGACCACCAGCCGCTCGGCGGTTTTCTTACCCACGCCTGGTAATTTCACCAGTGCGCTGATCTCTTCCCGTTCAACCGCACTGACAAACTGGGTGGCGGACATGCCGGAAAGGATCGCCAACGCCAGTTTCGGCCCCACGCCGTTCACTTTGATCAGTTCACGGAACAGCGCCCTCTCCTGCTTATCGTTGAAACCGAATAAAAGTTGCGCGTCTTCACGCACGACAAAGTGGGTAAAAATCACCGCTTCCTGCGCCAAATCAGGGAGTTCGTAAAAGCACGTCATCGGCATGTGGACTTCATAGCCAACGCCGTTCGCTTCTATCAGCACCTGCGGCGGCTGTTTTTCCAGAATAATGCCTCGGAGACGACCTATCACGTTGATCTTCCTTTTACGTTTATCAGCAAAGAATAGGGTATAGCTTATAGCATAAATAAGACTGGATAAATATCCAGCCTCATAATTCAGCGTAACCGGCCCGCCAGCGGATTGATTTTCCCGGTCGCGGCACGATTCAGGCTATGGTTGAAATGGCAATGAGTAATGGCGATAGCCAGCGCATCGGCGGCATCGGTCTGCGGACTGGCGGACAGTTTCAGTAACGAACGCACCATATGCTGCACCTGCTTTTTATCCGCCGCGCCGGTACCCACCACCGTTTGTTTCACCAGCCGGGCGGCGTATTCCGCCACCGGAATGTCCTGATTGACGGCGGCGACAATCGCCGCGCCGCGTGCCTGCCCCAGCTTTAACGCCGAGTCAGGATTCTTGGCCATGAACACCTGTTCGATTGCCAGACAGTCCGGTCGAAATTGCGTGATAATTTCACTGACGCCTGCGTAAATCAGTTTAAGTCGTGTCGGCATGTCATCCACTACGGTGCGGATACAACCGCTGCCCAGGTAGGTCAGTTGACGCCCTTGTTGACGAACGATGCCGTAACCCGATACGCGCGAACCGGGGTCGATGCCCAGAATAATCGTCATCGCACCGCTCCACCGGTTGGTTTATCAATCAGGTGTGGTTTCCCTTGCATTATCGGGCTGCCGTCACAGCAGTTCCGCCACCTCGTCGGAGATCTCGCCGTTATGGTAAACCTCCTGCACGTCATCGCAATCTTCCAGCATATCGATAAGGCGCATCAGTTTCGGTGCGGTTTCGGCATCCATGTCCGCTTTGGTGGAGGGGATCATGGAAACTTCCGCGGATTCAGCCACCAGACCCGCCGCGTCCAACGCGTCTTTCACTTCCCCGAAGGTTTCCCACGGAGTGAAAACGTCAATCGTACCGTCATCATACGTCACCACGTCATCAGCGCCCGCTTCCAGCGCCGCATCCATGACCGTGTCCTCATCCAGACCCGGTGCATAAGCGATCACGCCTTTCTTACTGAACAGGTAAGCAACCGAACCGTCGGTTCCCAGATTACCGCCGCATTTGGTAAACGCATGGCGAACCTCGGAAACGGTACGATTACGGTTGTCACTCAGGCACTCCACCATCACCGCCGTGCCGCCGGGACCGTAACCTTCATAAATGATGGTTTCCATGTTGTTGTCTTCATCGCCCCCCACACCGCGGGCAATGGCACGGTTCAGGGTATCGCGCGTCATGTTGTTGGACAGTGCTTTATCGATAGCAGCGCGCAGACGCGGGTTTGATCCCGGATCGCCGCCGCCCAACCGGGCGGCGGTGACCAGTTCGCGGATAATTTTGGTGAATATCTTGCCGCGTTTGGCGTCTTGTGCTGCTTTACGATGCTTTGTGTTGGCCCACTTACTATGACCTGCCATAAAAATCTCCGAAAAAAGCCTGTTCAGGCCGGATAAATAACAAATTCCTCAATCGCCTGCCGGTTACTCCATGACTTGGTCAACTGCGCCGCACGGGGCGCCTCCAGCCACTGGTAGGCGAGGTGTTCGGTAATAACCACCTTTCGCTCTGCGGGCAACGCCAGACAGAACCAATGTTCCATATTGCGCGTCACCCCCGGCGCATAGCGATGTCTCAAATGAGCAAATAGCTCAAACTCAATACAGCGCTGACAGTCAAAGAGTGATAACGCCTCGGCGGATATATCAATATTAACTTCTTCTTTAACTTCACGCTGTGCGGCGAACAACGCGCTTTCCCCTTCTTCTATGCTGCCGGTCACCGACTGCCAGAAATCAGGATCGTCACGCCGTTGCAGCATCAGCACCCGCCCGGTGTCACGGGCATAAATCACCACCAGCACCGAAACGGGTCGCTTGTATGCCATATCACGCGTTCTCTGACTGAGTATCCTGAGCTATTTTCCCTTTGCCGACCACCGCGATGGACAACTCGTCTAACGCCGAGGGGTTGGCAAAACTCGGCGCTTCCGTCATCAGGCAGGCTGCCGCCGTGGTTTTCGGGAAAGCAATGACATCACGGATGTTATCCGTGCCGGTCAGCAGCATCACCAGACGGTCCAGACCAAATGCCAAACCCGCGTGCGGCGGCGTGCCGAACTTCAGCGCATCCAGCAGGAAGCCGAACTTCTCACGCTGCTCGTGCTCATTGATGCCCAGAATACCGAACACCGTTTGCTGCATTTCGCCGTGATGGATACGCACGGAACCCCCGCCCACTTCATAACCGTTGATAACCATATCGTAAGCATTTGCGATGGCCGAAACCGGGCTGGCGGCCAGTTCGGAAGGCGACATATCGCGCGGCGCGGTAAACGGATGATGCATCGCCGCCAGACCGCCCTCGTCATCTTCTTCAAACATCGGGAAATCGATAACCCACAGCGGTTTCCAGCTTCCATCCGCGGTCAGACTCAGATCACGGCCCAGCTTAAGGCGCAACGCGCCCAGCGCATCGGTCACCACTTTGGCGCTATCCGCGCCAAAGAACAGCATATCGCCGTCAGCAGCGGCGGTGCGATCCAGCAAAGCGGTCAGCACGTCTTCACTGAGAAATTTGGCCACCGGGCTCTGCACGCCTTCCAGACCTTTGGCGCGCTCGTTGACCTTGATGTAGGCCAGCCCTTTGGCGCCGTAGATTTCAACAAATTTGCCGTAATCGTCAATTTGCTTGCGGCTCAGTTGAGCGCCGCCCGGTACGCGGATAACGGCGACCCGGCCTTTGGCATCATTGGCCGGGCCAGCGAACACCTTAAATTCAACGTTTTTCACCACATCGGCCACATCCACCAGTTCCAGCGGGTTACGCAGATCTGGTTTATCCGAACCGAAGCGGCGCATCGCTTCCGCGAAGGTCATCACCGGGAAGTCGCCCAGATCCACGCCTTTCACATCCAGCCACAACGCGCGCACCAGTTTCTCCATCACTTCACGCACTTGCGGCGCGGTCATGAACGAGGTTTCCACATCGATCTGGGTGAACTCAGGTTGGCGGTCGGCGCGTAAATCTTCATCACGGAAACATTTAACGATTTGATAGTAGCGATCAAAACCGGACATCATCAGCAACTGTTTGAACAACTGCGGCGACTGCGGGAGCGCATAGAATTTGCCTTTGTGAACGCGGCTCGGCACCAGATAATCCCGCGCGCCTTCCGGCGTGGCTTTGGTCAGCATCGGGGTTTCTATATCCAGAAAACCATGATCGTCCATGAAACGACGAACAAAGCTGGTGATCCGCGCACGTGCTTTCAGGCGCTGCGCCATTTCAGGGCGGCGTAAATCCAGATAACGGAATTTGAGGCGCGCTTCTTCGGTATTGGTCTGGTTGGAGTCCAGCGGCAGCGGCTCGGCACGGTTGATGATGGTCAGATCGCTGGCGAAAATTTCAATCTCACCCGTCGCCATCTCTTGGTTGATCTGACTTTCAGGGCGGGCACGCACCACACCGGTAAGTTGAATGCAGAATTCATTGCGTAGTTCGGAAGCCAGTTTAAATGCGTCCTGACGGTCTGGATCAAAGAACACCTGAACCAGCCCTTCGCGGTCACGCATGTCAATAAAAATCAAGCCGCCCAGATCGCGGCGGCGGTTAACCCAACCACACAATGTCACTTCCTGGCCCACATGGGACGAATTCAACTGCCCGCAATATTTAGTACGCATTACGATGTCCTTTTACTCAGCCGCACAACCCACCTGTTTTCGCTGTACGCGACAACCGAAAAGAGCGTGATATTGTTGCTGAACGGCATGGTTTTTCTGGATTAGAGTCCGGTGAAAAAAGGCGAGCATTATAAAGGAAATTCGCCCGCGCGATAAGTGTGAAGGTAACGGTCCGCGCCTTGTCTGCCCACTCTTTTCGATAAATTTCAGCATCAGTTAATAAAATGTTCACAAATGTAAGGTTAATTGTTACCGGAAGATGTCTGCGAGTATCACGCGCTCTAGATAACAAGTGATGGATGATAGCTGTTGCGCCAGGGATGAAATGTAGCGACGGGAACCGCTAACGGGATAGCGCAATCGCTCATCGAACAGAATCTGCTAAATAACTGCGCCTATTACCGCTCCACTTTTGTTAGTCCAGGTTTGTTGCCTGGGAAAGGTGATGCGGTTTTAATAAATTGTCTGACATTTTT
>NZ_QNRY01000054.1 GCF_003315515.1 Brenneria salicis ATCC 15712 = DSM 30166 | reverse complement strand
TGAATGCTATGATCGGCATAACTCAGTCCGGTTGGTGATTTGTTTTGATTTGGCGATTGATCAGATCGCTCAAACCGGATTGAGTTCCCTTCAGTGATCTACTATTAGGCGCAGTTATTTAGCGATTTCAGCAGTCTTGACTACTATTAACGGCCTGTAACCCATAAAACGATACGGTCATTTTTTTGTCCGGCATAATGTTTGGGAACGATAACGGGTTATTGCCGAAAGTGTTTTGGGTAAACGTCAGGATTCAATGTGCTGATAAGGCGCGTTGATGTTGGTAATGGGCGTTTAAGCGTATTGGTGGGCAGTCCATTAAAGGAGAGATAACATGGTTGAACATTTTACAGGGAAATATGAAGTTGAATTGAAATTCCGCATTCAGGATATTGCAGCTTTTCGGGATACGCTTTTCAGTCATCACCCAGAAGCATTTGTTTTTGAAAACAAAGAGCACGATATTTATTACGATGATGCGCAGCATCGCCTGCAACAGCAAAATATCAGGATGCTATTACGACGTATGGAGCCATCGGGCATCAAGTTATGGATTGTTAAAGGCCCCGCTTTAGAGCGTTGTGAAGCCGTCACTATCGAGTCGTTCGAGAAAGCGGACAGTATGTTGAATACGTTGGGGTACCAACCGCTTTACCAAATCAATAAAACACGCAGCATCTATTTCATGAATATTTTCCATATTACGTTGGATTATATCGAGTCGCTCGGTTATTTTGTCGAAATATCAGTGATGACGGATGATGAGACAGCGTTGGCGGCATTGCGGGATAAATGTATCGAATGTGCGTTACGGTTGGGTTTATCAATAGATAATATTGAAAATCGTTCTTACCGCGAATTACTGGGTTTTTAATCGATGTTTTATCTGATCGATAGTTTTATCAGATCGATAGTTTTTATTAGATAGATAGTTTTATCAGATTGCTGGTTCTATCCGAACGCCTCGATATGACTCTACTCGTCATACTTCAAGTTGCATATGCGTTGGTTTCCTGCAACTCGAATTATTTATCATATAATGTCTCTTTTATGTTGTTTTTTTGTTAAATTAAACGTGAGTTATCGATACTTCATTGATGAATTCTGCTGGTATGATGGCGTAAGTTGACGGAAGGATGTTTTATAGGGAAATGCGCATTCTTCCGATTCTTGTCTTAATATATTCTCGTCCTCTTGCGTACTGCCGTTACGCGGATTACTAATCTCTTTCCTACCGGCATGTTATTTACGCCGCTAAAAAACGCTTGCCATGAATTTATAAATATATGATCAAGTTAAAATTTTTATAAATAAATCGGAGTAGGATTATTTCTGACATTGTTTTGTTAGTGGTTGCAGATCCTTTATTTTCGTCTGTATCAATTCAGTGCCCGGTAAAACCTGATTCAGCTAATCATGGTTAGTGTTTGGGATTTCATTGCGATGGGTGTGCTTTTGCCAGTAATAAGTGTGCCATGACGACAGCCATTTCAATTAATTGGATTCCTGGTTGAAAATAACAAAATATAGGTTCATATAACATGAAGAAGAAAGTTCTATTATTGAGTGCGTTGGCTTTTGCTTTTTCCTCAGCTGCTCATAGTGAAATGACGGATATTGTGATTATCGGCGCGGGCGGCGCGGGAATGTCGGCGGCCATTGAAGCGCATAATCAAGGGGCGAAAGTCATTTTGCTGGAAAAAATGGCGTTTGCCGGTGGGAATACCGCCCGTGCGGAAGCAGGACTCAATGCGGCGGGAACGGATCTGCAAAAAGCCAGAGGCATCACGGACAGTCCGGAAATGTTCTATGAGGACACCATGAAAGGCGGGCGCAACATCAACAACCCGGACGTGGTGAAAACCCTCACCGAACATGCCAAAGATTCTGTGGTCTTCCTGAAAGAGAATGGCGCGGATTTGGCGGATCTGACCCGAACCGGCGGATCGCGCGTGGATCGTACTCATCGACCTGCGGGCGGGGTGGCGGCAGGCAGTTTCATCGCCACGGCGTTGATCAAAAAGGTTAAGACGCTGGATATCGATTTGCGCACCAATACCTCGGCGACCGACATCCTGAAAAATGACAAAGGAGAAGTGACGGGCGTTAAGGCGACGGGGAAAGACGGTAAAACATTCACTATCGATGCGAAAAAAGTCATGATCACCAGCGGTGGTTTTGGCGCCAACTTCGACATGATCAAACAGTACGATCCCAAACTGGTTGGTTTCAAAACCACTAACGCGCCGGGTTCGCTGGGTGAAGGCATAAAAATGGCGACCAAACTGAACGCCAAACTGGTGGACATGGAATATATTCAGATCCACCCATCGACAGTGCCGGGTAAAGGCATTTTGATTACTGAAGCGGTGCGGGGCGACGGCGCGATCATGATCAATGAAAGCGGCAAGCGTTTTGTCAACGAACTGCTGACGCGTGATGTGGTATCACAAAGTATTCTGAAACAGCCTGGCGCGCATGCTTATCTGATTTTCAACGATGAACTGGTGAACCAGAATCAGGCCACGAAATCCTACTTCAAGCAAAAACTGGTTGCGCAAGGCGATACGCCGGAAGCGCTGGCCAAAGCGATTAACGTGGACGGCAAACAACTGACCCAAACGATCAACACCTACAGTGCGGCGGTTAAAGCGAAAAAAGACAGTGAATTTGATCGCGACAGTATGAAGCTTGCACTGGACAGTGGTAAATATTATGCCATCGAAATCACGCCGGGGATCCATCACACGATGGGCGGCATTGCCATCAACAACAAAGCACAGGTGCTGGATGTGAATGGCAACGTTATTCCCAATTTGTTTGCGGCGGGTGAAGCGGCGGGGGGCGTTCACGGCGCTAATCGTCTGGGCGGCAACTCGCTGGCGGATATCGTTACTTATGGCCGCATTGGGGCTGCCGAAGCGGTTAAAGAAATCAAAGCAGGTCAATAACGTTATACCAATAGGTCTACTTGCGCAGGAGCTACGCTGAGGCTAGTCAATCATGTGGCTCCGTTATTTATCATCAACGCTGACAACAGGGGTAGTGATGGCATTTATGTATAGGAAAATGATAAAAAAAGTGATTCCGGCTATTCTGGCCGCTTTGACGCTCTCGTTCTCGTTGGCCGCTTATAGCAGCGACGCCGCGCAATATAAAGATGGCGTCTATACCGGCAAGGGGCAGGGAAAAGAGGGGGAAATCGAGGTCAGCGTCAGTATTAATGACGGGAAAATCGCCAACGCCGAGGTGGTGCAGAACGAAGATACCGAAGCACTGATGGTGGGTGTGGTGGATAACGTGGTGCCTGAACTGCTTGAAACGCAGGATATCGATAAGGTCGATGCCGTGACGGGCGCGACCATGTCGAGCCAGGGGGTGATTGAGGCGATCAGGCAAGCATTGGAACAAGCGAAGAAATAATGTTTGTTTTATCGCTCCGGCCTGCATTGAAGGTATGGCTGGAGCGATTCATTGAAGTTCGTATTTCACAGCTTACGCATCAGAAAATCTTGTACAGTCGGCGCGTTGCTCCACATGCGGCATATGACTGGCGTGTTCAAAAATGATCCATTCCACATCGCGAATATGTTCCGCAAACGGTTCGACAACTTCCGGCTTTCAATGGTCTGTTAAACTTTGTCACAAAGCTTTCTGGATTGTGCGAGTGCGCGGTAAATAGCGGTAAATTATAATGCGACAGCCAATCTCTTTTTATTTAACAGATTACTGTTTAATCTACTGAATAATGAACAAAAAATTTAAAATCTTCTGGTTGGGCTTGCTGTTGCTGTCAACTCCTGTCCTGGTTGCGCCTGCGGTTATGGCGAAAGAACCCGCCAGATCCGCGGCTAGCGCCCATCAGGAGATTGCTTCTGGCAGTGCGATGGTGGTAGATTTACGTGATAACCATATCCTGTATTCGACGAATCCTGACGTTATAGTACCGATCGCCTCGGTCACCAAACTGATGTCGGCGATGGTGGTGCTGGATGCGAACCAGCCATTGGATGAAGTGATCGCCATCGATATCAGCCAGACCAAAGAAATGGCGGGCGTCTATTCGCGGGTGCGCCTGAACAGTAAAATCAGTCGGCACGATATGCTGCTGCTGGCGCTGATGTCGTCGGAAAACCGCGCCGCCGCCAGCCTTGCACACCATTATCCCGGTGGCTATCAGGCCTTTATCCATGCCATGAATGCCAAAGCCCGCTCGCTGGGAATGAAGCATACGCGTTATGTGGAACCGACCGGATTATCGATTAACAATGTTTCGACCGCCCGCGATCTCACCAAACTGTTGATTGCCAGCAAACAGTATCCGTTGCTTAGTCAACTGAGTACCACGCAGCAGAAAACGGCGATCTTTTCCAATCCCGCCTATAGTCTGCCGTTCAAAAATACCAATCATCTGGTTTATAAGCCGGACTGGAATATTCAATTAACCAAAACCGGGTTTACCAATCAGGCCGGTCATTGTCTGGTCATGCTGACGGTAATCAACCAGCGTCCGGTCGCGTTGGTGGTGCTGGACGCTTTTGGCAAATACACCCATTTTGCGGATGCCAACCGCCTGCGTAAGTGGCTGGAAAGCGGAAAAATCACTGCGGTTCCTGCCGCGGCCCTGAGCTATAAGAAGCAGAAAGACCTGGCGTCGCGACAGCCGCAAAGTATGGCGAGTGTCGAGACGGAGTAATGCGTGCGGATACGCGCCAGCAAGCGGTTGGAGCGCCGCTTGCTCTTGCTTTAAGCGGTTGCCCGTAAGTCTTCGATGACTTTTCCGGCGCTCGCAACGTCCTCTTCGTGTGATGTTTCACGCCAGGTTTCCGCCAGTGCGTCTTCCAGCCAACGCTGCATCGCGGGTTGCGACAGCATGTGTTCACAATAGGCGCTGACGTGCGGTGAAACAGGCAACTGGTAAGTTCTGATACGGAAAACCACCGGAGCAAAGAACGCATCCGCCGCCGAGAATTGTCCGCCTGCCAGAAACGGGCCGCCGAAACGGGTAAAGCCTTCCTGCCATAACGTATCAATACGCTGAATTTCATGTTGTAAAGCGGGAGAAATGGCTTTCATTTTAACCTTCACGCCACAACTCATGGCGCAGCCATTACGCAGGGCCGTAAAGCCAGAGTGCATTTCCGCCGCAGCGCAGCGCGCCCAGGCGCGGGCGGTTTTATCCGCAGGCCAGACCTGAGGATACGCTTCCGCCACGTATTCGGTGATCGCCAGTGAATCCCAGACAGTCATATCGCCATCGATCAGACAAGGAACTTTAGCGGTGGGTGAAAAATCCTTAAATGCCGCTTGTGTCTCGCCGGGCCCAAAAGCGACTTTCCTCTCTTCAAAGGGTATCGACAGGGTTTTTAACAGCAACTACGGACGCAGTGACCAGGATGAGTAGTTTTTATTGGCAATATACAATTGGTAAATCATGCTTGAACGCTCCTTGTGTTAACGATCAATTTCGCCCGCAGACGCTTGCCCACTGTTACGTATAACGAAAAAAATTTTTATTCTGCGCAACCTATCGCATTATTCTTTCAGTTTTTATTAAATGAAACGTAAATAAATACACTATGATTACGCGCGACGCATTAAGTGCATCGTCGATGTTCACTTTGCCAGATTTTATGGCGCTGTGGCTGACTTATTTTCAACCTGTCTTGTGCCTCAGTGATGTTGCCTGACGCCGGGAATGAGTGGGTTTGTATAAAGAATGAAATGGCTTACTTCTCTGACTATTGCAATGGGACTTGCCTGTAACCCGGTTTTCGCCCAGGAAACACCGCCTGTACCGGTTTCTGTTACACCGTCACATCAACAACGCGATGCGTTTGTTTCTGATTTAATGAAGAAAATGACGCTGAATGAAAAAATCGGTCAGCTTAGGTTGATCAGCGTCGGGGCGGATAATCCCAAGGAAGCGATTCGTGAGATGATCAGGAACGGTCAGGTGGGCGCGATCTTTAATACGGTAACCCGTCCTGATATTCGCGCGATGCAGGATCAGGTGATGCAACTCAGCCGCCTGAAAATTCCCTTGTTCTTCGCGTATGACGTGATGCATGGTCAGCGAACCATCTTCCCGATCGCGCTGGGCCTGGCTTCCAGCTGGGATATGGCGGCGATTGCCAGGAATGCGCGGGTGGCGGCTTATGAAGCCACGGAAGACGGGCTGAATATGACCTGGGCGCCGATGGTGGATATTACCCGCGATCCTCGCTGGGGGCGGGTGTCTGAAGGTTTTGGCGAGGATACCTGGCTGACCAGCAAAATCGCGGGCGTTGTGGTTAACGCGTTTCAGGGAGATGACGTCACCGCTCGCCATTCATTGATGACCAGTGTCAAACACTACGCGCTTTATGGCGCGGTAGAAGGTGGACGTGATTACAACACCGTGGATATGAGCCCGCAGCGTATGTTTCAGGATTATCTGCCCCCTTATAAAGCGGCTATTGATGCCGGCAGCGGCGGGGTGATGGTGGCGCTGAACGCCATCAATGGTACGCCCGCAACCGCCAATGGCTGGCTGTTGAAAGAGGTTCTGCGTGATCAATGGAATTTCAAAGGCATTACCATTACCGATCACGGCGCCATCAAGGAACTGATTAAGCACGGTGTGGCGGCTGATCCGCGTGATGCCTCGCGTCTGGCGTTGAAGGCAGGCATCGGTATGAGCATGAGCGATGAATATTTCATGCGCTACCTGCCGGAACTGGTGAAAAGCGGTGCGGTGACCGAACAGGAGATCGACGATGCCTGCCGTCAGGTGCTGAATGTGAAGTACGACATGGGATTGTTTGCCGATCCTTACCGTCATTTGGGGCCGGCTGCTTCCGATCCGGTGGACACCAATGCGGAAAGCCGTCTGCATCGGCTGGACGCACGCGAGGTGGCGCGTAAAAGTCTGGTGCTGTTGAAAAACCGGCTGCAAACGCTGCCCTTGAAGAAGCAAGGCGTCATTGCCGTGGTCGGGCCGCTGGCCGACAGCCAGCGCGATACTATGGGCAGTTGGTCTGCCGCGGGCGTAACCAGACAAACCATCACCGTCTATCAGGGGATTAAAAACGCGGTTGGCGACAACGCCACTATTTTGTATGCCAAAGGCGCCAATGTCACCAACCATCAGGGTATCATCGATTTCCTGAATCAATACGAAGACGCGGTGCAGGTTGATAAGCGTCCCGCGCAGGCAATGATCGACGAAGCGGTGCAGGCGGCGAAGCAAGCCGATGTCGTGGTTGCAGTGGTTGGGGAAGCGGCAGGTATGGCGCACGAAGCCTCAAGCCGTTCCAATATCGATCTGCCGCAAAGCCAGCGTGACCTGATTACGGCATTGAAGGCAACGGGTAAGCCGCTGGTTGTGGTGCTGATGAATGGCCGTCCGCTGGCATTGGTGCGGGAAAACCAACAGGCGGATGCGCTGCTGGAAACCTGGTTCAGCGGCACGGAAGGCGGCAATGCGATCGCGGATGTCCTGTTTGGCGATTACAACCCCTCTGGTAAATTGCCGATGTCATTCCCGCGTTCTGTCGGACAAATCCCGATTTATTATAATCACTTGCCGTCCGGCCGCCCTTACACGCCGGAAAATCCCGGCAAGTACACCTCTCACTACTACGATGAAGCCAATGGGCCGCTCTATCCCTTTGGCTATGGATTGAGCTATACCACGTTCAGCGTTTCGGATGTTCGGCTGTCAAGTCAGACCATGAAACGTGACGGTGTAGTGACCGTCAGCGTCACGGTAAAAAATACCGGCGATCGGGCAGGGGAAACCGTGGTACAGATGTATCTGCATGATGTGGTGTCATCGATCAGTCGTCCGGTGAAAGAGTTGCGCGGCTTCCAGAAAATCATGTTGCAGCCGGGCGAGTCGCGTACTGTCAGTTTCCCGATCGATCAGACCGCGCTGACGTTCTACAATGCCGATATGCGGCAGGTGGTTGAACCGGGCAAATTCGATGTGTTTATCGGCCTGGATTCGCAACGCGTGAAGCGCCAGAGTTTCACGCTATTGTAATCAGTCTCTTGTTATCGCCGGTCATTACCGGCGGTACGTTATGTCAATGATGATCGCGGAGTGAAGGGAGAGTCGTATGCCGTTGACGGAAGTGATTCTGGTTGATGAGGCCGATCGGCCAACGGGCGTGATGGAAAAGCAGGAAGCGCACGAGAAAGGATTATTGCATCGCGCCATCACCGTTTATGTGTTCAATTCCCGCCAGCAATTATTGCTCCAGCAGCGGGCGCTGGATAAATACCATAGCGGCGGTTTATGGAGTAATACCTGTTGCAGCCATCACGCACCGGGAGAAAAAACGTCGCAAGCCGGCATCGTCGGTTGTATCAGGAAATGGGCTGCGCTGTCCGCTAACCCCCATATTTACGCTGACTTATCGATTAGCGCTGGAAAATGGGCTTACTAAGCATGAGGTAGGACATGTCTATTTTGGAGTCACCGATGATATTCCTCAGGTTAGCCCGGAAGAAGTGGCGGATTATGAATACCTGCTGCTGGAACAGATCGGACACAACATGGAAACGTCGCCGGAGCGTTTCACCGCCTGGTTCCGACTGATTTTTTCACGCATTCCCGCCTACTGGCGGCAATTTCAGCTTAAGCACGCCGGTCGGGAATAAATATTGATATGGCGATTGATTAATGTCGCCAGACCGCCGTCAACCGCTGTGAACGATAATGATATAACCCACCAGCATTACGCCGCCGACCCCGCCGATGGCGCACAGGGCGAACAGCCCGATAATACCCAGTTTGCTTAAACTCATCAGGTTATCCTTTTATTGACCGTCATGGATTATAAAGCCTTCGGCGGGTGAAACAAGGCATGAACGTCATGCGGCGGTGTTCCATCATTGCATGATATCGGCTGACGTACTTATCCGACTGTGGGACAATACCGGCCAGATTCAATAATCACAGAGAATGCATGGCGCTGTCCCCCGCAATAAAATTGCAGATTGGTCAATGGTATAAGGCCCTGCAACAACAGATCCCGGACTTTATTCCCCGTATCCCCCAACGCCAAATGATTGCTGAAGTGGCGAAAACGCTGGCGGGCGATTATCCGCGTCATTTGGTTATTGAAGCCCCTACCGGGGTGGGAAAGACATTGTCCTATTTGATCCCCGGCATTGCCGTAGGGCGTGCGGAGGAAAGAACGCTGGTGGTCAGTACCGCGAATGTGGCGCTACAGGATCAGATTTTCAGCAAGGATCTGCCCTTATTGCAGAAATGTATTCCCGAACTGAAATTTACCGCCGCCTTTGGCCGGGGACGTTATGTGTGTCCGTGCAATTTGGCGATGTTGGCAACCGATGTCGATGCGCAGGGCGATTTAACGCTGTTTCTGGATGATGAACGGGTGCCTTCCAGCCGTGAGGAACAAGGGCAGTGCGCACGAATTGAGAAAGCGTTGCAAAGTTACGCCTGGGACGGCTTACGCGATCATTATCAGGAATCGATCGACGACAGTCTGTGGCGCAAGCTGAGTACCGATAAAGCGAACTGTCTCGCGCACAACTGTCATTATTTCCGGGAATGTCCGTTTTTCATTGCCCGACGGGAGATTGAGCAGGCGGATGTGGTGGTGACCAATCACGCGCTGGTGATGGCGGCGATGGAAAGCGAATCGGTTCTGCCCAATCCGAAAGAACTGTTGCTGGTGTTGGACGAGGGTCATCATATTCCTGATGTCGCCCGCGATACGCTGGAGATGTCTGGCGACGTCACGCCTGCTTTTATCACCGCACAACTGGAACAGTTGGTGCAATTGATCGGGTTGTGTATGTCGCAGTTTGCGCCCAAGTCGCCGCCGCGTCTGGCGCACAGTGAAAGACTGACCAGCCATTGCGAAGAATTGCGCGAGCAGGTTCAGACATTTGCGCGTCTGAGCGGCTTGTTCTTGCCGGGCGACGGCAGTGAAGCCGACTACCGTTTCCCGATGGGGCAGATGCCGGAGGAAATGCGTGAGATCTGCGGCCGGTTGTTCAAGCTGACCGACACGCTGCGGGCCCTGACGGAATTCATGCTCAACGATCTCAGTGAGAAAACCGGCAAACACGATGTGGCGCGCTTGCGTCATTCTCAACTGAAAATGAGCCGGATGCTTGGCTATCTGGAATCGCTGAGCAAACTGTGGCGGCTGGCGGCGATGGAAAAAAATTCTAATGCGCCGATTTCCAAATGGCTTACCCGCCATATTCGCGACAAACAGGTGCAGTTGCATCTGCACTGCGCCGGCATTCGGGTGTGCGATCAACTGGAGAAACTGCTGTGGGACAAGGTGCCGCATGTGGTGGTCACGTCGGCGACCCTGCGCTCGTTAAACAGTTTCGCCCGGATACAGGAACTTTCAGGTTTGAGCGAGCGTGACGGCGACCATTTTATTACCCTGGATTCCCCGTTTAATCACCGCGAGCAAGGGCGGCTGGTGATCCCAAAAATGCATTACGAACCGCTGATGAAAAATGAAGCGCAGCATATTGCTGAAATGGCGACGTTTTTCCGGGCTGAACTGAATAAGGAGACGCATCGCGGCATGCTGATGCTGTTCGCCAGTCAGCGCGCCATGCAGCTTTTTTTGACGCAGGTGACTGATTTGCGGCTGATGCTATTGGTGCAGGGCGATAAACCGCGTTACCGGCTGGTGGAACTGCATCGACAGCGCGTCGAAGCGGGGCAGACCAGCGTACTGATTGGTTTGCAGTCATTTGCCGAGGGGCTGGATCTGAAAGGTGAACTGTTGTCTCAGGTGCATATCCACAAGATTGCCTTTCCGCCCATCGACAGCCCGGTGATTCTGACGGAAGGCGAATGGCTTAAAAGCCTGAAACGTCACCCGTTTATGGTGCAAAGCTTGCCCAGCGCATCGTTCAGTCTGATACAGCAGGTAGGTCGTTTAATTCGCAGCCATGCGTGCTTTGGTGAAATCGTCATTTATGATCGCCGTTTACTCAGTAAAGGCTATGGTGCTCAACTGCTTGCCGCTTTACCGGTTTTTCCCATCGAAGAGCGGGAAATGCCTTAAGAAACCATGCATTAAAAACCATATTGAAAAGCGCAATAAATAAAGGTGTATTGAATGCGGAATATTGAACTTTGATCTGCAACACGATTTGCCGCCGGTAGGTTAAATGAAAACCATATTCTGTAGTTAGCCGCCTGGTTCCAGTCTGATTGTGCCATTCGTTAGCGCCGCATTTACAATATTCATCATCAGGTGAAACATGGTATTTTCGTTATAAGCTGTCAATTACCCGCTACCAAATTGTGTCGCCGTTAACGAGGCCCCGCATGGATTACACAAAGGTTATCAAAGAGGTCGGGCGCGGCAAGCACCATGCCCGCGATCTCGATCAGGCAACCGCCTATGAACTTTACTGTCGTATGCTGAATGGAGACGTTCCCGAACTTGAATTGGGCGGGTTATTGATCGCGTTGCGTATCAAAGGCGAGTCCGAATCGGAAATGCGCGGTTTTTATCAGGCGATGAATGAGCGGGTGATGCGTCTTCAACCGCCGAAGAACCGCCCTATGCCGGTGGTTATCCCCAGTTACAACGGTGCGAGAAAGCAGGCGAATTTGACGCCGCTGTTGGCGTTGCTGCTGACCAAACTGGGCTTTCCAGTGGTGATCCATGGCGTCAGTGAAGATCCTACCCGCGTGACCAGTCATGAAATTCTGCGTAACCTCGGCGTTGCGCGGGCGGAGAGCGTCGGGCAGGCGCAGCAGCACCTTGATGCAGGCTATCCGGTATTTATTCCGGTTTCGCTATTGTGTCCAGAGATTGAGCGGCAATTGCAGCTACGCTGGCGCATGGGCGTGCGTAACAGTAGTCACACATTGGCGAAAGTGGCAACGCCTTTTGCGGAAAGTGAGGCGCTAAGGATCGCCAGCGTGTCGCACCCGGAATATATTGACCGCGTCGGAACATTTTTCAACGCTATTCAAGACCGCGCCTTATTGATGCACGGTACGGAAGGGGAAGTGTACGCTAATCCGCAACGCTGCCCGGAAATTCATTTTATTCACCAGCAGGAAACGCGGGCGCTGCAATTGCGGCAGGATATTGCGCCGGCGCCCGGCAGCCTGCCGATCGCCAGAGATGCTGCCACCACCGCACGCTGGATAGCGCAATGTCTGGCCGGGGAAATCGCCTTGCCGCAGGTGATTCGTTTGCAGCTTGCCTGTTGCCTGGTGGCAACGGAGGAGGCGTCAACCATGGAACAGGCCATCGCGACGATTAGAAAGCGTTTGGGATAGCGGGTTGGGATTCCAGGCGAAGTTATTTTTCTTTAAAACAAGGAACATCATGCAACAGACAGCGGATTATTTTAATGCGTTGAACCGCGACTATCTTGCCGTTCATCAAACCAAAGAAGATCTGTTCTGGCAGCTTTATATGGGCACCGGAAATGATGACGTATCCGCCCGTTTTTCCGCGGCGGAAAGCGCTTACAAGCGGTTCATTTCTCAACCGCAACGGTTGGTTGAGCTGCGTCATCACCTCGCCGCGCTGGAAGCAAGTCCGGTGAGCGAGGCTCAGCAAGCGTTGTTGCGCGGTCTGCAAGGGTGGTATCGGTTTTTTGATTGCAATGTAATCGAAGATCCTCAGGCGAAGGCGCTGATGGATGACATTATCGCCGCGGAAAGCGCCCTGTATGAGAAGCGTAAAACTTACGAAATGACGCATCTGGATGCGAACGGCGAGCGCGTACCTGCCTCATTAGGGGAATTGCTGACCAATCAGGCGACCAATGATACGGAAACCTATCGCCAAAGCTCGCAACACGCGCTGCGCGATCTGGAGCAGTGGTTGTTGCATAACGGCTTTCCTGAATTGATTAGCCTGCGTAACCGCTTTGCCCGCCAAATGGGGTATCGCAACTATTTTGACTATAAGGTCAATAAAACCGAGCGAATGTCGCCGGAACAGCTTTTCGCCATTCTCGATCCCTTTGAAGTGCAAACCCGCGCAGCGAATGCTCGCAGTCTGAATGAACTGGCGGCGTCGAAAGGGGCGGAGGCGTTGCAGCCGTGGAATATTCGTTACGCTAGCGCCGGAGACGTCACCCGGCAGCTTGATCCCTATTTCCCGTTTGCCGCGTCGTTGGAACGTTGGATCAATAGTTTCAAGCGTCTGCATATCGGTTTTAACGGTGCGGAAATGCAACTGGATTTGCTGGTGCGCAAGGGCAAGTACGAAAACGGTTTTATGCATGCGCCGGTGCCGACTTTTGTTGAGCAGAATAAATGGATCCCGGCGCGCATTAACTTCACCAGCCTGGCGAAGCCGGATCAGGTGGGTAGCGGCGCCAGCGGCATCAATACGCTGTTTCATGAAGGCGGCCATGCCGCGCATTTCGCCAATATTCGTCAAAACGCGCCTTGTTTCTCACAGGAGTTTCCGCCAACGTCGATGGCGTATGCGGAAACGCAGTCCATGTTTTGCGACAGTCTGTTGCACGATGCCGACTGGCTGAAACGTTATGCCCAAAATGCACAGGGCGAGGTGATCCCCGATGAACTGATTCGCGCCGATATCAGTACGCGTCAGCCGATGCGCGCCTTTAATGAACGGCATATTCTGTTGGTGCCTTATTTTGAATGGGAACTCTACTCATGGTCCGAAGAGCAGCGCACACCACAAGCCATGACTCAACTGGCGCGTGATGTTGAACAACGTATTTTAGGCATTAGCGGCAGCCTGAGGCCGACGCTGGCGATCCCGCATCTGTTATCGATGGAGTCGGCCTGTTCCTATCAGGGTTATCTGTTGGCGCTGATGGCGGTGGAGCAAACCCGGCACTATTTCCTGCAACGTGACGGCTATCTGACGGATAACGCGGCTATTGGCCCCGATCTGGCAAAATATTACTGGTTGCCGGGAAACAGCGTCAGCCATGACGCCACGCTGAGAAGCCTGACGGGGGAAGGTTTTAATCCGGCTTTTCTGGCGCAGGCCTGTAATTTGACGGTTAATGAAGCCTGGCGGCAGGCCGAAACCAGTATGAGGCAGGCGCAATTACGTCCCCAACCTGCGGCGGATTTTGATCTCGGCGCGCGGATCCGCATCGTCGATGGCAGCCGGGTGCTGGCGGATAATGAAAAAGGCGATGCGCTGATGTGTCAGGCGTTTGCGGCGTTCATTGAGCGGGAATATCCGCGCTGATCGGCGGGAAAATCAAAGGGTGCTAACGCACCCTTAATAATGTCGGTTCAGGAAACGTGTTGCAGGAACTCGCGCAAGCGTTCGCTGGGCGGGTTGGTGATCAGCGTTTCGGGATCGCCGTCCTCTGCGATGCGGCCTTTATCAATGAAGATAAGGCGCGAAGCGACTTTGTGGGCAAAGCCGACTTCATGGGTCACGATAACCATCGTCATGACTTCCTCAGCCAGATCTTTCATCACCGTCAGCACTTCGTGGCGCAGTTCTGGATCGAGCGCGGAAGTAGGCTCATCAAACAGCATCAGTTTAGGTTTAACCGCCAACGCCCGTGCAATTGCGACACGCTGCTGTTGTCCGCCCGAAAGCTCGGCAGGGTAGTGGTGTGCTCGTTCGGACAAACCGACTTTAGCCAGCAGCGCTTTCGCCGGCTTTTCCGCCTCATCCTTGCTGGCGCCTCGCACCCGGATAGGGCCGAAAGCCACGTTTTCCAACGCGGTCAGATGCGGGAACAGATAGAACTGTTGGAACACCATGCCCGCTTCCTGGCGGATTAAACGCTCATCAACACGCGGATCGTTAACTTTCAAACCATCGACAATCAGTTCGCCGCTGGTGATTTCTTCCAGTTTATTGATACAGCGCAGCAAGGTGGATTTACCGGAGCCTGAAGGTCCGATAATCACGACGACTTCACCCTGGTTAATTTTCAGATCGATGTCATGCAAGACCTTCGTCTGACCAAAGTGTTTAGAAACGTTTTTAAATTCAATCATATAATCTTAAGTCTTCTTTCCAGACGACGCAGGACGAAGCTGAGCACCAGCGTGATGAACAGATAAATCACGGCGACCGCACTCCATATCTCCAGGGCGCGGAAGTTGCCGGCGATGATCTCCTGGCCGGAACGGGTCAGTTCCGCCACGCCAATCACGATGAACAGTGAGGTATCCTTGATACTGATAATCCACTGGTTGCCCAGCGGCGGCAACATACGGCGCAGCGCGAGCGGCGCAATAACGTAGCGCAGCGCGTCGGGATAAGCCCAGCGCCAGCCCTGCTTCACGGAAACCATTATGGATAGACAACACGGAACCACGGGTAATTTCCGCGATGTAGGCGCCTGAGTTGATCATGATGGTCACCACCGCGGCGGCAAAGGGATCAATGCGCACTGAGGTCAGAATCATCGGCAGGGCGAAGTAAATAAACATCACCTGCACAACAATGGGCGTACCGCGAATGATTTCAATAAAGACCAGTGCGATGCGGCTGGAAAACCAACCGCCGTAAGCGCGGGCAAAACCCGCGAGCACACCGATAATCAGGCCGCCAAGCAGACCCAGTACTGAGATCAGTAAAGTCATTTTCGCCCCTTCCAGCAACAGGGGCAGGGAAGGCCAAATGACGCTCCAGTCAAACTGCATGGAATATCTCCAGATTAAATCGGCAATTACTTAGGTTCTACACCAAACCACTTTTTGTAGATCTCAGCATAAGTGCCGTTTTCACGCAGTGTTTTCAGCGCGTCGTTCACTTTTTCACGCAGGTTGCTGCCTTTCGGGAAGGCGATGCCGTATTGTTGCGCTTCGATGGAGTCGCCGACAGCTTTGAACTGACCGTTACCGGCGGTTTTAATGAAGTAAAGAATGTTCGGCGTATCATGCAGCACCGCATCCGCACGGTTGGTGCCTAATTCCATATAGGCGTTATCGATGTTCGGGAATTGACGCAGATCTTTGGTTTTAATATTGGCTTTCGCGTAATCAACCGAGCCGGTGCCGCTTTTCACCGCAACGACTTTCCCTGCCAGATCCTGTTCGCCTTTAATCGCATTGTTATCGGCTTTGACCATAACCAGCAAGCCGCTATTGTAATAACCCTCGGAGAAATCGATTGCTTTTTTACGCTCCTCGGTAATGGTGATGCCTGCCAGCGCTACATCCACATTGCGGGTTTGCAACGCAGGAATAATACCGCCGAAATCCATCGGTTTCAGGGTATAGCTCAGATTAAGTTGTTTGGCGATAGCATCCCAAAGATCGATATCGAAACCGACGTATTTGTCGCCTTGTTTGAACTCGAATGGAACGAAGGCGGTGTCGGTGGCGACAATCAGTTGTTTCTCCGCGGCGTAGCTGGAAATGCTCATGGCTAACGTCAATGCAACCAAAGACGTTTTAAGTAATGATTTCATCAAATCCTTCCTATTTGTACCAGTTGTGAGAAGCCCTTTTGTTTTACAGGTCCGATCAATCAGAGTGCAAAAGTAAGACCAATTAAAACATTAGAATAATTATCAATGTCTTATAGGATATATCATTTTTTATTTAGTCGCCCTGTCGGGAGGTGGACGTTTTTTATCCAAAACCCTTGGACGGAACGTTGCTATGATTAACTAATTCATACAGGGGAAACAACCGTTGATTTCAGTTATCTTGCATTATTGCAGACAAAAGCTAATTTTTTGAGCAATAAAACAGATAAAACGGCGGGTTTAGTAGCGGTTTTTGGTTTATTTTTGACCACAAACAGGACGACGCGCTGAGACGCGGCAAATCGAGAAAAGTGTGGGAGCGGGAGAGGAACAAAAGGGCCGCTCGAAGCAGCCCCTGACGGCAATTATTCAATGTTGGATTCGATGAACCACAGAAATTTGTCCAAATCGCGCGATGCGGCGGTTAGAATATCCGCAGTATCTTCATCTTCCGCTTTGGCAATGCCCTTGCGAACATCATTGGCGACGCTGGCATAACGTTCCGCCAGTGCTTTCAGATGATCCTGCACACTATGGATATCGGTTGGATAGCTTTTCAGTGAAGACTGTTCATTGACGGCCTGCACCGTGCCCGACGCTACGCCACCAAGCTGAACGACGCGTTCTGCCATGGTGTCCTGATGATCGGTAATCGCAGTACGGAAACCATCAAGCATTTCATGAACGGCAATGAAATTGGCGCCGCGCATGTTCCAGTGTGCTTGTTTGGTAATCAACGACAGGTCAATAAAGTCTACCACCAGTTGGTTTAACAGCTTGATAGTTGAGGTCTTCACGCTATCATCCAAATCATTACGTGTGTAGATTAGCTCTAAAGATGCGGGTTTTACCAGTTTAGCGGTACGCATAATATTATTCCTCTTATTTGAATTTCGTCATCTAACTGTTCAACGTGGTTAATTATAACAGCAATAGAAGAAGATATTGAAAAGAATTTCCTATCGAATGGATAGTTGTCGCAGATATATTCTCTTGTTTTTATTATCAGTTTTTTACTAATGATAATCATTATCTTTCTACGCTGATAAGAACTGAAACACCAAATATTCTATAAAGTATAGCATAGGAATATGTAGTGTTTACCTTTATGAAAAATAAGGTTAATTTTTTACCGGTGAGATGAGAGCGCGTTTTCTCGCGAAAAGCGAAAACCAGACTCATTGATTGTAAAGGATGTATGCGGGCCACGCTGACTTTTATTTACAATATATAGCAGGCGTATTTTAAACCAAATGAACTAGCGCGTAATATGAACAAATAATTAAGAATTATCTGTTTTATCAGTTGGAGGCGAATTAATTTGCTATCTGGTTGTCTGTATGAAAAACCCAATGTAATTAGTATTATAGAGTCTATTTGAAAATATTTGTTACATCTGAGGTGTGATTGGAAAATATTAAACAGGCAGCAAGTGCATCATTTTTTGTTATATTTAATCCGTTGGTTTTAGTGCATATTAAGTATTCTTTCGTAAGATGAATTTGAGGCCGTATATATGAAAAAAATCGCGTGTCTTTCAGCATTGGCTTGCGTATTAGCAGTGAGCGCAGGTTCCGCAGTGGCAGGTCAGAGCACGGTATCTGCCGGTTATGCTCAGGGTGACGCTCAAGGCGTCGTAAATAAAGCCAAAGGCTTTAACCTGAAATATCGTTACGAGCAAGACAATAACCCGCTGGGTGTCATCAGTTCCTTCACCTATCTGGAAGATAGCAACACCAGTGACGGTTTTTACAGCAAGGGCCAATATATGGGCTTTACTGCTGGTCCTGCTTATCGTCTGAATGACTGGGCAAGCATCTACGGTGTTGTTGGTTTCAGCCACGGTAAATTCACTGGCAACGCTTCTGACGGTTCTTCTCATCAGAGCAATAGTGACTATGGTTTCACCTACGGCGCCGGTCTTCAATTCAACCCGATGGAAGACATTGCTCTGGATGTGGGTTATGAGCAAAGCCGTATTCGCAGTGTGGATGTAGGAACCTGGGCCGTTGGCGTTGGTTACCGCTTCTAATCGCAACGCGTATAGCTTGATCCTCCATTTGGGTTGTTAGCTGTGTCTGTAAAATCCGTCTCTGCGAGGCGGATTTTTTACGCGGTTTTTCTGCTTGAATTTGTACCACAACGCTTATGTCTGGCGTGGTTGCACTGGACGATAACGCCACAGCCAACGTCCGCTCGTCATACGTCGGTAGTAAAAAAAACCGCGCACAATCCAGTCCATAAACATGCCCATCCAGACGCCGATAACCCCGAAGCCGAGCATAACGCCAAGAACATATCCAGCGATGACCCGGCATCCCCACATGCCGGCCATAGCGATCCACATGGTATAGTTGGCGTCTTTTGCGCCTTTAAGTCCGGCGGGCAGCACCCAAGACGCCGCCCAGATCGGCATAAAAAGCGCATTCAACCAAATGAGATGCTGAACGACTTCAATGACTTCTGGTTCATCGGTATAAAAAGAAGCCATATAGCGCGCGCCGGGGATGGACAGCACGGCAAGGATGCAAAGTCCGATATTGGAAAGCCAGAAGATATAGTTCAACTGACGGACAGACTGCATAATCTGCCCTTTACCTAACCGCGTACCGACGATAATAGTTGCCGCTGAACCCAACGAGTTGCCTGGCAGATTTATCAGCGTCGCAATCGAAAAAGCAATAAAATTACCGGCGATCACTTCGGTGCCCATGCCTGCAACGAAACGCTGGGTGATCAGCTTACCGACATTGAACATCACGGATTCAATACTGGCCGGGATGCCGATGCTGAGGACTTCATACAGAATTGAGACGGTGAAAGGCGTGAAATAGGACTTAAACGGTATTCTCAGCGCACCCTTGAATCCGTGCATCAACGTCAGGATGACAAACAGCGCGCCAATATAGCGAGAAATGGTAATGCCGATCCCTGCGCCGATGAATCCCAGACCGTCCCAGGAGAAAACGCCGTAAATCAGCAGACTGCTGATGACGATATTAAGGATATTCATACCGATATTGATGACCATCGGCAGCTTGGTGTTGCCCGCGCCGCGTAAGGCGCCGCATCCCACCAGCGCAATCGCTAATGCAGGATAGCCCCAGACAGTCCAGCGCAGGAAGATTAACGCGAGGTTCTTGACCTGCTCGTCAGCCTGTCCCGCGATCAAATCAATGATCAATTCACCCGCGAATTCAACTAACCCAACCAGTAGAAATGACACCATAACAAGCAGAGAGATGGATTGGCGTGATGCAGAGCGGGCCTGTTTTCTGTTGCGTTGTCCCAGACTGAAGGCTACGACGACGGCTGTCCCTAACGCCACCGCTGTAAAAAAAGCGATAATAAGCATATTGAAACTGTCTGCCAGACCAACGGCAGCCATCGCTTCTTTACCCAGCCAACTGACCAGTAAAGTACTGAATACCCCCATCAGGACAACACACAATCCTTCGATGAAGATAGGGAAGGCAAGCGGTGATATTTCTCGCCAGAATAGTACTCGGTTTGAATAGCGTTTCTTATACCATTCTGTATCTTTGAGTTTGCTCATTAAACGAGCTTGGTGATATCGATATCGCAACTTTTCCCCGCTAAATTCAATAGAAAGCAGAACGACACGCCAGTCATCTGGTCTGTGCAACTGATGGATGATTACTGTCAGGCAGCCAAAAATAAAAGTAGCGTAGTGAGTTATCGACCGGGGAATCCATGATCTAAATCGTTAACTGTCTTTTTCCCTATCCGGTTCAAGCAGTAACAAAGTGTTGGTTATGTATAAAATGCCATTACTGTTTAACAGAGTAGCAGTAGCCTGATCGATGCTCCAGTGCATATTGACGCGTGATGGCGGAAAGGCGGCGGGAGATGTTACGTCTAACAATAAATAAAACCGTAAACTCGTTGAGAATACGGTCTTATTTCATTCTGTTGACATCATTTCTAATAATTTAAAATAATAAACAGCCTGTAAATACCACACAGATATCTACCCCATGAATATCAAGATGCAGGAAACCAACTCGCCTGTAATCCGAAAGACGTAGGGTATAATCTCTATTCGCTTGGCTTTAACTATTAGCACTCGGTATTTTGTCTATAAATTCAATCGTATGATCGATTATTAAAGGCGATGAATAATATGCGAATGCTTGAAAACAACCGTTAATTTACTTGGCCAAAGCGAAGGCTAGTTTATTTTTAAGGATTTACTCTTACTCACTTGTGCAATTGAAACCGAAACTTCGTAGCCAAGTAAATACAAAGCCTGCTCTAACGTCTCAATTTTTGACGCATGATTTACATCCAACAGACGATCTATCTGTGGCCCCTTTTGATTAAGTTTGCGCGCCAGATCTGCTTTTCGTGTACCGGTCTGTATCATTGCGTTATGCAATGCCGCCTTCAGATTGACCAGCACAGGGAGATGAACATCTATTTCGTTGTGCTGCAAGGCTGAGGGGTGTGGAATCGGGATCCGGGCATCAATGTATTCTCCGATGATCCCCGTCAACCAACTGGCCGCTTCCAGGTCAATATCCTCTTCTGTGAATGCAATGGATTTTAAGTTTTTGAAATCTCTAAAGAGTATTTCATACTGTCCTGAGTCTTCATTAAAACTCACTGATGCAGGGTATGTGAACATATAACGCCTCCGTTTTATTGAAATAGATAACAGAATAGCATGAAAGTTATGTAATGCAACATTTATGTTGTGTTTTTTGATTGACAAAGCTAGTAAATTTCGTCAGGGAAGTGATGATGGCGAGCTCATACTGAATGAACCTGGTAAATCACCAGTAGCAAGCAGAGCGCAACTTTATTTTTTAGTCTCATGCCGTTGTTGGCTTCGAATCGTTGTGCTTCCTGGATATGTTGCTCATTACTATCCTGATGCTCAAAAAATGTTTTTTTAGCCTTTCGTTGTGGGAATTGCAGAGGGTTGTCGCCACAGTTTTCCTACTGTTTTCGACTCCCTCCTGCAACCCTAATTGTAAAAACATTGCTCATATCTATAGACGAATAATGCTTCTCACGTATTTAATATTATCCAGAAGACAACATAAAATATAGGCAACAATAAGCACAACTAAAGAATATATCAACGTATAGCCGTAAGGTGTGAGAAAAGTAAAATATTTTGCAATTCTTCCATGAATAACCTCCGGGTATATTTCAATAACAAAAATATTATGAATAAGATAAATTCCGAAAACTTTGTCGCTAATATTAGTGATGTGTTTTTTAATAAAATCATCATTAATCTCTATATTAGATAGTGAGTAAAAAAATGAGAAGCAGACTAATTGTAATAGGAAAATATAAAATTTCATGTAATAGAAATCGTGTCCCCAATAGCGACGAAAATAAGTAAGTATCAGATATCCAATAAAAGCAATTATAATAACCATGAGCACATTTACTCTTGATGGACTTTTACCCGAATTTATCAACCCCAAATAGCCACCGAGAATGAAATATATAAGTCCAGTCACTTGTGTTGATAGAAGCAATGATGGCGTGATAAATGGCGAAATATTGAATAGGCTCATGAATACCTTTTCTAGAATGCTTAGGTTTGATACAAATAAAAAAAGAATAAGCGTTTTTTTTATCGCCAAGCGGTTTTCTTCAATAAATGCTGGCCGCATCAGAGGGACAAGGATGTAGAGACCAATAATACAAGGTAAAAACCATAAGTGGCTTGCTTCGCTGAAATGGCCCATCACATTCAAATAAGTGTAGAAGTCGACGGTTTTTACATCTGTAAAATTAGAAACAATATATTTATCATATAAATAATATATAAGTACCCATATCATAAAGACTTTGGCCACGTTTTTAATCTTTTTAAATATGTAGGTAAATTGATCTTGCTTATTATTATTTAAAATAAAATATCCACTTGCAGTGAAAAAAAGCACCACGCCGAGCATACCAAACTCACTGATAAAATACATTCCAAAATCTTTAGGGTACATATGCATGTAATAAGGTGCAACATGTGAACATATTACAAAATAAATTGCGAGCAATTTTATCAAGTCTATACCATGATTCCTCATAATCACCTCTCGACTAAAATTTCAAAAAATAGAATCGTCACAAAATTTCCCTGGAGATTTGATAACATTAAGATAATGTTTAAGCTGTGACCTATGATTATTTACAGCGATGACGATGGTCTTGATGCGGTTGAGAACGATATCTGCACTCTACGCCTCGAAGGTTTCGCCTGAATTTTAATTTTGGTAATATAGTTTCTCCGAAAACCATATTAACTCATTACTATTTCACTATATCCTGAATATTTTGAACTGAAAGTGTCGATAGCGGCATTTCTGGGACGAAATCTTTAAAAAAACAAAGTGATGAAAAAATCAATGTACTTACAACTCAAACTATTCTTAATATATGCTTTTTAAAAGATGAGAATAAACCTAAATAGCTGTTCCAAATAGTAGATCACTTTGAGGGAACTCAGTCCGAGTTGAGCGATCTGATCAATCGCTAAAAATCACAAATCACCAACCGGACTGAGCGATGCCGATCATAGCACCAATACCCCGTACCGAACGACGTCGGATGCAGAAAACCATCCATAAAA
>NZ_QNRY01000053.1 GCF_003315515.1 Brenneria salicis ATCC 15712 = DSM 30166 | reverse complement strand
AAAAATGTCAGACAATTTATTAAAACCGCATCACCTTTCCCAGGCAACAAACCTGGACTAACAAAAGTGGAGCGGTAATAGGCGCAGTTATTTAGTCAAATAGGATTATTCATTATATGTTAGTACATATATTCAGTTAAAATACTATATCCAGACGTGCCTGCTATATTATGGCAACAGGTTATACTTTCATAGCGAAGGTCTATATTTTCAAACGGTTGCATATCATTATGAGTTTGGATTTTGATTTGATATATTTACAATGGACGCTTTTCTTAAAATTATTGTCATATAGTTCTCTTGTGCTCCACAGGAAGATGTCCTATAATAATTTAATTCACATTCCAAAACCTCATTGCTTGCTATACTAGTTAATAATAATGGTGTTGACTTATCATTTGCTTTTGTTATTGAGAATGGATGATGATTTACATTTCTATCTCTAGTCAGATCATAATTTGTCGCATAGACAAATATTTCATCCTCATGACCAGATATGTGCTTATTCCCTACAGAGTTAATACTCAAACATCCTTCAGATATGAGTCCTTGTGTTTGCCCTTTTATTTTCATAAAAATAAAATTAGCCATTAATACAGTTCCTTGTGTCAGTATATTCCCAAACAATGACGTTATAACGCTTTTTTTTTCGTAAAAAAAAGGGATAAGTATTGATCTTAGTCAACATTAAAAGCTAGCCATAAAAAAATATCTTCTCGAAACATATCTCTTACAATCGTAATTTTTTTTGTAAAAAATAGTCATAATTATAGAATTAAGGATCAGAAAAAAGCAATTTCCTTGGTCGTACTAATAATATTATATGTAATATATTATTGATAAATTAAAATCCAAACTTGAACATTTCATGATAATCAGCCTTACCGACATATTGAATTAATAATCACATCCAGGCGCATAAACCTACATTATAATTAGTGTACGCTTTGTATTTTATTTATCGCTAAAAACAAAATGCCTTTGCCGTATCCTGATTCGCCTGCACCGCCGCGACACAACTCAGCACTCTCCCTAAAGGTATTGAGCGACCAGATCGAAAACATTTTCTCTTATCCATTTATACCACCAATCAATCAGGGTAATATGACCGTTTGCTATCCAATAATGGCATCTCGCTCATGGCCTACATCCCGAAAAACTATGCGAAGCTCGAAAGCGGCTATCGTGAAAAAGCGCTCAAACTCTTTCCGTGGGTTTGCGGTCGCTGCTCGCGTGAATTCGTTTATTCCAATCTGCGTGAATTAACCGTGCATCACATCGATCATGATCACAGCAATAACCCGGAAGATGGCAGCAACTGGGAAATGCTGTGTCTGTATTGCCACGATCATGAGCATTCAAAATATACCGACGCGGATATGTACGGTTCAACCGTGATAGCCGGCGAAGATGCCCAGAAAGAGGTCGGCCTCGCCACTCACAATCCTTTTGCCGATCTGAAAGCGATGCTGGAGAAGGGGAAAAAATAGACACTCCGCCAACGCGATTTCATCAACTCTAAGCGCCGCTTTGCCGTATCCGCGCCAACAACGCTTCCACACTGACGATATGCGGTGCGGCCAGAATCAGCGTTCGCCCCAGCGCCAACGCCTGGCGCTGACATTCCGTTCTGGATTCATCATCCTGAATGCTATCGAGATCGGCGACATGCGCCAGTCCAATGGTGCGGCGAATCAGTTCGGTGCCGCAATAACCGACGGCATCCTGCCATACCTGTTGTAAAAACAGTTCGGCATAGCCCGGTTGCGCCAGCGAAGGCTCACGGCTATGGCGCTCACTCAGCGACAGGAAACGCGCCGCAAAGGTATTCCATAGCGCGCAGATATCAGCAAGCCGCTGCTCGCGGTTGGCTGCCGCTTCACGCGGCGCCAGCAGGCCCGGCAAACCGCAATAGTTCAGCAACAAATTGCCGATTGCGGTGCCTACATCAAATCCCATCGGCCCATAGAAACCGAACTCGGCGTCAATTGCTTTCAGGCGGCCTTCCGCCACAAAAATCGAGCCGCTATGAATATCGCCATGCAGCAATGCTTCGGCCTTGCTCAAAAAGCGATGTTTAAGTCCGGCAACCGCCAGCTTCAGTGTATGATCGTCGCGCAGGGCCTGCACATCGGCGGTTAATGCGGCCTCAAACTGATTTCTTTCATGGTCGATATAGGGATCGGTGAAGAACAAATCTTCCGTGATCTGACACAGTTCAGGATTGGTGAACCGGATCACCGCCGCTTTCTTATCATGAGGTGATTGATAAAAATCGGAGTGATGGAACAGCGCCTGCGCCAGATATTCGCCCAGTTTAATCGCCGCCTGCGTGTAGTTGACGCCTTGAATCAACTCGCTGCGCCAGATGCGATAATTGGAAAGATCTTCCTGCACCATCACCGCCAGTTCCGCATCGTGATGTAACACCGCCACCGTATGCTGCGGACAGAATTGCGCATGAGCCAGCAGCGTTTCCGCCTCAATGCGCGAGCGATCCAACGTCAACGGCCACGACTCGCCAACACACCGAACATACGGGAGCGCCTGTTTGACAATCACCCGGCTTACCCCGCGCGTATCGCGAATTTTAAACACCAGATTCAGATTACCGTCGCCAATTTCCTCGGCGGCGACCAGCGAGTGCGGATCGCTCACCCCTCCATACTGGCGGGCGTATTCCACGGCATCATCCGCCGTAAAGGTGCGGTAAACAGACATTGCCAACCCCTTATTATTTTGCGCTCACCTCATGGTGAGAAAGGCTTTTTGGACATAAAAGCGTGTGGACGTCTATACATCCATCTTACATATTGGCAGAATAAGAAAATCAGAGCAATAACGCAACATGGATTTAACCACTCATGAAGACACTTAACACAACCAGCCTGAAAATTATTGATAATCAATTGTGGATCCTTGACCAGCAGGCGTTGCCACAGGAGAAACGCTGGTGTCCCTGCCCGGATGTGGCGTCGCTGGTGGAACATATCCAGACATTACGCGTGCGCGGCGCGCCGTTGATTGGCTTATCCGCCAGTCTGTTGCTGGCGCTGCTGGCAGAAGCGGGATTACCCCGGCCACCGTTGGCGCTGGCGCTGGAAACATTGCGGGCAGCCCGCCCCACGGCGGTTAATCTGATGAATAATCTGGACCGTATGAAGCAAGCGCTGGCGCAACCGCAATTCGTCAACGCCATGATGCAGGAAGCGTTGCGGCTGGTGGCGGAAGATCGTGCGCTGTGCGAACAGATTGCCGCTCACGGCGTGACGCTGGTGAAACCCAATAGTCGGCTGCTGACGCACTGTAATACCGGCGGACTGGCGACCGCCGGGATCGGCACGGCGATCGGCGTATTGCTGCGCGCGCATCAACAGGGGAAAATCCAACAGGTATGGGTTGATGAAACCCGACCATTGCTGCAAGGCGGACGCCTTACCGCATGGGAATTGGGTGAATTAGCGATCCCTTATCAATTGATTTGCGATTCGATGGCCGCCAGCCTGATGGCGCAAGGTAAAGTCGATGCCGTATGGGTGGGCGCGGATCGCATTGCCGCCAATGGGGATGTCGCCAATAAGATAGGCACCTACAGTCTGGCGGTATTAGCACACTATCATCAAATCCCGTTCTACGTCGCCGCGCCGCATACCACGCACGATCCGGCCTGCCCGGACGGTCACGCCATTCCGATTGAGCAACGCGCCGCAACGGAAGTGACCGGTGTCTCAGGCAGTTTCGGCAACTGCCAGTGGGCGCCGCAAAACGCGCCGGTCTACAACTCGGCGTTTGATGTCACGCCATCGCAACTTATCAGCGGCTGGGTATTGGATACCGGGGTGGTGACGCCGCAGGCGGTGAAGGAAGGGATATTTCGCTCAGCGCTGGAGGAGAGGAAAGCGTGATTGGACGCCGCGCCAATCGACGGACTGGCCCACGCGGTTTTTATGCGGCTCAGCTTCTGGCGTTAAGCAGCCAGATACCATAGCGGGAAAAAACGCCAGTCAAACTGGCGCCCATAAACAGGTTAATCCGCTAATTTCGGGTAAGCATCCGCGATCTTATCGCCGGTAAAATGCGCGATCCAGCCTTCCGGGTTATCAAACAGGCGGATGGCGGTGAAGTGCGGTTCCGGCCCCATGTCGAACCAATGCGCCGTGCCTGCCGGCACGGACAGCAGATCGTTTTTCTCACACAGGATCTGGAAAATCCTGCCTTGCAGATGCAGGCAGAACAACCCCGCCCCTTCCACAAAGAAACGCACTTCATCTTCGCCATGCGTGTGCTCAGACAGAAATTTGGCGCGCAGTTCCGCACGCTGCGGGTTATCCGCGCGCATACTGATCACATCCCAACTCTGATAACCTTTTTCAGCTACCAGTTTGTCGATCTCATGCTGGTAAGCCGCCAGCACTTCTTCGGTAGAAGGCGCGTCGCTCAGCGTCTTATTGGCCTGCCAGCGTTCAAAACGCACGCCGATATCGGCCAGTTGCTGACGGATGGCTTCACCCTCCCGGCTGTGCCAAATCGGTTGGCTTGCATCGCTGTCACTAAAGATGGTCAGTGCGCTCATTGGAAATACTCCTGTAAATCGATCTGGTCAAAACTCGCCACCTGAGGGTGACGACTCACGTCATCGGCATCACGACGAATAAGCTGACAGGTATGCCAGCCCGCTTGTTTTGCGGCATCCAGTTCCTGATGAATATCCGACAGAAACAGTAACTGCGCCGCCGGTAAACCAATGGAACGCGCAATGGCGTGGTAAGAGGCGGTTTCACGTTTTGCGCCGACGCGGGTATCAAAATAATCACGGAACAACGGGCGTAAATCCCCCGCTTCGCTGTAACCGAAAAGCAGTTGCTGCGCTTCAACCGACCCCGACGAATAGACATACAGACCAATGCCTTGCTGATGCCAGTCGGCAAGTTGCCGGGCCACTTCCGGGTAGAGATGTCCACGGAAATCGCCGTGGTGATAACCCGAACGCCAAATGATGCCTTGCAACAGCTTGAGTGCGGTGGATTTACGATCTTCATCCATAAACCGATGCAACGCGGCAATCAATGTCTCTTCATCCGCATCGGGCCTAGCCAGTTCCTGACGCAACAGCGCCAGAGCCTGTGCGATCTCCTGATTGTCCCGCTGCCGGCGCACGGTATCCGCCAGACGTGCGCGAGCATAAGGAAACAACACGTTGTGTACAAAACGAATATCGCTGGTGGTGCCTTCAATGTCCGTCACTATCGCTTTAATGCCGTCGCTCTGACTCATTTGGCCTCCAGCAGTCGGCGTTGTAATTCACACTGAAACAAAAACTCAAGCCCTTCCAAATGACGACGCGCCTCTGTCACCGTTTCTCCCCAGCAATAAAGACCGTGTCCGCGCACCAGAAAGCCGTAGCGCAGCGACTGATGCTTCGCGAACGTCGCCACCCGATCAGCCAGCGCCGCAATATCCTGATCATTATCAAAAATCGGGATGACTACGCGATCCAAATGGGTTGTTTGCCCGGCCAGCGACTTTTGCATCTCATAGCCTTGCAACACCAGTTCCGCGCTTTTTTCTACCCGCGAGAGGACGGTCGCATTCACCGAGTGGGTGTGCAGCACCGCGCCGACCTGAGGATAAGTGCGATATAACAGCGTATGCAGGCCGGTTTCCGCCGATGGCGTGCGGCCGCTGGGAACGTGATTGGCGGCAATTTCCACCAGCAAAAAATCCTGTTGCCGCAAGCTGCCTTTATCCTTACCCGATTCGGTAATCAGACACCGTTGCTCATCAAGGCGCACGGACATATTGCCCCCGGTCGCCGGACACCAGCCTTTTTGCCCTATCCAGCGGCAGGCGGCGAGTAGAGCCGTAAGTTGCAGGTTTTCCGTCATGAAACTTCCCATTTGCCAGTACTTAGTACTTTTAGTTATGACTTAGCATTTAACGGTATTTAGCCGTTTAAACGTCCAAGCGTCTTGATTGCCAAATACTAGCATCGTGTTATATTGTCAGGCAATACAGGTTTGCAGGAGTCCTATCCCGTCATGAGCGCCACGCTTATTCCCGACAGTAAATTACCCTCACTGGGCACCACCATTTTTACCCAGATGAGCGCGCTGGCCCAGCAACATCAGGCCATTAATCTCTCGCAGGGTTTTCCTGACTTTGATGGCCCCGCTTATCTGCAACAGCGTCTGGCCTATCATGTCAGCCAGGGGGCGAACCAATACGCGCCCATGACCGGCGTGGCACCATTGCGTGAGGTTATCGCCGGGAAAACAGCCGAACTGTACGGCTGGAAACCGGATGCCGATGCGGAAGTCACCGTCACCGCCGGCGCGACGGAAGCGCTGTTCGCGTCCATCGCGGCGCTAGTGCGTCCCGGCGATGAAGTGATCTGTTTCGATCCCAGCTATGACAGCTATGCGCCTGCCGTCGCGCTGGCTGGCGGCGAGCTAAAACGTCTGGCGCTGCAACCGCCCGCATTTCGCGTCGACTGGGCGGAATTCTCCGCCCTGCTGAGCGATCGCACCCGGCTGGTGATCCTGAATACGCCGCACAATCCGTCAGCCACCGTCTGGCGCAAAGACGATTTCCAACAACTGTGGCAGGCCATCGCTGCGCATGAGATCTATGTGTTGAGCGATGAAGTCTACGAGCACATTTGCTTCGCGCCGGAAGGCCATGCCAGCGTGCTGGCGCATCCGGCTTTACGCCAACGCGCGATTGCCGTGTCGTCATTTGGTAAAACCTTCCATATGACGGGCTGGAAAGTGGGCTATTGCGTCGCGCCGGCGGCGCTGAGCGCGGAAGTGCGCAAAATTCACCAATATCTGACTTTTTCGGTCAACACGCCCGCCCAGTTAGCCATTGCCGACATGCTGCGCGAGCAGCCACAGCACTGGCGCGAACTGCCGGATTTTTATCGCGCCCGCCGCGATCGTTTCGTTCATGCCCTGGCCGCCAGCCGCTTTGAGCTTCTGCCCTGCGAAGGCACCTATTTCCTGCTGGTTGATTACCGCGCCATCTCCGATCAGGATGACGTCAGTTTCTGCCGCTGGTTGACCGAGAAGGTAGGCGTCGCCGCCATTCCGCTTTCCGTATTCTGCGCCCAGCCGTTTCCTCATCAATTAATTCGGCTATGCTTTGCCAAACAGGAAGCTACATTGGATGCCGCCGCGGAGCGTTTATGTCGACTTTAAAACTTTCACTGCTGCAACAACCGTTGGCGTGGCTGGATGGCGCAGCCAACCTGAGCCATTTTGATTCGCTGCTGACTGACCTCAACGATCGCGATCTGATCGTGTTGCCTGAAATGTTCACCACCGGTTTTGCGATGGAAGCGACAAAGCGCAGTCTGGCGCAGCCGGTGGTCGAGCAGTGGCTGCATCAATGGGCGCAGAAAACCAACGCGCTGATCGGCGGCAGCATTGCCGTGCAAACCCCCAAAGGCGCGGTAAACCGTTTTCTGCTGGTTGATCCGCAGGGCGGTGTTTACCAGTACGACAAGCGTCATCTGTTCCGTATGGCGGATGAACATCAATATTATCAGGCTGGCGCGGAACGTCTGATCCTTGAATGGCGCGGCTGGCGCATCTGTCCGCTGATTTGTTACGACCTGCGCTTCCCGGTGTGGTCGCGTAACCGACAAGATTATGATTTGGCCTTGTATGTCGCCAACTGGCCGGCGCCGCGGGCCGCCCACTGGCAGACGCTGCTGGCGGCCCGCGCCATTGAAAATCAGGCTTACGTCGCCGGTTGTAACCGCGTCGGCACCGACGGCAACGGCCACAGCTATCGCGGCGACAGCCTGATCATTAACCCTCAGGGTGAGGTTCTGGCGTCCGCGCCCGCCAGTCAACCCGCCCGTCTGGATGCGGAGTTATCGCTGGAAGCGCTGCAAAGCTATCGGGAAGCATTCCCGGCATGGCGTGACGCGGATCGTTTTTCGTTGTAACGCCGAGAGGCGGCGGCTAACCCTTTCATTCAGCGCCGCCGCATAAAAACGGGCTATCAGCCCGCAGCCCCGCTTTGCCGCACCATCGTGTACAACGCCCTCAATGCCTGCGCCACATCCCCCGTCATCACCGATTCATCAGGGTGATGACTCACGCCACCCCGACAACGCACAAACAGCATGGCGACCGGCCAGCGTTCGGCGATGGCTATCGCGTCGTGTCCCGCTCCGCTTGGCAGCAACAGGTTGCGCCCCTGCACCTGCATCACCGCGGCGCTCAACTGCTGCTGCAATGTCGGATCACAACGCGTGGCGGCAATCCGGTAATATTCTTCCGCCTCGAACCGGCATCCGCGCTGGCGGGCAATCTCATTGGCGGATACCAGCAAGCGTTGCAGCAACGCATCCAGCGGCGCGTCTTCCGGGCCGCGAATGTCCAGCGTTAAGCGCACTTCGCCGGGGATCACATTGGCCGCCCCCGGCAAGCACTGTAACGTGCCGAACGTCGCCACCAGATAAGGATCGCTTTCTCTGGTCAGCGTTTCCGCCTCCATCATCCAGTTAGCCGACGCCGCCAGCGCATCCCGGCGCTGGGTCATCGGCACCGTTCCCGCATGTCCGGCCACGCCCTGAAAAGTACAGTTCAGCCGACGAGCGCCGTTAATCGCCGTCACCACGCCCAACGCCAGATCCACCTGTTCCAGACACGGCCCTTGCTCAATATGCAGTTCCAGATAGCCGACGATGTCGCTGACCGACCTGGCCGCCTGCGCGATCGCTTGCGCATCCAAACCGGCGGCATCCAGCGCCTGCGCCACGCTAACGCCCTGGCTGTCCTGACAACGCAGCCAGTTATCCGGCCAGGTGCCCGTCAGACCACGGCTGCCCAGCAAGGTAATGCCAAACCGGGTGCCTTCTTCATCGCCAAATCCGACAATTTCCAGCGCCACCGGCAGGCGAATCTGTTGTTGATGCAGAAAACGCACCGTTTCAATGGCGGTCAGTACGCCCAGCATACCGTCATAACGTCCGGCATTGCGTACCGTATCAAGGTGCGATCCCATCAATAGCGCGGGCGCATCCGGCTGTAGCCCTTCATAACGGCCACAAATATTGCCGACGCTATCCTGCCAGACGCGCATGCCGGCTTCCCGCATCCACGTCCCTACCAACGCATTGGCGCGCAGATGCTCCGCGGACAGATACACACGGGTCAGTTGACCGGCGGTTTCACTGATTTCCGCCAGCACGTCGCAACGCGACATAATCTGTTCCGCCGCCGCAACAGCCACGGACTCCGGCATCAGGGGATGACTCATGCACGTCCCTCATCGCTGGCATAGCAATTCCAGGCCGCCTGTAGCGCCGCGCCCTGAACCGAGCGGAATCCCAGACGGTTCAGCACCGCTTCCAGTGCGCTCAGCGTTTGCATCACGCAATCTTTACGCGCGTTATAGCCCATCGTGCCAATGCGCCAGATTTTGCCCTGCAACGGGCCGAATGAGGTGCCGATTTCAATGGCGAAGTCATCCAGCAGGATTTTGCGCACCTGCTCGCCGTGGATCCCATCGGGGATCACCACGCCCAGCACGTTATTCATCTTGTGATTGAGATCACCGAAGGTATTCAGCCCCATGCCCTGAATACCGGCGACCAGCGCCTTGCCGTGCAAGGCATGACGCACGATGCATTGATCCAGACCTTCTTCCAGAATAATGCGGGCGCACTCGCGGGCGGCAAACAGCATGCTGGTGGCTTCCGTGTGATGATTCAGACGCTCCGGCCCCCAATAATCCATCACCATGCCGAGATCGAAATAGTTGGAATAGATCATTTCGTCATCGCCATCCTGATGGGCATCGGTACGAATGCCTTGCTCAACGCATTTACGGCGGCGGATCACCGCCTCCATCCGTGGGCTGAGCGTAACGGGCGCGCTGCCGGACGGCCCGCCGAGACATTTTTGCAACCCGGCGGATACCGCATCCACCCCCCAGGCATCCGTCTTCAGTTCGTTTCCGCCGAACGAGGCGGTAGCGTCGGTATAAAACAACACGCCGTGACGACGACAGATATCGCCCAATTCGGCCAGCGGTTGCAGCATGGTGGTGGACGTATCGCCCTGCACCGTCAGCAGGATGCGCGGACGCACCGTTTTAATCGCATCTTCAATCTGTTCAGGGCTGAACACTTCGCCCCACGGCACCTCGATGGTATGCACCTCCGCGCGGCACCGACGGGCGATTTCACATAACAGATGGCCAAAACGCCCAAACACTGGCACCAACACTTTGTCGCCGGGGCGAATAGCCGACAGCAGAACCGCTTCGATTCCGGCGCGCGACGTGCCGTCCACCAGCATCGTCCAGCGGTTTTCGGTACGGAATAGCTGACGGTAAAGCGCCATCACCTGATTCATATAATTGGTCATCGCCGGGTCGTACTGACCAATCAGTTGACTGGCCATCGCCCGTAACACGCGCGGATCGGCGTTGATGGGGCCCGGCCCCATCAGCAGGCGGTGAGGTGGATTGATTTGGGCGAACCGTTCATTGTTCATTTTTATAGCTCCAAATGCTTATTGCTTAATAGGGATTCTTTTTCGGTTATCATTTTTCCCGCGTAAATTACGCCTCCGATAACCCGCGTACAGACGCGATAAACTGCTTGAGTTCGGCGGTCTGCGGGTTAGTGAACAGCGTTTTGCTGTCGCCCTGCTCCCAGATTTTGCCCTGATGCATAAACACCACCCGATCGCCGACTTCACGGGCAAAGTTCATTTCGTGTGTCACCAGAATCAGCGTCATGCCCTCTGCGGCAAGCTGCTCCAACACCTTCAGCACCTCGCCCACCAGTTCAGGATCCAGCGCAGAGGTGATTTCATCACACAGCAACACTTTCGGGTTCATCGCCAGCGCGCGCGCAATCGCCACCCGCTGCTGCTGACCGCCGGACAGATTGCCCGGGTAATAGTCGATACGCTCGCCAAGCCCGACTTTGTTCAGCATCTGTTCGCCCAGTTCGCGGCATTCCGCGGCGCATTTCCCCAGTACCCGGCGCGGAGCCAGCATCACGTTTTCCAACGCGGTCATATGCGGGAACAGATTGAAATTCTGGAATACCATGCCCACCGAGCGGCTGATCTCCCGCGCCTGCGAGTCACGGTCGGTCACAGTCATGCCGCCCAGCTTGATGCTGCCTTCCTGATACCCTTCGAGGCCGTTCATACAGCGCAGCAAGGTGCTTTTACCCGAACCGCTGCGGCCGATAATTGAAATCACTTCGCCCATTTCAATATCCAGATCGACGCCTTTCAGGACATGATTCTGCCCGTAATATTTCTGTACCTGATTAATAGTGATGAGCGGCATTGAATTTCTTCTCCAGATAGCGGCTGTAATAGGAAAGCGGATAACACATCAGGAAGTAGCCCAGCGCCACCAGGCCAAAGACTTTGAAAGGCTGATAAGTCACGTTGTTCAGCATGGTTCCCGCTTTCGTCAACTCGATAAAACCGATAATCGACGCCAACGCCGTGCCTTTAATCACCTGCACGGAAAATCCCACCGTCGGCGCAATGGCGATGCGCATCGCCTGCGGCGCAATCACTCGATAGAGGGTTTGTCCAAAGCTCAGTCCCAGACAGCGCGAGGCTTCCCATTGGCCTTTCGGCAGCGCCTCTATGCTTCCGCACCAGATATCCACCAGAAACGCGCTGGTAAACAGCGTCAGCGCCAGCGCCGCCGCCGTCCAGGGGCTGACGTCGATGCCGAACAGCGCCAAACCGAAGAACGCGAGGAACAACTGCATCAACAGCGGCGTGCCTTGAAACAGTTCTGAGTAAACCCGAATGAATCGCGTCGGCCATTTGCGTCTGGTCAGGCGCAGCAGCATCAGCGGAAACGTCACCGCCGCGCCGCCGATAAACGCCGTCAGCGACAACAACAGCGTCCAACGCGCCGCCAGCAGCAGGTTGCGGACGATATCCCAGTCAGTGAATGTCATCATTGTTGTGCCGTCCCCAGAAAGCGCCGGCCCGCCAGCAGTAATAGTTGACGCATCAGAATGGACAACGCCAGATAGCACAGCGTGGTCACCAGATACACCTCAAAACTCAGAAAAGTACGTGATTGGATCAGATTGGCGGCGAAGGTCAGTTCCTCGTAGGAGACCTGCGACACCACCGACGATCCCAGCATCACGATGATGCACTGGCTGACCAGCGCCGGATAAACCCGCTGCAACGACGGCGGCAGGATGACCCGGAAAAAGGTCTGGCTGCGCGTCAGCCCAAGCACGCGGGCGGCTTCCCACTGGCCTTTCGGCGTGACCTGAATACCCGCGCGGATGATTTCGGTGCTGTAAGCGCCCAGGTTTATCAGCATCGCCAGCAACGCGGCTTCGCCGGCGGTCAGTTTCCAACCCAGACTCGGCAAGCCAAACACGATGAAAAACAGTTGCACCACAAACGGCGTGTTGCGTATCAATTCAACATAAATCCCCCACAGTTTGCCGACCATAGAGGGCTTGCCGCTGCGCAACGCCGCGCCGCAGATACCGATGGCGATACCGCCGAGGGTCGCCATCGCCGTCAGCTTAATGGTCACCCACAAACCTGCCAGCAGTTCCGTCCAGAACGGCAATAGCGCGGCAAAATCAAGCTGATAGGTCATGGCGTCTCCCTTATGCCTTGATGCTGTCCGGCAGCGGCGCTTTCAGCCATTTTTCAGACAGACTATTAAGCGTGTTGTCTTTCAAGGCCTGCTCAATCAACGCATCGACTTTGGCTTTCAGGGCGGACTCATTCTTTTTCAGGCCGATGTAGCACGGCGAATCTTTCAGCATGAATTTCGCCACCGGCGCTTTAGCGGGGTTCTGCTCGGCAATGGCCGCCACCACCAGATTTCCGGTGGCGATATACTCCACCTGACCCGACAGATAGGCCGACAGCGTGGTGTTGTTATCTTCGTAACGTTTAACTTGCGCCTCTTTCGGGGCAATCTCCGTTAACACCATGTCCTCCACCGCGCCACGCGTTACGCCGACGCTTTTCCCCTTTAATGCTTCCGGGGCGGCGACTTCGCCGGCCTGCGGCCCAAATACGCCGAGGAAGAACGGCGCATAAGCGCGGCTGAAATCGATCACTTTTTCGCGCTCGGCATTTTTGCCCAGACTGGAAATCACCAGATCCACTTTATTGGTTTGCAGATAAGGCACGCGGTTGGCGCTGGTGACGGGGACAAGCTGTAACTTTAGTTTCATCTCCTGCGCCAGATAGCGAGCGATATCAATGTCATAACCTTGCGGCTGGAGATCGGTTCCCACTGAACCAAATGGCGGAAAATCCTGTGGTACGGCAACGCGCAGCACGCCGCGCTTTTCGATATCTTGTAATTGGTCGGCCATCGCGCCGCCCGCCTGCGCCATTAACAGCACCGCGCCCGCCATTGCCAGTAAACGTTTTTTGATGCCCAGCTTGTTGATCAACATCATATCTGTCCCCGGTTAAGTTTCATTGAAACGAAAGATTCTTAATTAGCAAAAATGAAACTATCGTTGCAGAAATAAAGCAAAGAGTATGCCAGGATCAGAGATAAGCGGATTTTTCATCCTCAGAACCGATCCGTCATTCCTGCTTCGCGCTATCTGTTGTCCAACATTGAGAAAAGGAAAATGAGGTTACCGATGGTTTTCCTGTTGGCGGCGCGGACGAAAAGAAAAAGGCCGATCCGTTTCGCCCTAAAAAAGTGCAAAAGCACCATTATTGCGCCCCGTTATCGCTGCTCCAGTTCATCCAGTTCCCTATAGAGATCGGCGATATGATGAATCCGCTGACGCCCGTCACGCAGCATTTCATGCAGTAATGCGTTACTGAGCAAATTCGCCAGGCTCATGGCGGAAGCGTAGCTGTCAAAGGCGGAGACGCTGTCCAGCGGCGCGCACAAGGACCAGTTTGCCAGCGGCAGTAAGGCGTTGGCCTGTGGTTCACAAAGCAGAATGGTCGGGACCTTTTGCTTGTGCAATTGCGCCAGCAAAGGCTGGATAAGCCGCGGACGGCGGCGGAACGCCACCACCACCACCACATCCTGCGCGTTCAAGTCCACCAATTCTTCCGACAACGTTTGTCCCGGTTGGGCCAGCAATATCACCTGCTGGCGGATCTGCACCAGTTGCTGACGCAGGTGCAACGCCACCGGATAGCTATTGCGTAAACCGACAATACACAGACGCCGGGCCTGCATCATCGCCTCAATCACCGCGCCGAACTGTAGCGCATCAATGTGTTGCATCCACTGAGTCAGGTTCGCCATTTCCTGCTTATAGTGCCGTGCCAGCAAGGTATTGCCCTGCACCGCATCACGGTTATCCGCCAGCGGCATGCCACTCTGACGCAAGGTGCGCAATTCCTCGCGCATCTCACGATAACTGGGGTAACCCAGGCGCTTGAATAAACGGCTGACGGTGGCCTTGGAGACGCCGCTGAGACGCGCCAGTTCCGCACTGTTGTAGCTAATCAAATCATCGAAATGATCGAAAATAAAATCTGCGACGCGCTGCTCCTGAGGAGAAAGTTCGCTGTAGCGCCCCCGTAACCGTTCATCAATCTGTTTCATGCCTTGTCACCTGTTACTGCCTGTCTGTCACCGACTCAGTCTGCAACTTTTGTTTCAGCTTCACCATTTATTTCATCGCAACATAACACAGGCAGGCTATTTTTATCCCCATAAGCATTCGTGATGAAAAAACTGGAACAGGGTTTGCTTGGAAGCTCTACAGCAACAGTGAGAACGCGTCACGATGCAGAACAAAAACGGCGATAACCGAAAATGACAGCACCCGCCGTTTTAATGTCTTCCCCCCTACAGCCGAACAGAGAAAAGGAATAACGGCATGATACAAAGTAATACCGCCCCGCTGGGTATGGCGGTTACCCCGCATCATCTGGCCAGCGCCAGCGCGCAAGCCATCCTGCGTGAAGGCGGCAATGCCATAGAAGCGATGGTCGCGGCGGCGGCCACCATCGCCGTGGCGTATCCGCATATGAATGGACTCGGCGGCGATGGATTCTGGTTAATTTTACCTCCGCATGGCGAGCCGATCGCCATTGACGCCAGCGGCGCCGCGGGTTCTCTCGCCAGCCGCGATTTTTATCAGGGAGAAGCGCGTATCCCGCATCGCGGCCCTAAAGCCGCGTTAACGGTTGCCGGTACGGTCGGCGGCTGGCAGGAAGCGTTGGCGTTCTCACAGGCGCTTGGCGGCCCTCCCTTGCCGTTGGCCCGTTTGCTGGCTGACGCGATCCGCTATGCCGCAGACGGCATCCCGGTGACCCAATCTCAGGAAGATGCGCTGACGCAGCGCTACCACGAACTGGCGGATTTTCAGGAATTCAGCCGCATTTTTATGCCGCAGGGCGCGATCCCGCGTGCAGGCAGCCGTTTCACTCAACCCGATCTGGCGGATACGTTGACGTTGCTGACGCTGGAAGGGCTGGACAGCTTTTACCGGGGTTCGTTGGCCGAGCGTTTCGCCACCCAGATGACGCAACTGGGTATGCCGCTGACCGGTGAAGATTTGGCGAGCTATCGCGCCAAACGCGCCGCGCCGCTGTGTCTCAAACACAGCAAAGGGGATATTTACAATCTTGCGCCGCCGACGCAGGGGCTGGTTTCCCTCGCCATTCTTGGTTTGACCGATTACTTGGGGATGGAAGATTTAAGCGATAGCCAGACGATCCATCGTATCGTCGAATCCACCAAACTGGCTTTCGCCCTGCGCGATCGCTTTATTACCGATCCGCAGTTGATCACGCAGGATATCCAGGCGTTGCTGGCGCCCAACGCGCTCCGCGCCATGGCCGGAAAAATCAATACCCGCCAGGCGGCGCCGTGGGGGGCGGGGAAAGGCCCCGGCGACACCGTATGGATGGGCGTCTGCGACAGCAGCGGGCTTTGCGTCTCTTTCATTCAGAGTATCTATCATGAGTTTGGCAGCGGTATCGTTCTGCCAGGCACCGGCGTACTCTGGCAAAACCGGGGCGCGTCGTTCAGCCTCGATCCCTACCATCTGCTGGCGCTGGAACCCGGCAAACAGCCGTTCCACACGCTCAACCCCGCGGCGGCGCGTTTGTCCGATGGCCGCACCTTGGTATATGGCGCGATGGGCGGCGATGGTCAACCTCAAACTCAGGCCGCGTTGTTTATTCGTCATGTGGTTCAGGGCCTGCCGCTGCAACAGGCCATCACCGCACCGCGCTGGCTGCTGGGCAGAACCTGGGGCCAGTCGTCCGATACCCTGAAACTTGAAGATCGTTTCAAACCCGCGACGCTTGACGCGCTGCGCTCGCTCGGCCACGACGTTGAGCTACTCAGCAACTTCAGCGAAACCGTGGGTCATGCCGGCGCGATCGTCCGCCATACCAGCGGCATGCTGGAAGGGGCGAGCGATCCCCGTAGCAACGGCAGCGCCGTAGGTTTTTAATTTTATTTGCCGGGAGAAAATATGATGTCAACCAAACCGATCGATAACGAAGTACTGGCGGCCTATCTGCAACAAATGGCGACGCTGCATTCGTTGCAACTCAGCCACGAACGGCATCAGGCGCTATTGATCCAGTTCAGCCGCATTCATGCGATGGCGCAACCGCTGATGAATTTCCCGCTGGATGATCGACAGGAAATCGCCGGGGTATACCAACTATGAGTGAATTTCCGTTGCTGTCCATTAAACAGACGCGACAAGGGCTGTTGGCTGGCGAGTTCTCCGCCAGGGAAATTGCGCAACAAACCCTGAATGCCATTGAGCAGGCCAATCCCGACATCAATGCCTATACGCAGATCACCCATCAACGCATGCTGGATGAAGCGGATCGTGTGGATCGGATGCGGATGCGCGGTGAAACGTTGCCGCCGCTGGCAGGCGTGCCGTATGCGGTAAAAAATCTGTTTGACGTCGCAGGGGCAACCACGCTGGCGGGCGCGCAGTTATTCAGTCAGCGTGCGCCCGCAGGACAGGATGCTTTTGCCATCAGGCGACTGGCTAATCAGGGAGGATTACTTTCCGGCATGCTGAATATGGATGCCTACGCCTATGGCTTTACCACGGAGAACAGTTACTACGGCGCCACCCGCAATCCCCTTGACCAACAACGCGTCGCCGGCGGTTCATCCGGTGGTTCCGCCGCCGCGGTTGCCGCCGGTCTGGTGACGTTTACCCTCGGCAGCGATACCAATGGATCAATCCGCGTTCCGGCTTCTCTGTGCGGGATCTTTGGCCTGAAACCCACTTTTGGCCGCTTGTCGCGCAGCGGCAGCCAGCCGTTTGTCGCCAGTCTCGACCATATTGGGCCGTTGGCGCGCAGCACGGAAGATCTGGCGCTGGCGTTTGATGCGCTACAAGGGCGCGACCACGCAGACCGTTTCCAGTCAGAACGTGCGCCATTGCCTTGCGCTCCTCTGTTGGAAGCAGGCGATCATGGTCTGCGCTGCACGGTTCTGGCGGGTTATTTCGCCGAGTGGAGCGGCAATGAGGCAAAAACCGCCGTACAAAAAATTGCCGACGCGCTGAATGCGCCAACCAGCCTCACCCTGCCTGATGCAGATCTGGCGCGAACCGCCGCCTTTATCATGTCCGCCAGCGAAGGAGGCAATCACTATCTCCCCGCCCTGCGTCAAAGCCCGGAACTGTTTGAACCGCTTTCCCGTGAACGTCTGCTGGCGGGCGCCATGATCCCGGCGGCCTGGTACGTACAGGCGCAGCGTTTCCGCGATCATTTCCGTCAACAAGTTTTATCCTTGTTTGAACATACCGACCTGTTGATTGCGCCAGCCACGCCCTGCACCGCGACGCTGATTGGGCAAGAGACGATGCACATCAACGGCGTCGATCTGCCGGTGCGCGCCAGCATGGGAATGCTGACGCAGCCGATTTCCTTCGTCGGCTTACCGGTAGTCACCGTGCCGGTCATGACCGACAACGGCTTGCCGATCGGTATTCAGCTTATCGGCGCGCCGTGGCGTGAAGATCTCTGCCTGCGTGCCGCCTGGATGCTGGAGCAACGGGGCATCACCGCTATTGGTTCTTTTTCTCAGGAGTCACGTTAATGTTGCATGATGATATTAATCAGCCCGATGTACTGGCTGAAGTCACTCTCGCCTTCCATCGTTATGAAAAAGCGCTGACCGGCAATGATATCGACGTTTTGGATGAGTTGTTCTGGCACGATGTGCGCACCGTTCGTTATGGCGCGGGAGAAAACCTGTACGGCATTGAGGAAATCCGCGCCTTTCGTCTGGCCCGCCCTTCCGCCGGGTTGGATCGCCAGTTACAGAATACGGTTATCACTACCTACGGCCAGCATATGGCGGTGGCAAGCATAGAGTTTCAGCGTGAAGGCAGCGCAAAAACCGGACGTCAGATGCAAATCTGGGTGAAAATGCCCGAAGGCTGGCGCATCGTTGCCGCCCACGTCAGTCTGATGAGCGAATAGCGTCGCCGCTCCCTATCCCGCCAATACCTACGCGACGTCGGCCGGTTATCAAACCGGCTCAGGCGTCGTGCCGCTATCCCCCATGCACGGCTATTCCCAGACGATCATCGTCAGCCTTAACGCCTTCCTGCAACTCAAATTATTTGGGTATATACTCAATTAGTATGGCGATGATCTGCACAATTATTTATGCACATAAATCGCGCTATTCCGCTGTCTGTAACCCGCTATTCATCGATTATTCAAACTTATATTCCCCCGTTAAATCGATGAATAATTGACGCGTAAATTCCGGCTAAGAAAAACTATTTATTTCACAAAAATAAAAATACATAACATATTGAAAATATTATATTTTAAATAAAAATACGCAACCGTAAAATTAGAAATATCGCTAAAAACAAAAAGCGGAAAATGGTATGAATATCACATTAATCATCGCCCCTTTCCGCAGGTTAATCAGACTGCCAGGGGTTGTCTCAGAATCTCATTATGGTAGGGTAGATCGCGTTTAACTATTATCAGGACGATGTTATAGAATTATAAATGACCATAGGAAAACAATAATTTCATGGCAATAAAACTTGAAGTAAAAAACCTTTACAAGGTATTTGGCGAGCATCCTGACCGCGCATTCAAGCTGATCGACAAAGGCTTGAGTAAGGATCAGATTTTTGAAAAAACCAGGCTCACTCTCGGTGTGAAAAATGCTAATCTGGCCATTGAAGAAGGCGAGATATTTGTCATCATGGGATTATCCGGTTCCGGTAAATCCACATTGGTACGCCTTCTCAATCGTCTGATAGAACCGACCAGAGGCCAGGTTCTGATTGATGGTGAGGATATCGCGCAGATATCCGATACCGCGTTGCGTGAAGTTCGCCGCAAGAAAATCAGTATGGTATTCCAGTCATTTGCGCTGATGCCGCATCTGAATATTCTCAACAATACCGCGTTCGGCATGGAGCTCGCCGGAATACCGAAAGCGGAGCGTGAACAGAAAGCGCTGAATGCGCTGCAACAGGTCGGACTCGAAGCCTATGCCGGTTCCTACCCGGATGAACTTTCCGGCGGGATGCGCCAGCGTGTTGGTCTGGCGCGTGCGCTGGCGTGTTGGTCTGGCGCGTGCGCTGGCGAATGATCCCGATATCCTGCTGATGGATGAAGCGTTCTCCGCCCTCGACCCTCTGATCCGGACAGAAATGCAGGATGAGTTGATCAAACTTCAGTCTCGCAACCAGCGCACCATCGTCTTCATTTCGCACGATCTGGACGAAGCGATGCGTATCGGCGACCGTATTGCCATTATGCATGGCGGTGAAGTCATTCAGGTTGGCACCCCAGACGAGATCCTGAATAATCCGGCGAACGACTATGTTCGCACCTTCTTCCGCTGCGTGGATATCAGCCATGTCTTCAGCGCCAAGGATATCGCCCGCCGCCGTCCGGTGACGCTGATCCGTAAAACACCGGGCGTCGGCCCGCGATCCGCCCTGAAGATCCTTCAGGATGAAGACCGTGATTACGGTTATGTGCTGGAACGCAGACAAAAATTTATTGGTATCGTGTCGATTTATTCGCTGAAACAAGCCTTGAAAGCGCAACAGCCGCTGGCGCAGGCATTGCTTTCCACTCCAACCCCAGTACCTGCCGATATGTCGCTCAATGAACTGATTTCTCAGGTGGCGCAAGCACCTTGCGCTGTACCGGTCATTGGTGAAAACGACGAGTACATTGGCATCATTTCCAAAGGAATGCTGCTACAGGCGCTGGATAAGGAAGGAGTGACCAATGAGTAAATCAACATCGAATCCGTGGGAAAACACCAATACCCCACAGGAACAAAGCCCCGAACAAGCAACAAATCAGAGCCAGAACGACGCCGCGGCACCGAGTGATCCCTGGGCGTCCACCACGCAAGACGCGCCAACCGGACAGAATGCCGCGCCGCAAACCGATCCCTGGTCCACGCAGAACGCGTCCGGCGATACCGACGCATGGAACGGCGCGCCGGCGCCAGACGGTGCGGACGCGGCATCGCAAAGCACCGACTGGCAGAACAACACCACATCGGCAACACCGGAACACTTCAACTTGCTCGATCCGTTCAAGGATACGCTGATCCCGCTCGATAGCTGGGTCACAACCGGGATCGACTGGGTGGTGCTGCATTTCAGACCGCTTTTTCAGGGGGTGCGCGTCCCTGTCGATTTCATTCTGAGCGGTTTTCAGCAATTGCTGCTCGGCATGCCCGCGCCGATCGCCATTCTGGTGTTCTCGCTGCTCGCCTGGCAAATGTCCAGTCTGGGCATGGGCGTGACAACGCTGATTTCCCTGATCGCCATCGGCGCCATCGGCGCGTGGTCGCAGGCGATGATTACGCTGGCGTTGGTGCTGACGGCGCTGTTCTTCTGCATCTTGATCGGTTTGCCGATGGGGATCTGGCTGGCGCGCAGCGAACGCGCGGCCAGAGTGATTCGTCCTCTATTGGATGCGATGCAGACAACGCCGGCATTTGTCTATCTGGTGCCGATCGTCATGCTGTTCGGTATCGGTAATGTGCCGGGCGTGGTGGTGACCATCATTTTTGCCCTGCCGCCGATTATTCGTCTGACTATTCTGGGGATCCGTCAGGTGCCGGCCGATCTGATTGAAGCGGCGGAATCTTTCGGCGCCAGCCCGCGTCAGATGCTGTTTAAAGTCCAGTTGCCGCTGGCGATGCCGACCATCATGGCGGGCGTAAACCAGACGCTGATGCTGGCGCTGTTGATGGTGGTGATTGCCTCCATGATCGCCGTCGGCGGTTTAGGCCAGATGGTGCTGCGCGGTATCGGTCGATTGGATATGGGACTGGCCGCCGTCGGTGGCGTCGGTATCGTTATTCTGGCCATCATTCTCGACCGCCTCACCCAATCACTGGGTCGCGACCAGCGCGCCAAGGGCAATAAAAGCTGGTATACCACCGGTCCTGTCGGCTTGATCGCCCGCCCCTTCATCAAGCAGTAATGCTTGTATGCCGGTTGCCTGGCAACCGGCAATATCCAATACCAGCAATACCAGATTTAGCGCCCGCTTCACACTACACAAAAAAGAGGGAACCATAATGCATAAAACAAAAATCTGGGCAGCCGCCCTGACCACCGCACTAGTGAGTACATCGCTCTATGCCGCCGCTGACGAACTCCCCGGCAAAGGCGTTCAGGTCATTCCAGTGCAAAGCACCATCGCCGAAGAAACATTCCAGACACTGCTGGTCAGCCGGGCACTGGAAAAGCTGGGTTATGAGGTACAACCCATTCGTGAAGTGGACTACAACGTCGCCTACACGTCGATTGCCTCCGGTGATACCACCTTCATTGCCGTAAACTGGGATCCGCTTCAGGCTGACATGTATGCTTCCGCTGGCGGCGACGCTAAATTCTATCGTCAGGGTGAATATGTTTCCGGCGCCGCTCAGGGTTACCTGATCGATAAAAAAACCGCCGATCAATATAAGATCACTAATATTGCGCAGTTCAAAGATCCGAACATCGCCAAACTGTTTGACACCAATGGCGATGGAAAAGCTGACTTAACGGGTTGTAATCCAGGCTGGGGCTGTGAAGCGGCGATCAATAACCATATCAGCGCCTATGGACTGACTAACACCGTCGAACATAATCAGGGGAACTACGCCGCCCTGATTGCCGATACCATTACCCGCTACAAAGAAGGTAAACCCACTCTTTACTATACCTGGACACCGTACTGGGTCAGCGATGTGCTGGTTCCGGGACGTGACGTGGTATGGCTACAGGTGCCGTTCTCTTCTCAACCGGGAGAAATGAAAGGAAGCAGCACCAAGCTGCCTAACGGCGCTGACTACGGCTTCCCGGTCAACAACATGAAAATTGCCGCCAATAAAGCATGGGCGGAAAAAAATCCGGCGGCGGCAAAACTGTTTTCCATCATGAAATTACCGCTGGCTGATATCAATGCGCAGAACCTGCGTATGCACCAAGGCGAAGGCTCCCAGCAGGATATCGAACGTCATGTGACCGGCTGGATCAAAGCCCACCAGCAGCAGTTTGACGGTTGGGTAAAAACCGCAGCCGAAGCAGCTAAATAAGCGATTTTTCATTCACACCCACCTTGCCAGGGGAGGCACTAATGTCCTCCCCTCCCCTTATATGTAATAGCCATGTGGTGGCTAGCTATAGCTATCCATGTAGCGCCGTGAGCTTATCCCTACCTGAATGGCGAGCACATTGGTTAGGCAGCAAAGCCCTCCGCTTCACCTTTCACGCATGTTTCAGTTAAATGATAGATATCAGAAAGAAAACTGATTGATTAATCTGACATGAAACGTCACACTTTTGCCTGTAGGTAACGTTACATCGATTCTCAACTCAACGCCTCACACGACTACATAGCGCTTGAGGATGGAGAGGTCATGTGCGTTATCTGGTTTTTCATGGACGGAACTAAATTTGATTACTGGAAAATAAATAACCAGCTATCAATTAGACAACCTAATACAGAGTATAAGCACAAAAGAGGATAGACAAATTAAAATAAGGAATTTGCTCGCCATTACATGTTTTTCAACAATTTTAACAATGTCTGTGCCTGCATTTGCAGACGTTGGAACGACCAGTTTCTATGGTAACAATGCCACCCGCGTTAACGATCTTATCCAGGGATGTAATATATCCACAGACCAGATTCTTCGTATGGACTATAGAGTAGTCACTGTCTCAGATGGTCTTTGGGATAATGGCGCCGCATGTGGAAGAAAATATCTTATCAGATGCCTGTCCACCCCCAACTCTCGTTCTTGTACATCTGGTTATATTGAGGTCTTAGTCGTAGGCCGCTGCCCTGAGGTCAACTGCAAGGTATCAGGGAAAACAGTGACGATGAAGATCGCATACAACCGCTCTTCATTGCTGGTGAAATCGCGTTCTGCGACCTTGGCAAATATCGAATATCTGCAAAATTGAAAAATAGCCCCGTTCATGGTAGCTAAATAACTGCGCCTAATAGTAGATCACTGAAGGGAACTCAATCCGGTTTGAGCGATCTGATCAATCGCCAAATCAAAACAAATCACCAACCGGACTGAGTTATGCCGATCATAGCATTCA
>NZ_QNRY01000052.1 GCF_003315515.1 Brenneria salicis ATCC 15712 = DSM 30166 | reverse complement strand
TTTCAGCACCATCAGGTTTCTTTAACTTACTGATTTTTTAACGTTTCAGGACTTATAGGAACGCCATGAAACTAAATAGTGGTGCCCGGACTCGGAATCGAACCAAGGACACGAGGATTTTCAATCCTCTGCTCTACCGACTGAGCTATCCGGGCAACGGGGCGCATTAAACCGTATTTGGAGGCGCGTCGTCAACGGGTTTGTCAGCGAAAGCGCATAAAACCCTGCTGACTGACGACTTTTCAGACAAAGGGTAGTGTGCGCCTGACGTCAGGTTAATGCACCGTTCTTGCGGCATAACGCAAAGCGCAAAACATCCTCGGCCAATCGTTGGGCCGTTGCGATGCTGGAAGCCTGATGTTTGACCAGCAGGTTGCTGAGACAGCCTTCAAGAATCAGTTCCATTTGCTGCGCCACCATGTCTGGATCGTCGGTTTCCAATGCTTCAAGCAAATCGCGGGTGTAACGATAGGATTCCTGTTTTTGCTGCTCGGCAATCTGATGAATGGGATGAGCAACGTCAGGAAAAAAACTACAGGCTGCAATAAACAGGCAGCCGGGATAGCGCTGTTTGGCGACGGCTTCATGCAGTACCTGATAGCGAGCGAGCAGTATTTGTTCGGTGCTTTTGGTGTCATCCAGCAATAGTTGACGTCGCCAGATATCCACCTGCTGGCCGTGATAACGCAGGCTGTCGTAAAGCAGCGCTTCGCGGTCCGGCCAAAATGCTCGCAATTCCTCTAATGGGACATTCAGTTTTTTCGCCAGCATGTCTAATGTCGTCATGGCGAAACCGTGCTGCTCTAGCAGAGTGAGTGCATGTTCCAAAACCTCTTCACGTTGCATTTTTTCTCCTCCAGAAGAGCGACTAACAGATTAAGAAGTGTCGTTTAAGGGATAAATTTCTGCAAATGCGCCTGAAATTTTTCCGCGTCCATAAACCCGGTTACCCGTGAACCAGGGATCTCCTTTCCCTGTGCGTCAAAAAACAAAATGGTCGGCAATCCCAATACCTGCAATTTTTTCAGTATGGCATTCTGATCCGCATTGTTGGCGGTCACGTCCGCCTGTAATAACGTCAGGCGCGACAATTGGCTTTGTACCTGATGGTCGCTAAAAGTGTATTTTTCAAACTGCTTACAGGCGACGCACCAGTCAGCATAAAGATCGAGCATGATCGGTTGATGACTTTTCGTCAGCGCGTTATTTAACCCAGCCAGGTTGGTGACCGGTGTAAACGTTAGCGCGGATGCAGCGGATTTTTGCTGTGAATCAAGCGGGGAAAATGCCCAGTCTTGCAGCGGTTTTGCCGCCACCAGCGCGCCAGCCAACAACAATAGCTGAACGACGCGCATTGTCCCTGTGCGGCTGCGCAGGCTCAGGGTAAACGCCCAACCAAAGAATGCAACCCCAAGCAAGCTCCATAGCCTGATCCCCCAGGTTTCACCGAATATTCGTTCGAGTAAAAAGATTGGCAGGGAGAGAATGATGAATCCAAATGCCTCTTTGACATACTGCATCCACGCTCCGCTGCGCGGTAAAAGTCGATTGCCGAACAAGGTCACCAGAATCAGCGGCAACCCCATGCCTAACGCATACAGATAGAGCGAACCGCCGCCTGCGAGCAGGTTACCGCTTTGGGCAATATAAAGCAGGATGGCGCTGAGCGGCGCGGTGGTGCAGGGTGAGCAGATTAATCCCGCCAGTGCGCCCATAGCGAATACGCCCGTCAGCGATCCTCCTTGCTGGCGATTGCTCCATTCCGTCAATCGCGTTTGCAGGGAAGAAGGCAGTTGCAAGCTGTACAGGCCGAACATGGAAAGCGCCAGCGCAACGAACATCACCGACAGACCAATCAACACATACGGGTGTTGCAGCGCCGCCTGAAAACGCAACCCCGCCGCCGCCACGATCAGTCCCAGTAAGGTATAGGTTAACGCCATCCCCTGGACGTAAGTCATGGCGAGCAGGAATGTTCGGCGCAGCGTCAGTTGGTGTTTTCTGCCGAGAACCAGAGCGGATATCAGCGGGTACATCGGTAATACGCAAGGCGTAAACGCCACGCCGATGCCAATCAGTAGCGCCCACCAGGGAGAGAACGGCAACGCGGTTTCCTGGCGTGGCTGATGTGGCGTCGTGTCGCCGTCGGAGGCCGGTAAAACCTGGCTTAGCGGGATAGTCCGTGTTTCGGGTGGATAGCAGAACCCGGCATCGGCACAGCCCTGATAGGTTACCTGAAGGGTCGCCGTGTTATCCGCCTGAACCAGCGGAATGGTCAGCGCCAACGGTTGTTTAAAGATGAAAACCTCACCGAAAAACTCGTCCCGGTGGCTGAGACCGGGCGGGATATCGAACGTGCCGATAATGGCGCGGTTTCCTTCAACCTTAATCTGTTGTCGATACAGATAGTAACCCGGTTGTATTTCCCAGCGTACGGTGAGTTGGTTATCCCGTTGCTGAAAATCAAACGCGAAAGCCCGATCAACAGGTAAAAACTGTGCATTCTGGTTGTTGCCAGACAACGTTTGACCAAAAGTCGACGCCAGCGCAGTCGGCGCACTGAAGGTCGTCCATAGCAGGAAAATCAGTGTAAAGATGCGTTGAGCCATGTCAGATAATCGCTGTCGCCCTCAGATACCGGCAGTACCAGCAGTTCGGGCGTTTCATAAGGATGGTGGCGTTTCAGATGCGTCAGCAATGCCGACTGATGTGACGTATCGCTTTTGATCAGCATTTGTACTTCCGTTTGCCGCTCAAGTTTGCCTTCCCAGTGATATAGCGATTGCGCGCCGGGCAGCAGCGTCACGCAAGCCGCAAGCCGTGCTTCCAGCAACAGGTTGGCGAGCCATTGTGCACAAGACTCATCAGGTGCGGTACAAAGTATAACGACGGCATCGCAGACAGGGCGGTCAGACATCGTATCCTCAGTGTCAGATGAACAAAATCTTAATCGTAGAGCGGGGCACTATACCTTGCTTTGCGGCATGAGGGGAATGATACGGATAGAACCAGCGCGTCAATCCATAAGCAGGATGATTTTTTTCTTTCGTCTGAGCGCGGCATAACATACAGGCACGCTATTCGTCGGGAACAGGCGTGCCTGGAATCATTCAGATTATAAGTTTAAGGAAGCTCATTCTCATCGGTATAACGTCTGGCTTTATATGCCGGATGCATCAGGTTCTGAATGGAAAAAATGTCATCCAGTTCCGCTTCCGTCAGTAAGCCTCTTTCCAGCACCACTTCCCGCACGCTCTTGCCGGTTTCCGCACAGATTCTGCCGACGATATCGCCGTTATGGTGGCCGATAAACGGGTTCAGATAGGTGACGATCCCGATAGAGTTAAAGACATAAGCCTCACACACTTCTTTGTTGGCCGTGATGCCGTTAACACATTTTTCCAGCAGGTTGTAGCAGGCATTGGTCAGGATATGCGTGGACTCGAACATGGCCTGGCCGATAACCGGTTCCATGACGTTCAATTGAAGTTGTCCCGCTTCTGACGCCATGGTGACGCAGGTATCATTACCGATGACTTTAAAGCACACCTGATTAATTACTTCCGGCACCACCGGATTGACTTTGGCCGGCATGATTGACGAGCCAGCCTGCAACTCCGGCAGGTTGATTTCATTCAGACCGGCGCGCGGGCCGGAAGACAGCAACCGCAGGTCATTACAGATTTTCGACAGCTTCACCGCCAGACGTTTCAGCGATGAGTGAACCATCACGTAAGCGCCGCAGTCTGACGTCGCTTCAATCAGGTCTTCCGCTGGCACACAAGGTAAACCGCTGACTTCCGCTAACCGTTGTACCGCCAGTTGCTGGTAGCCTTCCGGTGTGTTCAGCCGGGTGCCGATCGCCGTCGCCCCCAAATTGACTTCCAGCAGCAACTCAGCGGTACGCAGCAGGTTTTTGTTTTCTTCTTTCAGCAGCACGTTGAAGGCATGGAACTCCTGACCCAGCGTCATCGGCACCGCATCCTGCAACTGGGTGCGACCCATTTTCAGGATCATTTCAAGTTCTTTGGCTTTACGCTCAAATCCGTCGCCAAGTTGCGTCAGCGCATCGATCAACTTCAGGATGGAGGCATAGACCGCGATGCGGAATCCCGTTGGGTAGGCGTCGTTGGTGGATTGACATTTATTCAGATGGTCATTCGGATTCAGGTACTGGTACTCGCCTTTTTTGTGGCCCATCAGTTCCAGACCGATATTGGCCAACACCTCGTTGGTGTTCATGTTTAAGGACGTTCCGGCGCCGCCCTGATAAACATCGATCGGAAATTGATCCATGCACTTGCCGTTGTTCAGCACTTCATCACAGGCCTGTATAATGACATCAGCGATTTTGCGGGGAATGGTTTGCAGTTCTTTATTCGCCAGAGCCGCGGCTTTTTTGACCATGACCATGCCGCGCACAAATTCTGGGATATCGCTTATCTTGCTGTTGCTGATATAAAAGTTTTCAATAGCCCTGAGCGTGTGGACGCCATAATAAGCATCTGCGGGAACTTCCTTAGTGCCTAACAGGTCTTCTTCAATACGAATGTTATCTGACATGAGAGCCTTCTCTTATTACGCTGCTGACATAAAATTTATGTGAAATAATTGTATTATCGTAGATAACAACATCAGAATATTTAACTATTACTGCATGTTTTATCATAATGATATGCTGTAAAATCAGGGAAGATAGTAGCCTGGATCACTATCTGATCTTTGAATCATGCTCAGATAAATAAACTGTGATAATTGTCACGAGTAACGGTTTAAAATAACAAATGGTGTTATCACAGCTTGAAAATAGCCAACTGAGCTACCATCTCAGTGAATTATAATGTGCAGTATAGTGATAGTTGGTCATATTAGTTTTCAATAACATAATTTGTTTACAACAACTTCGTTTGTTTTTAACAGTAAGCATTTTCAATCAACAGGAGAATCGGGTGCGCTGGCTACCGTTGCTATTAATCTTTCTTTTTGCCTACATAGAGATATCGCTGTTCATTCAAGTGGCAGAGGTACTTGGCGTGGCGATGACCTTGTTGTTGGTGGTCTTCACTTCTTGCGTCGGCGTGTCGCTGGTGCGTAACCAAGGCATGAAAACCATTGTCCAGATGCAACAGAAAATGGCGGCGGGCGAGAGTCCGGCTGCGGAGATGGTGAAAAGCGTTTCACTGGTGCTGGCGGGGTTTCTGCTGTTGATTCCGGGGTTTTTTACCGATTTTCTCGGATTGTTGCTGTTATTGCCGCCGGTACAAAAACGTTTGACGTTAAAACTGATGCCTCATTTGCACATCTGGCGTTCCGGCCCCGGCGCGCCGCCCTCTGACGGCAATACCTTTGAAGGCGAGTATCAACGTAAAGATGATGGGCGCAGAAATATTGAGCATCGTGATGAAAACGATGATCGTTGATGGCGAGTTGGGTTGAGTGATAGACAAGGATTATCTCACTGATAATCCTTGTTTTTTATTTTTGGCTGTATAAAAAAAAGACGCTTAGTGCAAAAAAATTATTTTTCCTCCCTTGAAGTCGTTGGAAACGTCCCCACTTAGAACACCACAAGGTCGGATATGACTGCATATCCGGTGTTCATCCTAAAAACTGATATGGACTTTCTCAAAGGAGAGCTATCAATGAAAATTCGTCCATTGCATGACCGCGTGATCGTCAAGCGCAAAGAAGTAGAATCCAAATCTGCTGGCGGTATCGTTCTGACCGGCTCCGCTGCAGGTAAATCTACCCGTGGTGAAGTTCTGGCCATCGGCCATGGGCGCATCCTGGAAAACGGCGAAGTGAAGCCGCTGGATGTGAAAGTCGGCGATATCGTTATTTTTAATGATGGCTATGGCGTGAAAGCCGAGAAGATCGATAACGAAGAAGTGTTGATCATGTCCGAAAGCGACATTCTGGCAATTGTTGAAGCGTAATCATCTGAACTGAACGAATTTAAGGGAAATACACCAATGGCAGCTAAAGACGTAAAATTCGGTAGTGACGCTCGCGTAAAAATGCTGCGTGGCGTGAATGTACTGGCTGATGCAGTGAAGGTTACCCTGGGTCCGAAAGGCCGCAACGTAGTACTGGATAAATCCTTCGGTGCACCCACTATTACTAAAGACGGTGTTTCCGTCGCGCGTGAAATCGAACTGGAAGACAAGTTCGAGAACATGGGCGCGCAAATGGTAAAAGAAGTTGCCTCTAAAGCGAACGACGCAGCGGGCGACGGCACCACCACCGCAACCGTACTGGCTCAGTCCATCATCACTGAAGGCCTGAAAGCCGTTGCCGCGGGCATGAATCCGATGGATTTAAAACGCGGTATTGATAAAGCCGTTATCGCCGCGGTTGAAGAATTGAAAAAACAATCTGTACCTTGCTCTGATTTCAAAGCTATCGCACAGGTTGGCACCATCTCTGCAAACTCTGATGAAACCGTGGGTAAACTGATTGCAGAAGCGATGGAAAAAGTGGGTAAAGAAGGCGTCATCACCGTTGAAGAAGGCACTGGCCTGCAAGACGAGTTGGACGTTGTGGAAGGTATGCAGTTCGATCGCGGCTACCTGTCCCCTTACTTTATCAACAAACCGGAAACCGGTTCTGTTGAACTGGAAAGCCCGTTCATCCTGCTGGCTGACAAAAAGATCTCCAATATTCGCGAAATGCTGCCGGTTCTGGAAGCTGTTGCCAAAGCCGGTAAACCGCTGCTGATCATTGCGGAAGACGTTGAAGGCGAAGCACTGGCGACGCTGGTGGTTAACACCATGCGCGGCATCGTGAAAGTGGCGGCGGTTAAAGCGCCGGGCTTCGGCGACCGCCGTAAAGCCATGTTGCAAGATATCGCTACCCTGACGGCCGGTACGGTGATCTCTGAAGAGATCGGTCTGGAACTGGAAAAAGCCACCCTGGAAGATCTGGGTCAGGCGAAACGTGTTGTGATCAACAAAGACACCACCACCATTATTGATGGCGTGGGTGATGAAGGCGCAATCCAGGGCCGGGTTACTCAGATCCGTCAGCAGATTGAAGATGCGACGTCAGACTACGATAAAGAAAAACTGCAAGAGCGAGTGGCTAAACTGGCCGGCGGCGTAGCGGTTATCAAAGTTGGCGCCGCAACTGAAGTTGAAATGAAAGAGAAGAAAGCACGCGTTGAAGATGCGTTGCACGCGACGCGCGCAGCCGTGGAAGAAGGCGTGGTTGCAGGCGGCGGCGTTGCACTGATTCGTGCCGCGACCTCTATTTCTGCGTCTGGTCTGAAAGGCGATAACGAAGATCAGAACGTCGGTATCAAAGTCGCGCTGCGCGCAATGGAATCGCCGTTGCGTCAGATCGTGGTTAATGCCGGTGAAGAAGCCTCGGTTATCGCTAACACCGTGAAAGCGGGTGAAGGCAACTACGGTTACAATGCGGCAACGGAAGAATACGGCAACATGCTGGACTTCGGTATCCTGGATCCGACCAAAGTAACGCGTTCCGCTTTGCAGTACGCGGCTTCTATCGCCGGTCTGATGATCACCACCGAATGTATGGTGACCGATTTGCCGAAAGAAGATAAAGCAGATTTAGGCGCCGCTGGTGGTATGGGCGGCATGGGTGGCATGGGCGGTATGATGTGATAAAGCGCGATCGTCATTCTGACGATCGCCACCATCCGTGCATACCGGCGTAATGCGGGTATGCCAGATATCGTGTAATCCGCTAAACCGATGACCGGAGAATAATCACTCTTGTCATCGGTTTTTTTCATCTGAGAAAACGCTTACCACGGCCTTTTTTGTATCCGCTGTATCGGCACGACGGTGCGAAACTTTTTGCGTCAATCTCCACTTATAGAAACATATTCACCACGCCCGATGTTGTCGATTAAGGCAAAGTGGTGGAATCGGTTAACCTATGACGACGTTCTATATCCGTCGATGTATCACGTCTGCTATGCGATGAATCGCGCCGAAAAAATGGCGTGAGAAACTGTCCTCCTTCTGGTGGCCGTTTGACATCGAACGGCACAATCTGATTGTATGAAAAATCCCCTTATCGTTAACCACTCGTTCAGAACATGTTATCAGGGCACTATTCTGCGCTACAATATGGGACGTTTTCTTGGTTTACGAGCCAATCCTGAGTGGAGTAGGGTTAATGTCTGATGAGGCGCCCATTTCCCTGCGTGCTATCGAATGGTTTACCGCGCCGCCCACAACCATGCCCGCTTGCATTGAAGACTGGCTGATGGAAACCGGTTCAATGACGCGGCGTCTTGATGACTGTTGCGATCAACTGGCGGTGACGATCTGTAATGAACGCTTTGTCTCGCCGGGAGCGTTATTGAATGATGAGCTTGCACATCTGCCTGTCTGCGACCATTACTGGTTGCGCGAGGTGGTACTGTATGGCGACGGGCGTCCCTGGTTGTTCGGTCGAACCTTGATCCCACAACAAACACTGGATGGCGCAGGCGACGCTTTGACGAAAATTGGTAATACGCCGCTGGGCCGTTATCTGTTTCAACAAGATGCGCTGACGCACGATTATATTCATACCGGATGTGGTGCCGGCTTGTGGGCGCGGCGTTCCCGTTTGTGTCTTTCTGGCAGTCCGTTTCTACTGACTGAACTGTTTCTGCCAGAAGCACCGCTTTATTTTACGGATAGTTGTGAAAGCTAGCCGGTAATTGAGGAGATGACTCCGTTGGAAAGAAGTATAACGGCGGGAAAATGGCTGGCTTATTGTCGTTTGATGCGCATTGATAAGCCGATAGGTTCCCTGTTGCTGCTGTGGCCAACGTTATGGGCATTATGGATGGCGGGTCGGGGCATACCTGATCCGTGGGTGTTGTTCGTGTTCGTCGCCGGGGTTTTTCTGATGCGGGCGGCAGGCTGCGTTATCAATGATTATGCTGATCGCCACTTCGATGGTCATGTGAAACGCACAGCCGCACGTCCGCTGCCCAGCGGCGAAGTCAGCGAGCAGTCCGCCAAAGCGCTCTTTGTGATTTTGGTTCTGTTGGCGTTTGGTCTGGTGCTGACACTAAACAGGATGACCATTTGGCTGTCGGTTGGCGGTTTGGCATTGGCCTGGGTATACCCTTTTATGAAGCGTGTCAGTCACTTACCGCAGTTAGTCTTGGGCGCGGCGTTTGGCTGGTCGATCCCGATGGCGTATGCCGCCGTTAGCCAAACCTTACCGTTAACCTGCTGGATGATGTTTCTGGCGTATATCTGTTGGACGGTGGCTTATGACACGCAGTACGCCATGGTTGACCGGGATGATGATCTCAAGGTCGGTATCAAATCCACGGCGATCCTGTTTGGCCGTTTCGATACCTTGATAATCGGCCTGCTGCAATTGAGCATGCTGTTGTTGATGATCGCGCTGGGTTATCTGACATCACTGGGGCTGTTCTTTTATGGCGCGCTGTTGGTCGCAGCCGGGCTGTTTGTTTATCAGCAAAGGCTAATTGCCGGGCGGGAGCGCGACGCCTGCTTCAAAGCTTTTAAAAACAATAACTATGTCGGTATGGCCTTGTTTGCCGGTGTGATATTGGGACTGTAATATCGGGATTGTAGCGCGCAGTGGTTCTGATAAAAGGGCGGCGAAACTTTCGCCGCCCTTTTATTCGCGTCTTATGTCTGGGGATGGTCTTCCTGCGTCAACAACGTATCGCTTTCCGTTTCTGCCGGTGAACTGGCGCTTTCAATCGTCAATCTGACCTCTTGGGTGATCAAATTAGCCAGAATGTTGTAGATCGCCAGAATGTCGCCCTGGGCGGCCTCAGCACTGTCTGTGATATAGCCTTCGCTGCGCAACGTCGCAACCAGTGTTGAGAAAACGGCCTTATCGAAGAATTCAGGTGCGTTAATGCCGTGCAGAACTGACAGACGTTGCGCCGTGTTCCGGCTCTCTTTTTCCAACGTCCCGCGATTGATATCGCGATTCGCGCCCAGTAATGACAACGTGATGGCATAACGTTGCAGGGTTTCACGCACTCCCGCCGCTAACAGTTGCAGCGTGCGGATACGCGCCGGGTTAATGACCAGCGCGCCTTCTTTGGCGCTCAATAGCTGTTGCCGCGTTAATTCGGTAACCAACGTGGATATCGCGTCCGGCAATTGTTCCCTGGAGTAATGCAGGAACAGTTCTGCCTGGAGCAACGGATAAATCAGGGTCACCTGACGAACGACTTCCGCAAGCGTAATACGACGGTGGTGAATGGCTATGCTGGCAATCAGTGACGGCAATATCAACAGATGCTGAATGTTATTGCGGTAATAGGTCATCAGCACTGCCTGCTCTCTGGGCAGGATAATAATGTCGCCGATACTGTCCTTCTCGACTTCAAATTTATCCATGCCCAGCGCATGTTCCAGCAACTCATCTGCGGTCTTTTTCGGCGCCGTGATATCTTTATGATAGGGCGCGTTATGCAGAAGTTGCAGGTAACAATCCAATTGTTCCTGCATTTGTTCCCGAGTCAATGAACGCTGACGCGATGCCAGCAACGCCGTTGAACAGAGGTTCATGGCGTTTGCCGCTGCCGCGTTGTTGATGCGCACCATAATATCCATCGCGATATCCTGAACGGTCGGCGACAGCCAGCCTGGACGTTGCGCTTCAATCGGATCAATGGCATCACGCCATTGCGGAACATGCTGATTCAAATAGGTGGTTAACGGCAGCGGTTCGCCGAAATTCACGTAACCTTGTCCGAGATTGCGTAATTTACGCAAGCCCCGAACCATCTGAATAAAGCCTTCTTTTTCTTTCGTCGCGCCGCGCAACTCTTTCGCATAGGTGCCGACTTCCATGACGTGCTCATAGCCGACATAAATAGGCACCAGCGTAATGGGACGCGTACCGCCGCGCAGCATGGCCTGAATCGTCATCGCCAGCGTGCCGGTCTTCGGTTCCAGCAGGCGTCCGGTACGTGAGCGGCCCCCTTCGACAAAATATTCAACCGAGTAACCACGGGCAAAAAGCTCGCCCAGATATTCACGGAAAATAGTGGAATACAGTTTATTACCTTTGAAGGTGCGGCGAATAAAGAATGCGCCCAGACGACGGAAGATCGGGCCGGCAGGCCAGAAATTCAGGTTGATGCCCGCCGCGATATGGGGCGGAACCAGCCCCTGGTGGTAAAGCACATAGGACAATAGCAGGTAGTCCATGTGGCTACGGTGACAAGGCACGTAGACAATTTCGTGTCCGTCCTGCGCCAGTTGGCGCACCCGCTCGGCGTTATGAACGTTAATGCCTTGATAGAGACGGTTCCATGTCCAGCCTAATACGCGATCCGACAGACGAACGGCTTCATAAGAGAAGTCGGCGGCGATTTCCTCCATCAGGGCAATCGCGTTTTGTTGCGCCTTCTCATGGGAGATTTTTTTGCTGCGCGCCTCGTCATCAACCGCCTTTTTGATCGCTCTGGAGTCAAGCAACTTGTTAAACAGTTCCTGACGTACCGGCAGACGCGGTCCTACCGCCGCCAGTCGTTGACGGGAGAAGTGCATCCGCGCGACGCGCGCCAGCTTATGGGCGATGGTTTTGTCCGTTCCGTGCTCGGTTGCCATATAGCGTAATGACACCGGGCTGGAAAACCGGACAAAGCTGTCGCGACCCAGCCACAGTACGGCAAAGAACTTCTCGATACCGTTCAGCAGCCGCAGATGCGGGGTAGCCTGATGTTGCCCTTCGCGGCCCGGCGAACGGCCGAACATGACGGAAACCGGCACCATCTGCACGTCCAGATCGGGATTGGCGCGATGCAAATCCAGATAGTCATGAAACAGTTTTACCGATTTCTGCTTGGGAACGTAATAGCGGAAAACACGCGGTCCATCATTGATAAAAACATGACTGGGCAGTTCCACGCCGCGAATGTCCACGGGCAGCAGCGGATCGGGCAGACTAAGCGCCTGACATTTTGTCTGCAGCGTCATTAAATCCGCCTGAGAATTGTAAGGCAAAACATAGAGAATCGGACGTGAGGGGTCTAAACCCAGTTCAGTCACGGGATCTATGGGTATGACTTTACTTTTCACCAACAGCCTGAGTGGGAAACTCAATAATTTATAGTAAATTCTACGCCAACCTGACATAACGACTTGAAGCCTCTTGTTAGCAACGCGTCGCAAGGATACCAGAAACTGCGCTGGAGATCTGTTGCGATGAGACAATGGTCAAGCGCTAAAATGCGGGCGCGAGCTGAATAAATAATGGTGGATGAATGAATAAAGCAACGGGGATGACCCGGATTATCAAAGCAACCGGCTATTCCCTGAAAGGGCTGCAACAGGCGTGGCGGCATGAAGCGGCTTTCCGTCAGGAAACGGTACTGACGGTGGTCGGGGTGATAATCGCCTGTCTGCTGCCTGTTACACTGGTTGAAAAACTGCTGCTTATCGGCGCGGTGGTGTTGATTATGCTGTTCGAATTGGTGAACAGTGCGATTGAAGCGGTCGTGGATCGCATCGGTACTGAACATCATGAATTATCCGGCCGGGCGAAAGATATCGGTTCGGCGGCGGTATTCGTCGCTATTTTGCTGGCGGTTGTCGTCTGGGGCAGTATTCTCTGGCGTTTTTTTGCGTAAGGGCTTGCAGGAATTAATAAAAAACCGGGGTTTACGCACATCCTGGTTCCCAATTAAGGATGAGCTGTATATACTCACAGCAAGACTGTATAAACAACCAGGGGGCGGAATGAAAGTATTAACAGCCAGACAGCAACAGGTTTATGACCTGATACGCGATCATATCGCGCAGACAGGTATGCCGCCTACGCGCGCGGAAATTGCCCAACAATTGGGGTTTCGTTCGCCGAATGCCGCTGAAGAACATTTGAAGGCATTGGCGCGTAAAGGCGTGATTGAAATCGTATCCGGCGCTTCTCGCGGTATCCGTTTGCTGATGGAAGAAGAAACTGGCATTCCGTTGATTGGTCGTGTCGCTGCTGGTGAGCCGCTTCTGGCGCAACAACATATCGAATGTCATTATCAGGTTGATCCCGATATGTTTAAGCCCAGTGCGGATTTCCTGCTGCGGGTCAGCGGTATGTCGATGAAAGATATCGGTATTATGGATGGCGATCTGCTGGCTGTGCATAAAACGCAGGATGTCCGTAATGGTCAGATTGTTGTTGCCCGTATCGAAGATCAAGTGACGGTAAAACGACTCAAAAAACAAGGCAATACCGTTCATCTGCTAGCTGAAAACGAAGCGTTTTCACCTATTGTTGTCGATCTGCGTCAACAGAGCTTTTCGATTGAAGGGCTGGCGGTTGGCGTCATTCGTAACAGTGACTGGCACTGATTTCCACCCCGATATCTTTTTCCGATGATGATATAGTTTTTCGACATAGTTTTTCGACATTTTCCATACATCGCCCCGTTCCGGGGCGATTTGGTTCATTCCTTTCCCTCTGCATTGCACCTCGATTAATCAATCTGCGCTTTTATTTTCAGGGGATGTGATTGATACATTTATTTACAGTTGAACGTAAATAAAAAGCGCTGATTACTTCCTGTTTTCGCTGTGTTTTTAAACTATGCCATTGCTCAAAAGTTAGTTTTTCAGATTTACATTCCGATTTAAATAAAATATTCAGAATTATTTTCTATAATTAATTTTAAGGTAAGGATTATCATCTTCACTGATTGTGAAGTCATCGCTGCTGTGGTTGAGCCCAACCATCATTGAAAGGTTTGGCAGGGCAAGATAAGACGTTGTTGCGGCGGCGCTTACTGATACCGACATGATTTATCTGAAACTGATAATGAGCATAAATCGCTATTTTTATGCTATCTGACCTAAGCTATGGAGATTATTATGAATAAAGACCAAGCCAGCGGTAACTGGAAACAGTTTAAAGGTAAAGCGAAAGAGCAGTGGGGCAAACTGACCGATGATGACCTGACGGTTATTGAAGGCAAACGTGACCAACTGGTTGGCAAGATCCAGGAGCGTTATGGTTACGAGCAGGAAGCCGCCGAAAAAGAAGTGAAAGACTGGGAAAGTCGTCAAAAATACTTCTGGTAGAAGCTGTAAGTTCTTATTGCGTTGACCCCTATCGAGGAAAAACTAGCTCTCACGAACTGTCGTGAGAGCTAGCGATTTTTGATCGGTATGCTGTGGTCGTGATCGCAATGTTCCGTTTGCGGACATGCCGCCACTTCCTGACAGTCTTTGCACAATCCATGCGCTTCAATCACGCTATGGCGCAGGGTAAAGCCCGCCTGATGCGCTGAATCACGTAGTGTTTCCTCCACCCCTTCCGTCTGACGCTCGGTAACCTGACCGCAGCGATCGCAAATAAACAGCGCGGAGGTATGGCTATGATCCTCAATATGGTGACACAGAACATAGCTGTTGTTTGACTCGATTCGATGGATAAACCCTTGTTCCAGTAGAAAATCGAGCGCGCGATAAACGGTTGGCGGCTTAGCTTGCGGTTCTGATATCCGTAAGAGATCGAGCAGATCATAGGCACTGATGGCGCCAGACTGTTGCGCCATCAGGCGTAACACCTCCAGTCGCTGTGGCGTCAGACGAACGCCGCGCTGCTGACAAATCTGTTCAGCCTGGGCAAGTAGTTTGTCCTGTGAGGTTGAATCCATTGCCATATCACCTTGACGGAGAGAGGAACCAGGCAAATATCTTATCACGGCCAGAGAAAAACGCCGAACCAGCGGGCGCTGGCTCATGACGTGGCCGAGCGTCTCAGGCGACCAGATCGATTAACAGGGCGCGTAATGATGTTCCAGCTTGCACAGTCAACGCCGTTTCATGCTGGATAAACGCGCCATCGCCACAGTGCAGCGTCTGAAGCGCTGACTTCTCATGGATGTTCAAGGCGCCGTTGATTAGCTGAAGATAAGCCTGATTTCCTTGCAGCGTAATGGTGTGTTGCTCATTTTCTTGCAATTCCAGATGATGGATCCACACTTGTTGACGGAGTTGCAGACTGCCTTGATCACCTTCCGGTGAGGCTAATAAACTGTGGCCGTTTTTGTTCAGCGACAGACGTTGTAACGAGCTGTTTTCGCGCGTAGGGCAGGCATCCAGCCACAATTGCAAACGTGTCAACGGTTTACAATTGCTGGTGTTGTATTCGCTGTAACTGACATTCGGCTGAGTCGCGAGCAGTAAAACTTCACCTTCTTTAGCGTGGATGTGGTGACCGTTGCTGTCACGGTATTCCGCTTCTCCCTGGAGAATAATATTTAAAATATCCACGCGTGGGTAAGTGCGCGGCTGGAATGAAGAGCCAGGCGCCAGTACTTCCTGATTTAACACCCGCAGTGAGGCATAACCCAGTAACTGAGGATCGAAGTAGTGGCCGAAGGAGAAGGTGTAACGTGCTTGCAACCAGCCATAGTCAGCTTGACCGCATTGTTCTGCTGTTCTTTTTATGATCATGGTAATTGCCTTGAAGATTTATTTCTTAAACAGATAGTAATTGTGTGGACGCTGGATTGTTAGCTAGTTAATCTGGTGGGTATATTCAAAATTCCTGAATGAGTACGAAAATGTCTAAAGAACGAGCATTGACGCTGGAATCCTTAAGAGTGATGGACGCGATTGATCGTCGGGGAAGTTTTGCCGCCGCTGCGGATGAGTTAGGGCGGGTGCCTTCCGCCCTGAGTTACACCATGCAAAAGCTGGAAGATGAACTGGACGTGGCGCTATTTGATCGTTCTGGACACCGTACCAAATTCACCAACGTGGGACGTATGTTGCTGGAGCGCGGGCGTATCCTGCTGGAAGCGGCGGATAAGCTCACGACGGATGCGGAAGCATTGGCCCGCGGTTGGGAAACTCACCTGACGATTGTGATGGAAGCATTGATCCCCTCTCAGCGGCTTTTCCCGTTGCTTGACAAGTTGTCCCTGAAAGCCAACACGCAGGTTTCTCTGCTGACTGAAGTGCTGGCAGGCGCGTGGGAGCGTCTGGAACAAGGGCGGGCGGATATTGTGATCGCGCCGGATATGCATTTCCGTGCGTCTTCCGAAATCAATACGCGCAAGCTTTATACGATGAAGAATGTCTATGTCGCCAGCCCGGATCATCCTATCCATCAGGAGCCGGAGCCGCTGTCAGATGTCACCAGGGTAAAATACCGGGGGATTGCCGTTGCCGATACCGCGCGTGAACGTCCGGTGTTAACCGTACAGTTGTTGGATAAACAACAGCGTCTGACGGTAAGCACGCTGGATGATAAGCGCCGTGCTCTGCTGGCAGGGCTGGGGGTGGCGACCATGCCTTATCCGATGGTCGCTCAGGATATTGCCGAAGGCCGGTTACGCGTCGTCAGCCCCGAATACTCAATGGATAGCCAGATTATCATGGCCTGGCGGCGTGATAGCATGGGTGAAGCGAAATCCTGGTGCTTGCGGGAAATTCCAAAATTGCTCAATCAGGCGTGAGGCGCGGTCAACGGCTGACCAGTTAGGCGCTTTGTCATGAAAGCGGCCTGCCCCGGAAAAGGGGAGGCCGGGGCGGGGCGTTAATTCGCAAACTGTTTATCACGCCCGTGAGGTCTATTCAGGTCTTGTTCCGGGCCTAGCGAAATCACCCCATGTGGATTGATGGTGCCGTGGCTGCGGAAATAATGGTGACGGATATGCGCCATATTCACCGTATCGGCGATGCCCGGCATCTGGTAGATATCACGCAAGAAAGCAAACAGATTCGGGTAATCACTTAAGCGGTATTTATCGCACTTAAAATGGGTGTGATAAACCGGATCAAAACGAAGCAGCGTGGTCCACAGCCGTAAGTCCGCTTCAGTTAACTGAGCGCCGGTCAGGTAACGCTGTCGCGCAAGGATGGATTCCAGTTGCGATAGCGCGACGAACACTTGCGTGGCGGCTTCATCATAAGCGGATTGGCTGGTGGCGAAATCGGCTTTATAGACGCCATTGTTCACCTTGTCATAGATCCAGCCGTTAAGTTCATTAATCTGCTGACGCAACGCAGCCGGATAATAATCGCCCGGTTTGGCGCCAACCTGATTGAACGCACTGTTAAACATACGGATGATATCGGCGGATTCGTTGCTGACGATGGTATGTTGTTCTGTGTCCCACAGTACCGGCACCGTGACCCGGCCACTGTAATCAGGCTTTGCATGGAGATAGAGTTGATAGAGGAACTCGTGCTGATACAGTGAATCCCCCGTTGCATCTGGAAAACCGACATCAAAGGTCCAGCCATGATCCAGCATCAGGGGATGAACCACGGAAACTGGAATATGTTTTTCCAGTCCTTTCAACTGACGCATCAATAAGGTGCGATGCGCCCACGGGCAGGCAAGCGAAACATAAAGATGATAGCGGCCTGGTGCCGCCTGAAAATTGCCATTGCCGCTGATGCCCGGTTGACCGTCTGCGGTAATCCAGTTGCGAAAATGTGATTCTGAACGCTTGAAATGTCCGCCGGTAGATTTTGTTTCGTACCAGGTATCGTGCCATACGCCGTCAACCAGTTGCCCCATAAATCCTCCCACGAATCGAATAATGGCAAAACGACGACAAATTATGCGTTTGTCGTCGTTTATGTGGATATTAAGTGTAGTACAGCCAAAACAGGCTGGCGCTTACCACTTTTTATTCAGTACACGGTCGATGCTGTATGCGCCCGGCCCGGTTACCGCCAGCAGAATGTAGCCGCCTGCGATGGTCAGATTTTTCAGGAACATCAACTGATTCACGCCATCAGCAAAGTTGGTGTGGAAAATCAGTGCGGTCAGTATGGTAAAGCCCGCGGTGAACAGTGCAACGGTTCGAGTCAGCAAACCGAACAGAATAGCCAGACCACCACCCAGTTCCAACAGAATGGTCAGCGGCAGCAGGAAGGTTGGCACCCCCATAGCCTGCATATACTGTTGGGTGCCTGCATAGGCGTCGCCTAATTTGCCGTAACCTGCGGTAATAAACAGAAGTGGCATTAAAATGCGCGCGATCAGCAGTGCGGTACTTTCTAAATTTTTCATCATATTCTCCAATCAATTTTTTTATAAAATTTACTTGCCCATTGTGTTTTGGTGATTGGCTCATCTTGTCAGCGGGCCGGTCATCAATTTATGGGCAGATACTATAGCGACCTTGTATACGGTGCCAGCGAGTATAATTGTTGGTTTATTTCAGAAAAATTGATGTTCTACTAAAAGGGATAGTTATCGTCGCACAGAACCGTAGCGCCATTGAAATAGCGAAAGTTTTATCCCCTTGAAGGACACAAACAGGCCGTTATGTCCAGGCGTGTACGAATGGTTCGAAGGAAGAGTCAATCGCTCAGCGCAGAAAGAGGGTTTTACGGATTAGCCTCACGGTGCCCCAAAGCCCTATTGCTCGTTTGCCCCAGCGCAACAAGCGGCTTGGGTGACGCACGTTATAAAGCGCGATGAGACCGGAGCCGACAATCCAATATCTGCGCCACTGCACCAGACCGTGCCAGTAGCGATCGTATTTCGCGGTTGAATCCAGCCAGGCATTTTTTCCTGCGCAAAGATCCAACCGTTGTTGCTGTATGGTGCGTAGCAGTTGTGCTTTTTTTCTGTCGCGCTGCTGCTGACTCATTTCAATTTGTCCTCCAGCAACGCACGGTCGGTTTCCAACTCTTTACGGGTGGCTTTGAGCAGCGTGGATTTGCGTACTTTCACCAATACCCAGATGCCGATAATCAACGCCAGCCCAAGTAGGGTAGCGGTGATGCATCCCAGTGCAAACAGTCGATATTGGGGCTCAATACCCAATACAATCGACGCAATCAGCGTCATTAAACCAAAGGTGGCGAACAGCAGCGTCAGACCCACCATTATCAGTAATTGAATCAGATTGGTTTTTTCTTCTTCCAATTCAATGACGGCCAGGCGGACTCGCGTTTCCACCATGCTGACAAGGATGGAAATAATACGCTGGGCAAAGGCGATGGCCCCGCTTGCGGGGCCTTGTCGTTGTTTATCAGTCATAATGTCAGGTTAATTAACGACGGGAGAGCAGAACACCGAGTACAACGCCAATGGCTGCACCGATACCAACACCTGTCCAAGGGTTTTCACGGACGTAATCATCCGCGCATCCCATCGCTTCTCGGGTCTGGCTGGCAATACGCTCGCCAGTATCACTCAAGCGTGAACGGGTTTCTTTCAGGGCCGCTTCTGCTTTGCTACGCAGTTTATCCAATTCTGCTTTGGATTTATCACTTGAGGAACTTAATACTTCTTCGAGCGTGTCCGCCAGCGATTTTAATTCAGCGCGCAAATGCTCAGAATTTTGGTCTTTAGCCATATTAAATAACCCTTAATGTTGTAAACCAGAGTTTTAACTATAGCTGAAGTTTCGATTTATGCCTGTAAAACGTGGTGAGGATATTTCTGATAACGTGCTGTAAGTTTTAATGATTTATGTCTGGTCATAAATTGGTCGTTAATGAATAAGGCGATGGATAGTCCCTGCATTTTCACATCGTCACCCTAATTTGGATTGTTTCTGTGTGAGTTTTTGCTGCCAGAAGGGGGTGGCCGTCACGGTTTGCTGGGTGGTGATATTTGCTTTGGGCAGTGACAGGCGCAATATGTCTCTGGCAGCGACGCTCTGCTCAGGTGAGGCCAGACGGACAACCAGGCTATCCTGGGCGGGGGTAATGCTTTTTATTGCAATGCCGCGTTCATTGAGTTGTTGATAAATATAAAATCCGTCTGGCAGGGCGGCGCCCTGATAACGCGGCTTGATGTGCAGCATCGCATCGTTCTGATAACGGTGCGGCGATTGACTGATCACCAGGATCGGCAGCGCGATCAATAACAACAGCCGCCATATTTTTTTATGGCGGCTATCCTTAGCCTGCGGGCCGTCACTATGTGACGTTGAAAAACGCGCCTGCGTTTTTTTAGGGTATAGCCAGCGGAGCGACACGGTTAATTTCCTTTTTCTGCATTAATGGTTCGTTTTTTACGCCAAAGGACAAATAATGAACCAAAGAGGCCGATAAACAGCAAGACTAGCGGCAGCATCATTAGGAAAAACATTAATTCATCTTCGTATTTCAGAAAAACGGGGGTTTTCCCCAATGCAAAACCCATTGAAACCAGAATCAGCACCCAAAGCAACGCGCTCATCCAATTAAAGAACTGAAAACGCGCATTGTCCAGACCAGACAGGCCGGCGATGGTGGGCAGCAGAGTACGCACAAATGCCAGAAAGCGCCCGACCAGCAGGGCAGAGAGGCCGTGGCGGTGGAAAAGCTGATGCGCGCGCTGATGGTAGTGTGCCGGTAAGTGCGATAACCAGCTTTGTACTATTCGGGTATTCCCCAGCCACTTGCCTTGAATATAGCTTACCCAGCACCCCAGACTGGCGGCGGTGGTCAACAATATGATAGTAAAGGGGAAATTCATGGTGCCTTTAGCGACCAACACACCCACCAGAATAAGCATGCTATCGCCGGGCAAGAAAGCGGCGGGCAAGAGGCCATTTTCTAAAAACAATATTAAAAATAGCAGTATGTAAATGGTCCAGACCAGTTTGGGATCGGCTAAGATATCGAAATCCTGATGCCAGAGTGCGTTCAACAATTCTTTAATAATATCCATCCGGTATCCTAATACTACTGTATTTCATTCAATCCGGTTCTATAAAAAGCGCCCGTTCATGCTAAGGATGGTACGGTTCACCTGATAGTACATTCCAACACGTTATTATAATTATTAGATAATATACGCCATCCAACTGAGGGTAAGCCTATCCGAGGCTGATTCTCCGCTATCTTCGCATTACCTGAATCGTGGGTAAAAGCCACTCACTTGCGAATTGTCCGCTATTAACGGGTTTTACCTGCGAAGCGACGCATTAAGCGTAAGAAAAACACTCTAATTGTAACAAAATCGGTGTGACTGAGACAGAAAAATATCACAGCAACCAAATGGATTTTAGGCGGTTTGCGGGCTGAATATTGGGGTTTCCGCCTTATTTTACACTCACTGACAGAAATCGACGCTTTTTGACTTATTGCCCCGCCTATCACTCCAGGGGCGATGACGGGGAAAATATTAGAATTTATTGTTACTCATCTGATCCAGATGAACTACCGGATTTTCGGCAAACATATAACGATCTACATTGAATTCAAAGTCATCCGTAGTGGCCCGAAACAACATTTGCTTGGTATTTTCCAGATGTTGCCACATGGCGAGCTTGGCGGCGTGGGGATCTTTGCGCATTAGCGCTTTGAGGATCTGATCATGCTCGTCGCACCAGCTTTCGATCGACTTATCATCAATATGTTCATGCAGTTTGCGCCAGTACGGATTATGGATACGCTGACTCCACATTTTTTCAACCATGGTCGCCAGGGCCGAGTTTTGTGTGGTGAGAGCAACCTGCACATGGAATTTCAGATCCCACTGCGAATCACGAAAGCGATCTTCCTGCCGGGCGTGCTCCTGGATTTCCATCAACTGGACAATATCCTGCCGGGTGACCTGGGTTGCCGCAAACTCGGCGATATTGCTTTCGATAAGCTGACGGGCCTGAAGCAGTTCAAACGGGCCGGCGGTGATAAACTCCGCATCGCCACGGGGGGTTAAGCGATTTTTCTGCTGGTTGGCGATGACATGAATACCCGATCCCTTGCGGACTTCAACATATCCTTCGACTTCCAGCATGATAATGGCTTCCCGCACCACGGTACGGCTGACATTCATTTCTTCCGAAATATAGCGTTCTGCCGGTAATTTTTCGCCAACCGGATAAACACCGCTTTCTATCCGCTGCGTTAATTCTGCGGCTAATTGTCGATAAAGACGCCGGGGTTCAGTGAGTTCCATGATACCTGCTGTTAGAGATGGCGATACTGAGCAACACAGAGCCTGAAGCGCTGTCTTGTTAATCTCTGAAAATGATTTGTTATACCACATGATATTAACCGCAACCCACGCTGCTGTCACTTAAATGACCAGTGGATTGGCCGCGCGTTCTGATGTTTCTCCTTCCGTCGGTAAGATTTTGCGATCGTGACCTCACTAATGGCAGGAGATATCAATCATAATTGGTATGATATCTTTATGCAGTCATACCAATATGATACATAAAAGCGCGGTGAGGAAGAAAAACATGTCCCCGTTTCTGAGTGAAGACTTTTTGTTAGACAGCGAATTTGCCCGCCGGTTGTATTATGAATATGCTGTTGATCAGCCGATATTTGACTACCATTGCCATTTACCGCCAGAACAGATCGCGGAAAATTACCGCTTTAAAAATCTGTATGACATCTGGTTGAAAGGCGATCACTACAAGTGGCGCGCCATGCGTACCAATGGCGTGCCTGAACACTTGTGTACCGGGGATGCCAGCGACTGGGAAAAATTTGCAGCGTGGGCGGAAACCGTTCCTCATACCCTCGGTAATGCACTATATCACTGGACTCATCTGGAACTGCGCCGTCCGTTCGGGATCACCGGCACGCTGCTGTCGCCATCAACGGCAAAAACGGTTTGGGAGCGCTGTAATGCGCTGCTGGAAGACGATGACTTCACCGCGCGCGGCATCATGCGGCAGATGAACGTGAAAATGGCGGGAACGACGGATGATCCGATTGACGATCTGCATCACCACCACGCCATCGCGCAGGATAGTTATTTCAACATCAAAGTGTTACCGAGTTGGCGCCCGGATAAGGCGTTCAACATTGAACAGCCCGCGTTCAGCGATTACATGACGAAGCTGGGCGAGGCGTCCGACACCGATATTCGCCGTTTCAACGATCTGCAAGCCGCGTTAAGCAAACGTCTGGATCACTTTGCGTCTCACGGCTGCAAAGTCTCCGATCACGCGCTGGATGTGGTGCTTTTCGCCGAAGCGGACGACGCCGCGCTGGATCGTATTCTGGCTCGACGTCTGGCCGGGGAAATGCTGAGTGAATATGAAACGGCGCAGTTCAAAACGGCGGTTCTGGTGTGGCTGGGCGCGGAATATGCGCGTCGCGGTTGGGTTCAGCAGTATCATATCGGTGCGTTGCGCAACAACAACTTGCGCCAGTTCAAGCTGCTGGGGCCGGATGTCGGTTTTGATTCCATCGATGATCGTCCGCTGGCTCAGGAACTTGCCCGTCAGCTCAGCAAGCAGAATGAAGATAATCTGCTGCCGAAAACCATTCTCTACTGTCTGAATCCGCGTGATAACGAAGTTCTCGCCACCATGATCGGCAACTTCCAGGGCGAAGGTATGCCGGGCAAGCTGCAGTTCGGTTCCGGTTGGTGGTTCAACGATCAGAAAGACGGCATGCAGCGTCAGATGATGCAACTTGCGCAACTTGGTCTGCTGAGCCGCTTTGTCGGGATGCTTACTGACAGCCGTAGTTTTCTCTCCTACACCCGTCATGAATATTTCCGCCGCATCCTGTGCCAGATGATTGGCCGTTGGGTGGTGGACGGCGAAGCGCCTGCCGATCTGCCGTTGCTGGGCGAAATGGTGAAAAACATCTGTTTTGATAACGCCAAAAATTATTTTGCCATTGAACTGTAATGCCGTCGGCGAGCCTCGTTCGGGCTTGTCGTGTTGGTGAATTTTGCGCAGAGATAACGGTGATGCGGAATCAGCCAGCCGTGCCTGCAATGTGCGCTTTCGTCCTGAGGTAATCTGCTAATGCAAACGTTGAATCGTCACAATTTCCCCGGCCGTCAGCACCCGGATCGAGTCATTCAGTTTGGTGAAGGTAATTTTCTGCGCGCTTTCATTGACTGGCAGTTGGATTTGTTGAATGAGCATACGGATTTGGATGCGGGTATTGTCGTCGTTCGCCCCATCGATACGGATTTCCCGCCAGCGCTTGATACGCAGGACGGTCTGTATACCACCTTTATTCGCGGCCTGAATGTAGTGGTCAACTAAAACTGGCCACGGGTTTAGAGTTTTTCCAGAATCGATTTTCCGATTCGTTTGGGGGTAATCCACCGTTATAGTCGTGTGGTCTGATCGTGCTGTAATATCCCACGATA
>NZ_QNRY01000051.1 GCF_003315515.1 Brenneria salicis ATCC 15712 = DSM 30166 | reverse complement strand
TTTTATGGATGGTTTTCTGCATCCGACGTCGTTCGGTACGGGGTATTGGTGCTATGATCGGCATCGCTCAGTCCGGTTGGTGATTTGTGATTTTTAGCGATTGATCAGATCGCTCAAACCGGACTGAGTTCCCTCAAAGTGATCTACTATTTGGAACAGCTATTTAGCTGCCAAGGCCCTGACCAAGGTGTGAATTCTCAATCAGTTCGATTTTATAACCATCGGGATCTTCAACGAAGGCAATAATCGTAGTGCCGCCTTTTACCGGACCAGCGTCGCGGGTAACATTGCCGCCAGCCTGACGGATGCGCTCGCACGTGGCGGCGACATCATCGACACCCAATGCAACATGGCCGAAGGCATTCCCCATATCGTAGTGATCGACGCCCCAGTTATACGTTAATTCAATGACAGCGCCTTCGCTTTCATCGGTATAACCGACAAAAGCCAGCGTGTATTTGTATTCGGCGTTTTTGCTGGTGCGCAGCAGGCGCATGCCCAAAACCTTGGTGTAAAAATCGACAGAGCGTTGTAGATCGCCAACACGCAGCATGGTATGAAGTAAGCGCATATTTTCCTCGATTGGCTACTGTGGTTGACCGCAACATGGCGGGTGAAAAAAGTCGGTAAAAAAGAAGTATAGCGTTGCGCGTATGTTGAGTCCAAGCCATTAGCCGGATAGATAAATGAGAACGAATATAGGACAATTAGGACTTCATTGCGCTGGTCGAACGTGAGATATTCGGGTAGTGTGGCGTCGGGCGAGGGCGTCGGTGGTTGTCATGAGTGACGATATGCGTTTAAAAACAGGGGAGAATGCCGGGAAAAAAGCGTTCAGAACCTATCGGCGTGAAAAAAAATCGTCAAATATAACAACGTCTACCTGATTTTTTTTATGGTTACTGATAGCTAAGGCTTGCCAGCCGGAGAGAACAACGCTTCAATAAATAGTGTTGTGGAGGGAGGTTCAGTGCCAGAGCAACTTGAACTGTTTGTTGTCCCCAACCCTTGTCGTGGTGTTTGCCAGTCCGATGAACGTGGATATTGCCGCGGTTGTTTGCGCAGTCGCAACGAGCGTTTTAGTTGGGGGCAAATGAGTGATACGCAAAAACAGGAGGTATTGCGTCTTTGCCGACAGAGAATGAAACGTCTGCAACGTACAGAAAAAACGGCGTCGCCGCCAGTAGAACCACAGCAGCCATCTTTATTCTGAACTTAAACGCTGGCCAATGTTCAGATAATAATATAAGTCTGAGATCATTTTTATAAGACTTTTATTTGGTAGAATTGTTTTCACTATAATAAAAGCTGTTTTCCATTGTTATAAATCAGAGTTGATTGCAATCCAGGGATATAACTTAGTTCGCTAATTATAAGGAGAGGTGATGGAATTGCCATTAGGATCTGATTTAGCTCGTCTGGTGCGCGTTTGGCGTGCTCTAGTAGATCATCGACTAAAACCGCTGGAATTAACACAAACGCATTGGGTGACGCTACATAATATATATCACCTGCCGCCTGGTCAGTCGCAGATTCAACTGGCTAAAGCGATAGGGATAGAACAGCCGTCATTAGTCAGGACATTAGATCAACTGGAAGATAAGGGATTGATTACCAGACATGTTTGCCCACACGATCGCCGCGCTAAGCGCATCATGCTGACCGAAGCCGCCGAGCCGATTATTCAGGCCGTCAATGAAGTAATTAGTCATACTCGTAATGAAGTGTTATTTGGCATCACGCCTGAACAGGTCGATGAATTGGCCTTGCTGATTGCGCGACTGGAAAAGAACATATTGGCTATGCATGAGAGCCAGGTTCAATAGATTTGCCATTAGCCGCAAAATATAAATCCCGCAATAATCATCAAGATTATTATTAATTGTTTTTACGGGACTTGATAATTGACGGCAATCGCCACTTAACGTGGTGATTGCCGTTATATATTAGCGCGGGGACACGGTAATGTTGCGGCCATTGCTGGCCATAGCAACGCGCTGACCTACGCTGAATTTCGTGTCGCCTTGTTTCTGAACGACCATGATGGTGTTGCCGTCATCTCTGCGAATTTCCAGTTCAATACCTTGAGTACGGTTCATGGCGCCGGTCGCGCTTTGACCTGCTACGCCGCCTGCCACTGCGCCTGCCGCGGTCGCCAGACTACGGCCAGAACCTCCGCCAATGGTATTACCCAGAAAACCACCCAGAACCGCGCCGCCAAGCGCGCCGATGACATTGGAATCTTCACCTGCCTGAATTTGTACCGGACGGGTTGAGACAATAGTACCGTAAGTGACAGTCTGCACCTGTTTGGCTTCGGAGGCGCTATAGACATCTCCCGAAAGCGTACTGGTATTGGCGCAGCCGGCCAGTGTGACACCAGCCAGCGTAACCACAAGCAAACGCTTCATCATAATAAAGACTCCTGTAATGGCAAATATGTCGGGAAGGCAGCGCCTTGGCCGACGAATGTTATACCTGTAAATTATGGTATGGCTTAACGCCCCATTCCACTCTTTTTACGCTTTTTTGCAGACTATGATAGTGTGCGTAAACCGATGATAAACCGAGCGCGAAATTTATGGCATCGGCTTTTGTTTGTGGTAATCATCCTTCTTCTTATCCTGTGGGAAAAAAGGTTATGAAATGAGATCAGGCAGATACATTGGTGTAATGTCCGGTACCAGTCTTGATGGCGTCGACGTCGTATTGGCGGCTATTGATGAACATACTGTCGCGCAGCAGGCCAGTTATTGCCACCCGATACCTCAGGGGATCAAAAAAGCGGTGCTGGATATGTGTCAGGGGCAAAGGGTAACCCTCGCTGCGCTGGGGCAGTTGGATACTCGTCTAGGATTGCTGTTCGCCGATGCCGTGCAAGCGTTGCTCCGGGAAACCGGGCTGAATCCACAGGATGTGACCGCCATTGGTTGCCATGGGCAGACCGTCTGGCATGAGCCGAATGGCGATGCGCCTTGCACCTTACAGATAGGCGATAACAATCGCATCGCCGCGATGACCGGAATTACCACCGTGGGAGATTTTCGTCGCCGCGATTTGGCCTATGGCGGGCAGGGTGCGCCACTGGTGCCTGCCTTTCATCACGCGCTGTTATCGCACCCCATCGAGCGCCGCATCGTGCTCAATATCGGCGGTATTGCGAATATATCGTTATTGGTGCCGGGCGCGGCGGTTCGCGGTTATGACACCGGACCGGGGAATATGCTGCTGGATGCTTGGATCTGGCGTCATTGCGCCAGATCTTATGATAAAGACGCGCAGTGGGCCCAGTCGGGACGGGTTAACCCATTGCTATTGCAACGGTTGCTGGCCGATCCCTATTTTTCTCAACCAGCGCCGAAAAGCACTGGCCGTGAGTACTTTAATATGGGGTGGCTGGAGAGAAAACTGGCGGGGCTACCACCAATTGCACCGCAGGATGTGCAGGCCACGCTGACGGAGTTGACTGCCGTGAGTATCGCTGATCAGGTACTGTTGACCGGAGGTTGCGAGCGCCTGTTGGTGTGCGGCGGAGGCGCCAGAAACCCGCAGATCCTCTATCGGCTTTCTGCGCTGTTGCCGGGAATTGAAGTCGGCACCACCGATGAATTCGGCGTGAGCGGTGATGATATGGAAGCGCTGGCTTTTGCCTGGCTCGCTTCACGGACCTTATCCGGGTTGCCGGGTAATCTGCCTTCGGTAACCGGAGCGAGTCAGGAAACGCTGCTTGGCGCCATTTATCCGATCATAAGGGATTAATCGGATTTTGCTGAGATCTATGGCGATCGCCTATTGTTAAACTGATGCCTTAAAAATGAGATGTTACCGCGTGGTATGCATTTTTCGGACGCCAAAAACAACAGGAGATTAGTCATGAAACGAGTGCTGACCGGGATGGCGCTGGTTCTGTTAAGCGGATGCAGTTACTTCGCCGCGAAACCGACGGTGGAAACGCTGCATTATCAGTGTGGCACGATGCCGTTGACGGTCACGATGCTGCCCGCAGAGACGTCGTCGCAGGCGAGTTTCCTGCTGGATGGCGAGCGTCATGTATTACCTCAGGTGGTATCCGCTTCGGGAGCAAAATACAGCGACGGCACATACACCTTCTGGAGCAAAGGCAATCAGGCTTTTGTACAACGGGGAGAACGCGTCATCGTTGATGACTGTACTTTGAATTAATCGTACTTTGAATTAATCGCTCCTTAATCGGGACGCGACGTCATGGGGTAAGCACGCTGCTGATTGAGATTTCCGGGGGGTGGGCGCAAAATGAGAGTCACTACTCATTTCTGAATCCGATATCGCCACAGCAGGATATTATGACACAGCAAAGCACATCTTCCGGGAAAACACCGCTGGTTCAGGACGCCGATATTGCCGACCTGCGCCGTGAATACACGCGCGGAGGCTTGCGTCGCAGCGATCTGACCGATAACCCACTGGACTTGTTTGAGCGCTGGCTGAGACAGGCTTGCGACGCAAGACTGGCTGATCCAACGGCCATGTCGGTGGCGACGGTTGACGAACAGGGACAACCCTACCAGCGTATCGTGTTATTAAAGCATTACGATGAAAAAGGCATGGTGTTTTACACCAATCTAGGCAGCCGTAAAGCGCTTCATCTTGCGAACAATTCTCGAATCAGTCTGCTTTTTCCCTGGCATATGCTAGAGCGCCAGGTGATGGTGTTGGGCCGCGCCGAAAAATTACCGCCGCTGGACGTGCTCAAGTATTTCCACAGTCGCCCCAAGGACAGTCAGATTGGCGCCTGGGTTTCCAAACAGTCCAGCCGGATTTCGACACGTGGCGTGCTGGAAAGCAAATTCCTTGAACTGAAACAGAAATTTAAAAACGGCGAGGTGCCGCTCCCTAGTTTCTGGGGCGGTTTCCGCGTTACCATCGATTCAATGGAGTTCTGGCAGGGTGGCGAACATCGTCTGCATGACCGGTTTTTCTACCAGCGGCAGGGTGAGGGCTGGCAAGTTGATCGTTTAGCGCCCTGATCGTTAAATATCCTCGTTAAACTCTGGCGCTCCTGTCGTGAGCGCTTTATCCTATGGGGCTTCGCGCCAGCTGAGTATTTTTTTGCCGGAATGGGCGATTAACCTGATGTTTCAGCCCAGAATTTGAACGGGATGATGATAACCAAAGTAAGGTGCGTGGCGGCTGACGAGCAGGCGTCATGCCTTGCATATCACACTATATTTTTTGCACAAAAATGGAGTTATCGATGGCGAGTAGTAACCTGATTAAACAACTGCAAGAGCGGGGCCTGATTGCCCAGGTGACGGATGAGGAAGCGTTGGCGGCGCGACTGGCACAAGGGCCGGTTGCACTGTATTGCGGCTTCGATCCTACCGCTGACAGCTTGCATTTGGGGCATCTGGTGCCACTGCTTTGCCTGAAGCGCTTCCAGTTGGCGGGACATAAACCTGTAGCGGTGGTCGGCGGGGCGACGGGCTTAATTGGCGACCCAAGTTTCAAAGCGACGGAGCGGAAACTGAATACGGTGGATACCGTGAGTGAATGGGTTGAGAAAATCCGCCGTCAGGTATCGCCGTTCCTGGATTTTGACTGCGGTGAAAACAGTGCGGTTGCCGCTAACAACTATGACTGGTTCGGTAGCATGAATGTGCTCGATTTCCTGCGCGATATCGGCAAGCATTTCTCCGTTAACCAGATGATTAATAAAGAAGCCGTCAAACAGCGTCTGAACCGTGACGATGTGGGGATCTCGTTTACCGAGTTCTCTTACAACCTGCTTCAGGGCTATGATTTCGCCTGCCTGAATAAGCAATATCAGGTTGAACTGCAAATTGGCGGTTCCGACCAGTGGGGCAATATTACGTCGGGTATTGATTTGACTCGCCGGATGAATCAGAAACAGGTCTACGGCATGACCGTCCCGTTGATCACCAAGTCAGACGGCACCAAATTCGGTAAAACGGAAGGCGGCGCGATCTGGTTGGATGCCAGCAAAACCAGCCCTTACAAATTCTATCAATTCTGGATTAACACCGCGGACGCGGATGTTTACCGTTTCCTGAAATTCTTCACGTTTATGAGTCTGGAAGCGATCAACGTGCTGGAAGAAGAAGATAAGAACAGCGGCAAAGCACCGCGCGCGCAGTATGTGCTGGCCGAAGAGGTAACCCGGATGGTTCATGGTGAGGCCGGCTTGTCCGCCGCGCGCCGTATCACCCAGAGCTTGTTCTCCGGCTCATTGCAGGATATGACGCAGGATGATTTCGCGCAGTTGGCGCAGGATGGCATGCCGATAATTGAACTGGCGCGCGATGCTGATTTGCAGCAGGCGTTGGTCAGCGCGGCGCTGGTGCCGTCGCGCGGTCAGGCGCGTACCATGATTTCCTCCAACGCGGTGACGATTAACGGTGAAAAACAGGCTAACCCTGAATATACCTTCAGTGAATCCGATCGTCTGTTTGAACGCTATACGTTGCTGCGTCGAGGCAAAAAACACTACTGTCTGATCTGCTGGAAAGCATAAGAAAAACCAATAAGGGAGCATCGGCTCCCTTGATTTTGTCCGACGGTTATTAACGGCCGTGACGCAGGCAAGGATTTGAGTCGTTCCTAATGAAAAACATACTTTCCATTCAATCACACGTTGTTTTTGGTCATGCGGGGAATAGCGCCGCCGAGTTTCCGATGCGTCGGATGGGCGCAAACGTTTGGCCGCTGAATACAGTGCAATTTTCCAACCATACGCAATATGGGCGTTGGACCGGTTGCGTGATGCCCGCCAGCCATTTGACGGAAATTGCGCAGGGGATGGCGGATATCGACCGTCTGAAAGATTGTGACGCGGTGCTGAGCGGTTATATTGGTTCAGCAGAACAGGGCGAGCATATTTTAGGTATTGTGCGTCAGGTAAAGGCGGCCAATCCAGAGGCGATCTATTTTTGTGATCCGGTAATGGGAACGCCCGAAAAAGGGTGCATTGTTGCGCCGGGGGTGGCGGAATTTCACTGCCGTCAGTCATTACAGGCCGCCGATATGATTGCCCCGAATCTGCCTGAATTGGAACTGCTCAGCGGTAATCGCGTGCATAACGTGGCGCAAGCGGTTGAAACGGCGCGGACACTCTGTCTGCAAGGGCCAAAAATCGTGCTGGTGAAACACCTGAGCCGCGCTGCGTATCGTGCTGATAGTTTTGAAATGTTGTTGGTGACGCTGGATGATGCCTGGCATATCAGTCGTCCTCTGGTGGCGTTTGATCGTCAGCCGGTAGGCGTGGGTGACCTGACCAGCGGATTATTGCTGGTGAATTTACTGAAAGGCGTGGCGCTGGACAAAGCGTTGGAACATACCACGGCGGCGGTCTATGAAGTGATGCTGATGACGAAAGAAATGAATGAATACGAGTTGCAACTGGTGGCGGCCCAGGACGGCATCGCCAATCCCCGTCATCATTTCCAGGCGGAACGCCTGTAAAGCTGAACAAGCCCCGTTTAAGGCGGCGACATACACGGGGCGACGTTTTTATCCTTTCAGGCGTTCAACTTTGAGCGCCATCGTCACTGACGTACGTTCGGCGATATGGTCGAGATAGGCCGCCAGCGCGGGATAGCGGAACATATCCAGTTTTAATGTCTGCGCCCAGCGCATCACGGTAAACAAATAGGCATCCGCAACACTAAAGCGGTTGGCAACCAGATAATTCTGCTCGCTCAATACCAGATTGATATAGCGGAATTTTACCTGTAAGTATTCCACTAATAGCTCTTTGTAGGTTTCCGGGGTGCTGGGACGGAAGATCGGGATGAAGCTTTTGTGCAGTTCGGTCGCGATGTAGTTCAGCCATTCAATGGTGTGATAGCGAGCCACGCTGCCCACTGGAGCAATCAGGTTACAGTGCGGAACCAGATCCGCCACATATTGGGCGATAGCGACGCCTTCGGTCAGTACGGTGCCATCATCAAGTTGTAGGGCCGGTACGAGTCCTTTCGGGTTGATTTGTAAAAAATCTACGCCATGTTCGGTTTTTTTGGCGCGCAGATCCACCTTTTCAAGTTTGAATTCTAATTTAGATTCCAGCAGCACGATGTGAGTAAAGAGAGAACTGCTTCCGGCTTTATAAAACAGTTTCATGCAAACCCCTTGATATTATTATTTTATCGATAAGATGATGGCTAAACGTTTATTCAATAAACATATTATGTGTTTTTACTACATAACAGTTTTACTACATAACAATTACATTACAAACAGTTTCCCTGCAAACTGTTTTACTACAGATAATAGGTTGAGGCTGTGAAGCAATTAACTAAACGCAAGCGGTGGCTCAACACATCCAGGTGAAGGTAACCGTTAACGTTAAATATATCGTCAAGGACGTTACTATCTTTACTTAATTTATCAGCAACGAAAGTTTTTTTTCCATTTTTATAAGCTCGCTCGCAATAGCATTTTTCAATAGTAAATGGCTATCACTGCATTCATCTCACTTTGTTACGAAAACGTTATGTTTTGTTTGTGTTATCTTTAAACAAGACCGTATGTTCAAGCTGGTTATTAAATGACTGGCTAATACAGAATAACAATTCGCCAAGTTACTTTGGGAGGAAGCATGTCAGTAAATTTTCGCGATACTTGTCTGGATTCTCTGACAATTCGGCAGCAAACCTACCATTATTACAGCTTACCTTTGGCCGCCCGGCAGTTGGGTTCACTGGATAACCTGCCCAAGTCCTTGAAGGTTCTACTGGAAAATTTGTTGCGTCATCTGGATGACGACACCGTCCGGCAGGCCGATCTACAGGCCGTCGTTTCCTGGCTGAAAACCGGGCATGTCGAGCGGGAAATCGTTTATCGTCCGGCACGGGTGCTGATGCAGGACTTCACCGGCGTACCTGCGGTGGTCGATCTGGCCGCCATGCGCGCCGCGGTGCAACGTCTGGGGGGCGATGTGAAAAAAGTCAATCCGCTGTCGCCCGTAGATCTGGTGATTGACCACTCAGTGACGGTTGACCACTTTGGCGATAAGCAGGCGATGGTGGATAACACACAACTGGAAATGATGCGCAACCATGAGCGTTATCAGTTTCTGCGCTGGGGGCAAAAGGCTTTCAGCCACTTTCGGGTGGTGCCGCCAGGAACGGGGATCTGTCATCAGGTGAATCTGGAATATCTGGCCAAGGCGGTCTGGTATGAGACACGGGGCGACAAGGTGATCGTTTATCCCGATACGCTGGTCGGCACTGACTCCCACACCACCATGATCAATGGGCTTGGCGTATTGGGCTGGGGCGTTGGCGGCATTGAAGCCGAGGCAGCCATGCTGGGACAACCAAGCTCCATGCTGGTGCCTGATGTGGTTGGCGTCAAACTGAGCGGTAAAATGCGCGAGGGTATTACCGCAACCGATCTGGTGCTGACGGTAACGCAAATGTTGCGAAAACATGGGGTGGTGGGCAAATTCGTCGAGTTTTATGGCGATGGGCTGGATTATTTGCCGCTGGCGGATCGCGCGACTATCGCAAATATGGCGCCGGAATACGGCGCGACCTGCGGCTTTTTTCCGATTGACCAAATCACACTGGACTACATGCGATTAACCAACCGCAGCGATGAGCAAATCGCGCTGGTGGAAGCCTACAGCAAGCGGCAAGGGCTGTGGCGCAATTCGGGTGACGAACCAGTGTTTACCAGTCAATTGGCTTTGGATTTGGCAAACGTGGAAACCAGTCTGGCCGGCCCGAAGCGGCCTCAGGATCGGGTGGCGCTGGCGGACGTGCCGAAAGCGTTCAGCGCCAGTAATGAACTCGACGTGAATACCTTAAAAGATCGCCCGGACTATGAAACCTTCGCTCTGGATGGCGAGACGCACCGACTGTATCAGGGCGCGGTCGTCATCGCGGCCATCACCTCCTGCACCAATACCTCCAATCCCAGCGTATTGATGACCGCCGGGTTGCTGGCGAAGAATGCCGTTAAACGCGGGCTGAAGACCAAACCGTGGGTGAAAACCTCGCTGGCTCCCGGTTCACGCGTGGTAACCGATTATTATGACAAAGCCGGACTGACGCCCTACCTTGATGTGCTGGGGTTTAATCTGGTGGGGTATGGCTGCACCACCTGTATCGGCAATTCCGGGCCGTTGCCGGATAATATTGAGATGGCGATTAAAAAAGGCGACTTAACGGTGGGCGCGGTGCTGTCAGGAAACCGCAACTTTGAGGGGCGCATTCATCCGCTGGTCAAAACCAACTGGCTGGCGTCTCCGCCGCTGGTGGTGGCTTACGCGTTGGCGGGCAATATGAATATCGATCTTACCCGTGAACCGCTGGGCGAAGATCCGCAGGGGAACCCGGTCTTCATGCGCGATATCTGGCCTTCCGCACAGGAAGTGGCCGACGCCGTATTGAACGTCAGCGCCGAGATGTTTCACAAACAGTATTCAGCCGTGTTCGAAGGCACTCAGGAGTGGAAAGATATCGAGGTGGATGACAACCCGACGTATCAATGGCCGCAGGATTCAACTTACATCCGTCAGACGCCTTTCTTTCTTGAAATGGGCAAAACGCCTGAACCGATAGAAGACATTTATGACGCGCGCATTCTGGCCATCCTGGGTGACTCCGTGACCACCGACCATATCTCTCCCGCCGGGAACATCAAGCGCGACAGCCCGGCCGGACGCTACCTGCTGGAACGCGGCGTAGAGACCAATGAATTCAATTCATATGGTTCACGTCGCGGCAATCATGAAGTGATGATGCGTGGCACGTTCGCCAATATTCGTATCCGTAACGAAATGGTGCCCGGTAAAGAGGGTGGATATACCCGCCATGTGCCTTCGCAAAATGAGATGACCATCTACGATGCGGCGATGCGTTATCAGCAGGAAAAGGCGCCGCTGGCGCTGTTCGCTGGTAAGGAATATGGTTCTGGCTCCAGTCGTGACTGGGCGGCGAAAGGGCCGCGTTTGCTGGGCGTGCGCGTGGTGATTGCCGAATCGTTTGAGCGTATCCACCGTTCGAACCTGATTGGGATGGGCATTCTGCCGCTGGAATTCGAGCAGGGCGTCACGCGGAAAACCTTGCGCTTGACCGGGGATGAGCAGATATCCATCACCGGCTTGAAGCAGTTAACGCCGGGCGCTACGGTTGATGTCGTGCTTAAGGACAGCGCGGGAAACCGAACGGTGATTAAAACCCGTTGCCGGATTGATACGCACAATGAACTGACGTATTACCAGAATGACGGCATTCTGCACTATGTGATCCGTAATATGCTGTAACCCGCCTCACTGACGCAGGTTTCCACCTGCATCAGTTCCGTATGAAGTTATCGTCTCCGAACAGCCATTCTGGTTATGCTGTGGTTGAGGCAAAAAACGCGATTCATCGTTCAATTATAACAGGAGGTTATATGTCTGCTGTCATTAGAAAACCGTTCAGAACATCGTTGCTGCTTTCCTTACTGGCAATGTGCGCCGTGGCGCCGGTGAAGAGTGTGTTTGCGGCCACGGTTCCTGCCGGTGTGACGCTGGCGGAAAAGCAGGAACTGGTGCGAGGAAACGGTTCGGAACCGGCGTCGCTCGATCCCCACAAGGTGGAGAGTGATGTGGAAGGACACATCATTAACGATTTTTTTGACAATCTGGTGCGCATCAATGACGACGGCACTGTGCAGCCACGGTTGGCGGAACGTTGGCATAATCAAGATAACACCGTCTGGACGTTCCATCTGCGGCGAGACGCAAAATGGTCGGACGGCACGCCCATCACCGCTGATGATGTGGTTTACAGTTGGCGGCGTCTGAGCGATCCCAAAACACTCTCACCCTACAGCAGTTATGTGGCCGGTATGCATGTAAAAAACGCGGCGGATATTCTGGCCGGGCGGAAAACGCCCGATACGCTGGGTGTGAAAGCGCTGGACAGCCACACGCTTCAGGTAACGCTGGATCGGCCTATCTCCTACTTTCTGGCGATGACGGCGTTCTATGTATTGGCGCCGCTGCCGAAGGCGGTTATCGAAAAATATCCCGCGGACTGGACTCCGGTGGGAAACTTTGTCGGCAGCGGGCCTTATACGCTCAGTGAGTGGGTGGTGAATGAACGGATTGTCGGTAAGCGGAACCGCCCGTATTGGGACGACGCGCGAACTGTGATTGATAAAGTGACCTATTTGCCGATAAGTTCGCCGACGGCGGAATTAAATCGCTATAAAGCAGGCGAAATCGATATGACGAATACCTTATCGCCGATTCAGTTTTCCGCATTGCAAAAAGAGTTACCGCAAGAAGTTAAGATATCGCCGATATCAGGCACCTATTTTTATCAGTTCAATACCCAAAAGCCGCCGTTCAATGATGCGCGCGTGCGGCGGGCGTTGGATCTCAGCCTGGATAAAACGGTGATTGCCGAAAAAGTGCTGGGCATGGGGCAGAAACCGGCTTATACCCTGTTGCCCCAGAACACCGGCGGCTATACGCGGCAGGAGCCGGAATGGGCGACCTGGACTCAGGCGCAGCGTAACGCGGAAGCGAAAAAATTGATGGAGCAGGCCGGGTTCAACGCGAAAAATCCATTGCGTTTCAGTTTGCTCTACAACACCTCCGAAGCCCATCTGCGCGTGGCTATCGCCGCCAGTTCCATGTGGAAGAAAAACCTGGGTGTGGACGTCACGCTACAGAATCAGGAGTGGAAAACCATGCTGGATACGGTGCGTTCAGGCGACTATGCGATGGTGAGATACTCCTGGATAGGCGATTACAATGAACCAAGTACCTTCCTGGATATTTTGCAGACCCATAACAGCAACAATAATTCCAAATTCAGTAATGCGGATTATGACGCCTTGCTACAGCAAGCGTTGACCGAAAACAGCAGGCAGGCGAAACAGGCGATTTACCAACAGGCGCTAACGATCTTGAACCAGCAGACGCCGCTATTGCCGCTCTACTATTATGTTCAATCGCAGATGGTTAAACCTTATATTGGCGGTTTTTCGACTACCCTTCGCGGGGAATACTATACGCAGGATATGTATGTGATTAAACATTAAGGGAAAAGACCATCGGCGCAACGCGCCGATGATGCCTGAACAGCGCGTTATTTGCTATCCAGCAGGTGGCCCATCTTGGCGGCCTTGGTTGCCAGATAGTGTTCGTTTTTCGGATTGCGACCAACCTGCAACGGCACACGTTCTACAATATTGATCCCCGCTTCATTAAGAATTTTGACCTTTTGCGGGTTATTGGTCAGTAAACGCACCTCGTGGACGCCCAGTAGTTTGAACATATCCGCGCACAAGGTGAAGTCACGCTCGTCGGCGGCAAAACCTAACTGATGGTTGGCTTCTACCGTATCGGCGCCCAAATCCTGCAAGGCATAAGCCCGGATTTTATTCAGCAGGCCGATATTGCGTCCTTCCTGACGATGGTATAACAACACGCCACGACCTTCTTCAGCAATGTGGCTCAGCGCAGCTTCAAGCTGGAAGCCGCAATCACAACGCAGGCTAAACAACGCATCGCCGGTCAGACACTCGGAGTGCACCCTGGCCAGCACTGGCGTCGGGCCTGAAATATCGCCATAAACCAACGCGAGATGATCGTTTCCGGTGGCGATTTCTTCAAATCCCACCATCAGAAAATCGCCCCAGGGGGTGGGTAACTTGGCCTCTGCCACCCGGTTTAGCTGCATGTTATTCTCCAAAAAAACAAAAATGCTGACGCGCATCCTACTGCCGGATCGGGGGATTGACCAGCAGGAAATAGTGGGGCAATCGCTCGCGTATTGACATAACTGAGCGCTATTTTACGCCATACTGACAATGCATGTCAGTTTTTCTGATAGTATTGTTAAAAAAATGTTTCCCGGCATCACGCTGAATTATAGGAAGAAAAGATGTTTGAAATCGCCAGAAGAACCACTATCGGTGCGGGGCTACTGCTCATCATCCCTGGTATTATTTGGATGAGCGGATGGCAATGGCAACCGGAATATGACGGTTGGTGGGTAAAAGCGTTGTTCTGGTCAACCGAAACCGTCACGTCGCCGTGGGGGACGTTGACCAGCGCGGTATTAAGCGTCTGGTTTTTATGGTGTCTGCGTTTCCGGTTGAAACCCGCGCTTGGGGTGCTGGTGATCATGGTGATTACGGTGCTCATCGGCCAAGGGGTAAAATCCGGGATTAAGGAATGGGTGAAGGAGTCGCGGCCTTTCGTGGTCTGGCTGGAAGAAAAGCATCAGATTGACGATCGCTATTTCTATTCCTTACCACGCAAAGAACGCGGCGAACTGGTGCGTTCTCAACTGGAAAGCGAACAACAGATCCCGACCTGGTTACGGCAACACTGGCAGTTTGAAACCGGTTTTGCTTTCCCTTCCGGGCATACCATGTTTGCAGCAACCTGGGCGCTGCTTGCGGTCGGGCTATTGTGGGCGCGGAGGCATTACAAAACCGTCGTGGCGCTGATGATATGGGCCAATGCCGTGATGGTAAGCCGTTTGATTTTAGGTATGCACTGGCCGCACGATTTGATCGCCGCCACCCTTATCAGTTGGCTGCTGGTGGTCGCCGCCTGCTGGCTGGCTCAGCGCTGGTGCGGCCCGCTGTCATTAAAGCGGGAAGAGCTCAGGGAGCAGGCCGCCGAAGATAAGGCCGACAACTGACCGTTATCGGCCCTGGCGCGTGAAACAAATGACTGTGATAAATGGAGTGACTCAGCAATTTCTGCTTGTTTCATCCCTTCGCTATAATAAAGCGTAGCGATCTTGACTAACAATCGCTGCTCATCCTGCTTTGACATGTTTTCCCTCCTGCTGATGCACGATGTCATTTTTATTCAGCTTGGAATAAATAACAAGCACAGGCCGCGGATATCGCGCAATGGTATTCCTGGCGGCGGCACGGTGGTTGAGGGAAAAAGCGGAAGCGCGAATTTCCCTGTCTGGGTGGGAAATGGTAATTTAATGGGGTTTGGCGCCGAAATTTGGCATAATTCATTTGGTTAATGCGATATCACAGGAAAAAGAACGTGAAATATTTGCTGATTTTTTTACTCGTGCTGGCGATATTCATCATTTCTGTCACACTGGGCGCGCACAACGATCAGGTCGTTACGTTTAATTATTTGCTGGCGCAAGGGGATTATCGCGTTTCAACGCTGCTTGCCACGCTGTTTGCGCTGGGTTTTGTCCTCGGCTGGGTAATCTGTGGCCTGTTTTATCTGCGTCAACGCATTGCGTTGGGCCGCGCGCAACGTAAAATCAAGCGTCTGGAGCAACAACTTTCCGACTCGAACCAGGAAAATGTGACGCCAGCAGCACAGCCTGCCACCCACTAAGGAATTATTTTCTATGTTAGAACTGCTGTTTCTGTTGCTGCCAGTGGCCGCCGCTTATGGCTGGTACATGGGCCGCAGAGGTGCGCAGCAGGATAAAGATCAGGAGTCTAACCGTCTGTCGCGTGAGTACGTGACCGGGGTGAACTTCCTGCTCTCTAATCAGCAGGACAAAGCTGTCGAACTTTTTCTGGATATGCTTAAAGACGACAGCAATACCTTTGAGGCTCACATTACGCTGGGCAATCTGTTTCGTTCTCGCGGTGAAGTGGACCGCGCCATCCGCATTCATCAGGCGTTGACCGAAAGCGCCTCTCTTACGTTTGAACAACGCTTGTTGGCGGTGCAACAGCTTGGACGAGATTACGTGGCGGCGGGATTGTACGACCGTGCGGAAGAGATTTTCAACCAGTTGGTTGATGAAGAGGATTTTCGCCGCAGCGCCTTGCAGCAGCTATTGCAGATCCACCAGTCAACCAGTGATTGGCTTAATGCCATCGACGTTGCCGAAAAACTTGTGAAAATGGGCAAAGATGAGCTTCGGGTGGAAATCGCGCATTTTTACTGTGAACTGGCGCTATTGGCCATGAGCAGCGACGATCTGGATAAGGCGTTGTCGCTACTAAAAAAAGGCGCGGCGGCGGACAAACAGTGCGCGCGGGCTTCCATCATGATGGGCCGTATTTATATGGCCCGGCAGGACTATGCGCATGCGGTGGATTCGCTGCAACAGGTTCTCGATCAGGACAAAGAACTGGTCAGCGAAACCTTGCCGATTTTGCAGGAGTGTTATCAGCACCTGCAACAACCGCAGAATTGGTCCGATTATCTCAAGCGTTGCGTCGAGGAGAATACGGGCGCGACCGCCGAACTGATGCTGGCCGATATCCTTGAGCAAGAGCAGGGCGCGGAAGCGGCGCAGCTTTATATCAACCGGCAGCTTCAACGCCATCCCACTATGCGTGTGTTTCATCGACTGATGGATTTCCATTTGCACGAAGCCGAAGACGGCAGGGCGAAAGAGAGCCTGCTGGTGTTACGCGATATGATTGGCGAGCAGATTCGCACCAAGCCGCGTTATAGCTGCCGCAAATGTGGTTTTACCTCGCAGTCGTTATACTGGCATTGTCCTTCCTGCCGTACCTGGGCAAGCATCAAACCGATCCGTGGATTGGACGGTCAATAAGCCTGTCGCACCCATCACCATCTTCTTTAGTTACAACATACTAATTACAACATAACATCACCATTCCAGAAGCTGACGCGTTAATAGCCGCTTAACAGCGGCGATTCCGGTACAAACCGGTAGCTGCAATAAAAGGGTCGCTATCACACGAAAGAGGAACAACCGCAACAGGCGGCTGGGATTTCAGGGGCTGGAGAGGTAGAATGCGGCGGGGAATTTTTGGCGCGATTAATGATTTTGCTCAATCAAGAGGTGACATGTGACACACAAAAATCTGCAAGGAAATAGTCTGGCTTCTTCATCCCCGATCATTGTAGCGCTGGACTACGCCGATCAGCAGGCAGCTTTGTCATTTGTTGATCGCATCGATCCTCAGGATTGCCGTCTAAAAGTGGGCAAAGAGATGTTTACGTTGTTTGGCCCACAGTTTGTTCAGGCGCTGCATCAGCGTGGTTTCGATGTTTTTCTCGATCTGAAATTCCACGATATTCCAAATACGGCGGCGCATGCGGTTGCGGCGGCAGCCGAACTGGGTGTGTGGATGGTAAATGTCCATGCCAGCGGCGGTGCGAGAATGATGAAGGCGGCGAAAGAGGCGTTATTGCCTTTCGGCGGCGATGCGCCGTTATTGATTGCCGTGACGGTGCTGACCAGCATGGAAACGGATGATCTGCGAGAGTTGGGGATCACCGTCAGTCCGGCGGAGCAGGCGGAAAGGCTGGCGCGACTGACCTCTAATTGTGGTCTTGATGGCGTGGTCTGTTCCGCGCATGAAGCGCAGCGTCTGAAACAGATATGCGGCGATCAATTCAAACTGGTGACGCCGGGCATTCGTCCGGCGGGTAGCGAGGCTGGCGATCAACGCCGTATTATGACGCCGGTTCAGGCCCAGCATGCGGGGGTGGATTATATGGTGATTGGTCGTCCGATTACCCAGTCCAGTGATCCGGCGCAAACGCTGCGTGATATCCGCGCTTCGCTGCGAAGCGGGGTGGCGTAATGAGCAACAGCGATAATAGCCGTCTGGTGTATTCCACCGAAACCGGACGTATCAAACCAGAAGAAGAGCAAATAGTTCGTGCGCAAGGCGACGGCATTGTCCGCATTCAGCGGCAGACCAGCGGACGCAAGGGAAAAGGCGTCTGTGTCATCAGCGGTATCGATCTGGATGATGCCGCACTGGGCAAGCTGGCCGCGGAATTAAAGAAAAAATGCGGTTGCGGCGGCGCCGTTAAAGATGGCGTCATTGAGATTCAGGGCGATAAACGCGATTTACTGAAGCAACTGCTTGAAGCCAAAGGAATGAAAGTCAAACTGGCGGGTGGATAAGCATGAATAACAGCAGGCTGGTAAATCAGCCTGCTGTCAGAGAATTCGTTAGTCTACCTGACGGCCAATCAAACCACCGATCGCCGCGCCACCCAATGTACCCAATGTTCCGCCATCGGTTAAGATAGCGCCGCCCACAGCGCCAGCACCAGCGCCAATTGCTGTGTTACGATCACGTTTAGACATATTTGAACAGCCTGCCAGAGTAACCACCAAGGTAATGGCTAATGCAGCAGTAGCAAAACGTTTGTTTAACTTCATGTATTTTCCCTTCTGATTCCTAGCCTCACGCGTTTTAAGTGAGGAAAATATCGAAAAATAACTTTTTCACGGTATTAAATAATATCATGCCGCCATCCTTTGCTTAAAGCGTAGTATATTCATCGGCAAATGGCGTAACAGGTAAAAACTCTTAATTCCCACACATCAATTTATAGATAGCAAGAATTGGTAAAAAACAGTGACTTTTGGCAATACGCAGCAGGTAGTAAATCTTGCTTTGCAGCCGAAAGTCACCGGATCTTTAGCCATTTCACCCATAGCGAGGCATGAGCGTGATCGCGAGAATGACATCATAGCCCTGTCGCTGGTGGAGATCTGCATGTTGGAAGCGCTAAAAAAACAGGTGTTGGATGCTAATCTGGCATTACCTCGGCATCATTTAGTGACATTTACCTGGGGAAATGTCAGCGCGGTGGATCGCCGGCAAGGTTTGATGGTGATCAAGCCATCAGGGGTTGAGTACGCGGTGATGACGGTGGACGACATGGTGGTGGTGGATTTGGCGAGCGGGGAAGTGATGGAAGGCGGTAAAAAACCCTCTTCAAATACCGATACTCACCGTGTACTGTATCTGGCGTTTGCCGATATTGGCGGTATTGTACACACCCATTCCCGTCATGCCACGATCTGGGCGCAGGCCGGAAAAGATATTCCTGCCTGGGGAACTACCCATGCCGATTATTTCTATGGCGGTATTCCCTGCACGCGCCGGATGACGGACGAAGAGATCAACGGGCGTTATGAATGGGAAACGGGCAACGTGATCGTTGAAACCTTCCAGACGCGTCAGCTTTCAGCGGCGGATGCGCCTGCGGTTTTAGTCAACTCGCATGGCCCGTTTGCCTGGGGTAAAGATGCCGATAACGCGATACATAACGCTGTAGTGTTGGAGGAAATCGCCTATATGGGGATTTTTTCGCGTCAGTTGACGCCAGAACTGTGTGATATGCAACAAAGCTTGCTGGATAAACACTATCTGCGAAAAAACGGTAAAAATGCTTATTACGGGCAGTAATTTATAAGCGATTCACGCCGGTGAGCAATCCCTCCGGCGGAAGGATTGCTTGGCAAGATAAATTGCTTGGCAGGATAAATTATTTTGCCGTTGAAATTCTTAACCGCGGCCAGATTCTTCACGCAACACCACGGCGGTTTCTTTCGCGGTAGGTTCGGCGCTGTTTAATGCCCGACGGATAATAAAGAACGCTGAAACCAGCATCGTGACGGCGACCAACATAAAGAAACCGCACAGCGTCGCGTTTATCTGGTTACTAAACACGATGGTTTCCATGTCCTTAATACTCTTGGCGGGCGCGATCAGCGTGCCTTGTTCAATACCGCCGGCAAAGCGTTTCGCCTGAGCCAGAAAACCGATACTGGGTTTTTCGTGGAAAATCTTCTGCCAGCCAGCCGTCATGGAGGTGACGAACAACCACACCGTCGGCAGGATAGTGACCCAGGCATAGCGCTGCTTCTTCATCTTGAACAACACCACCGTACCGAGGATCAACGCCATTGAAGCCAGTATCTGGTTACCGATACCGAACAGCGGCCAGAGTGTATTGATGCCGCCAAGCGGATCGATAACGCCCTGATAGACGAAGAATCCCCAACCAGCGACAGCAACGGACGTTCCCGCCAGATTTCCCAGCCATGAGTGGCTGTTCGCCAGACGCGGGATGGCGACGCCCACCAGATCCTGCACCATAAAACGGCAGGCCCGCGTACCGGCATCAACCGCCGTCAGAATAAACAGCGCTTCAAATAGAATGGCGAAATGATACCAAAACGCCATCATCGCGCGGCTGTTGAAAATCTCGGAGATGATATACGCCATGCCGACCGCGAAGGTCGGCGCACCGCCTGCACGGGATAGCACAGAGGCTTCACCGACATCACGCGCAATTGCCGCCAGTTCTTGCGGGGTGATCACGAAGCCCCAACTGTTGATGACTTGCGCGGCGTTTTCCACCGTCGTCCCGATCAACGCAGCCGGGGCGTTCATGGCGAAATAAATTCCCGGCTCGATGACCGAAGCACAGATCAACGCCATGATCGCGACGAAAGATTCCATCAACATGGCGCCGTAGCCAATAAAACGGATATGGCTTTCACGCTCAACCAGTTTGGGCGTGGTTCCACTCGATACCAGCGCGTGGAAACCGGAAATCGCGCCACAGGCGATGGTAATAAACAGGAAGGGGAACAGACTGCCGGAGAACACCGGCCCGCTGCCGTCAATAAATCGTGACACCGCCGGCATTTTCATTTCCGGCATGGCAAAGACAATACCGACCGCCAGACCAACGATTACGCCGATTTTCAGGAACGTTGACAGGTAATCACGCGGCGCCAGCAGCAACCAGACCGGGAGCACTGAAGCGATAAATCCATAAATCACCAGAATCAAGGTCAATGTGGTGCCTTTCAGGGTGAAGAACGGCCCCCAATAAGGATGCGCGGCGACGTTGCCGCCATAAACGATCGCCAGCATCATCAGCACGAAGCCAATTAATGAGACTTCCGCGATTTTGCCGGGACGCAGAAAACGCATATACACACCCATAAAGAGCGCGATAGGAATGGTGGCGGCGATGGTGAAGACGCCCCACGGACTTTCAGCCAATGCTTTGACCACCACCAACGCCAGCGCGGAGAGAATGATGATCATCACACCCAGCGCCCCCAGCATGGTAATGATACCGGCGAAAGCGCCTAGTTCCTGTTTGGCCATTTCGCCTAAGGAGCGTCCGTCACGCCGCGTCGAGATGAACAGCACCAGAAAATCCTGTACCGCGCCCGCCAGCATCACGCCGACCAGAATCCAGATGGTGCCGGGCAGGAAACCCATTTGCGCCGCCAGAATCGGGCCCACCAGCGGGCCGGCGCCGGCAATAGCCGCAAAGTGGTGACCGAACAGCACCCATTTATTGGTCGGGACGTAATCGAGTCCATCGTTATGTCGCTCAGCCGGCGTCAAACGACGGTCATCCAGTTCAAAGACTTTTTGGGCGATAAATAAACTGTAAAAACGATAAGCGATGCTGTAACACGCCACGGAAGCAACCACCAACCACAGGGCATTGACCGGTTCACCACGGCTTAATGCCAGCATAGCGAAAACAACGGCGCCCACAATACCGACCAACAGCCAGATCACGATGCTCTTGACGTTATTCATAACCACGGCTCCTTCGTATTCAGGAAGAGAGATAGCGCGAATGTTAATGCAATTTAACAATAGTGGGTTTAATGGCGAAGAGAAGAGCAGGGCTGTGAAAATGTGAGCAACAATAAGTTTTTGTAAATAAAATTAAACACAGAGGCAGGGTATAACAGTGTGTTAAGCCGCGCTAAACCTGATACCGCTAGCGCAAACTAACGGTATCAGGCGCGGGAGAAGGGCATTATGCGGCGGGTTTTGCCAGAATGCTGCGGGTTTCCAGCCGGACTTCCGCGATCATTACATCAAGCTTATCACCCTGACGGTACACTACGTCGCCTTTGACGGAGACGGTGCCCATCTCCTGGCTGCAAACCAGTTCATCGCGCACGGCGTGGATAAAGGAGGTGGGGATAAACGCCATCGCGCCATTGTCCAGCAGACGAACGCGCAGACCGCCGCGCGTCACATCCGCAATGTCGGCGGCGAAGCGAGTATCTGTTCCGGCCTTGTCCTTCAGGAAACGGGCATACAACCAGTCGCCGACGTCACGTTCCGCCATACGATTCAGGCGGCGACGCTCAGCCAGTTGAACGGTCACGTCATCGTGCGGTTTTTCCACTGTCTGCTGGGTGATCACCGCTTTTAACAGGCGATGGTTAACCATGTCACCGTACTTGCGGATCGGCGAGGTCCAGGTGGCGTAAGCTTCCAGGCCCAGGCCAAAGTGCGGCCCCGGCGTAGTGCTCACTTCGGCGAAAGACTGGAAGCGGCGGATACGGCTGTCGAGGAACGACGTGGGTTGAGCATCCAGTTCACGACGCAACGAACAGAAGCCTTCCAGCGTCAGCAACGCCTGCGCATCGGCTTTGATGCCGTGGGTTTCCAGTACGCTAACCGCCTGTTCGACCGAAGCCGGATCAAAACCGTTGTGAATATTGTAAATGCCGAAACCCAGCTTATCGCGTAGCACCAGCGCTGCACAGACGTTAGCTGCGATCATCGCTTCTTCTACGATGCGGTTGGCGATCCGACGCGGTTCCACCACGATATCCAGCACTTCGCCTTTTTCACCCAGCAGGAAGCGGTAGTCCGGGCGATCTTTAAACACCAGCGCATAAGTATTACGCCATTCGTTGCGCGCCAGACAAATGCGTTGCAACAGGCGAATTTGTTCGACAATTGCCTCGCTGGACGGCTGCCATGCGCCTTTTTCTTCCAGCCAGTCGGAAACCTCGTCATAAACCAGCTTGGCTTTGGATTCGATCCAGGCGGCGAAGAAATGGATATCGTCGCCCAGCGCGCCATCAACGCCAATAGTGACGCGGCAAGCCAAAACCGGGCGTCGCTCATTTGGCCGCAGCGAGCAGATATCGTCTGACAGCGGACGCGGCAACATCGGAATATTGAAGCCAGGCAGATAGTTGGTGAAAGCCCGCCGCCGGGCGATATCATCCAGTTCGCTGCCCGCGGCGACATAGGCGGTCGGATCAGCGATCGCAATAGTCAGTTGCAGCGAACCATCACCATTGTCCTGAGCGAACAAGGCATCATCCATATCTTCGGTGCTGGCGCTGTCGATGGTGACAAAACTAAGCGCGGTCAGATCTTCACGGATCAGTTCGCCATCATGACGTTCCGTCGCTTCCGCTTCCGGCGCGGCGCGCTCCAGATTGTGGCGTGACAACGTCACCCACCACGGCGCCAACGGATCATCGCCGGTGGTGATGTATTGGGTTAGTTCGGCGTGGAATCCCCGATCGCCCTTCAGCGGATGGCGGCGCATTTCCGCCACCGCCCAGTCACCATCCTGAAACGGATGGCTGACATCACGCGCGGCACGACACGGGATTGCCTCTTTCAGCAACGGATGGTCGGGGACGATGGACAAACGATCATCTTTTTTCTGCACGCGCCCGACAAAGCGGGTCAGGAATGGTTCGATCAGGGATTCCGGCTCGGCAATCTCACGCTCTTTTTCGGTATGCAGCGTGGCGGTGATGCGATCGCCGTGCATCACCTTTTTCATGTGCGGAGGAGGGATGAAATAACTTTTTTGCGCATCAGCTTCAAGAAAACCAAAGCCTTTGTCAGTGCCTTTGACGACACCTTCAACTCGTGGCGTCTGCGAATGAAGTTGCTGTTTTAGCTGTGCAAGCAGCGGATTATCTTGAAACATAGCGTCCAGAAATACGGTTGTCAGTAGCTCGATTAGCGGCTGACAGTTTTACGCGAATCGCGTGCTGGCGGCAAGTATTCGATGTAGTCCGTTTCAGGCGTATAGACGGTATTAATCGACGCCTGAAATGTGACCGAATGCTGATTCTGGTTATTTTGTCTAGTTGTCTAGACAAAAAAATCTGTTTTCCGACTATTAATTAACCAGAACGGTAAAACAGGAAGATCGAACGATGAAAGATCTGGGCAATAAAGTTCATGCATTCGGGAAAGCACTGATGATGCCGATTTCGGTGATCGCCGCCGCCGGGATTTTCCTAGGGCTGGCGGCGGCGATGCAAAATCCGGCCATTACCGGCGACGCGTTCAGCGATATGAAAATACCGCAGTTGATCATTGGGTTTATTCGTCAGATAGCAGGGGCGCTGTTTGCCAATTTGCCGCTGTTCTTTGCTGTCGCCAGCGCTATTGGTTTAGCTAAATAACTGCGCCTATTACCGCTCCACTTTTGTTAGTCCAGGTTTGTTGCCTGGGAAAGGTGATGCGGTTTTAATAAATTGTCTGACATTTTT
>NZ_QNRY01000050.1 GCF_003315515.1 Brenneria salicis ATCC 15712 = DSM 30166 | reverse complement strand
CCGGTTGGTGATTTGTGATTTTTGGCGATTGATCAGATCGCTCAACTCGGACTGAGTTCCCTCAAAGTGATCTACTATTTGGAACAGCTATTTAGATTTAATAAAAAAAACTCCAATTCCGTAGAATTGGAGGCGTCAAAGTTGACCAACACCAAGGAAAATTTTAGTTACTTTAAAGATAGCAATATCGTGAAAATAATCCAATGTAAAATTTAATTTTTGTAACCAGAGTTAGTTTAATATTTTTGACTTGTACAATAATTATATCGTTATTAATACTAACAGATAGTAACGAACATATTTATACAGAATTGCTGTACCGTTTAATTGGTCTCGACCGGTAACTGATACGATACGGTAAGAAGATACCCCTGCCGTTTGCGCTATTACGGTAAGTTGAGCTTCAAAAGCAGTAGGATAAAGTAAGGCGAAGAAAGCATTCATAAACGTAAAAAAGGGGGAATTACGATGCAGCTATCAGCACGTCGCTTAGCTTCGGTCATTCAGGCGGTGTTGCAGAGGGTTGGCTGCTAGGAGGCTGAGGCAATCTGTGTCGCCGGGCATCTGGTAGCCGCCAACCTGAAAGGACATGACAGCCACGGCGTTGGTATGTTGCCGTATTATGTAGGTTTTATTCGCGATGGAATTATGCATCCGAACACGCCCGCGCGTTTTGGCACTAATCCCATCTGCATCGCGTTTCCGAAGAGCGAACGCAATGCCGCGTTTGTCCTCGATTTCGCTACCAGTATTGTGGCGCTGGGCAAAACTCGCGTGGCTTATCTGGCTGGTAAAACGTTCGATGAGGACGTGATGCTGGATAGTCATGGTCAGTCGACCAATGATCCCCGCGTGATGTGGGAAGGTGATACGCATGGCGTATTGAAACCCATTGCCAAACATAAAGGTGGCGGATTGATTCTTGCGGCGGAAATGCTGGCGGGCCTGTTATCCGGCGGCGGCACAATCCAACCAGAAAATGATCGGCTTGGCGCTATTGTAAACAACATGACGACTATTGTTGTCGATCCTTCCGTATGGTATCCATGACCTGGCTACAGCAGGAATATGATGCCATGTTTGATTATGATCGCACTTCCCATGCGCCCGCTCCTGAGCAACCGATTCTGATCGCCGGAGAGTCGGAAATCAGATCCAAAGCGCGACGGGAAGCAGAGGGCATCGAATTGTCCTATCAGGAGTGGCAAAAGATTGTGGAGGCTGGCGTGTCTCTTGGCATGAGTCCGCAGGCGTTTGTGTGATTTTCCGCGCAGTCGCAAGGCTGATAGAAGCTGAAACCGGAGGAGGTGGCGTGGGTCGAGGATTGCTGGTTGGCCTGATTCTTTTGGCGGGACTGATTGCGCTGGCTCCCTGGCTCCAGCGGCATCTGCCGGCTGGTTATGATCCATTTTCACCGTTATCGGTTGACGATCCGCCTACCTTTATTACCCGATTCAAGCTCAAGCAAGTGGCGAATAACCCTGAAACCTGCCTGGCGGTGTTGACGCAGGCGCAAGAGAAAGGACGAATTACTTTTACGCCGGTAAATGATGTTGCCGGACAATGTCCGCTTGATTCGCCGGTGCGCGTGCAGCGCTTTGGGACGGTCGGACTCAGCGCTAGTTTTCTCGCTAGTTGTCCGCTGGCGCTGAGCAGTGCCATGTATGTGACGCAATCCGCTATCCCGCAAGCGGTACTGATGGGAACATCGTTGGCCAGGATCGATCATGTCGGTAGCTATGCTTGTCGCAATGTTTATCATCGTGCCGAAGGGCGATTAAGTGAGCATGCTACTGCCGATGCGCTGGATATTGTCGGTTTTCGCCTGACAGATGGACGACAGGTGAGCGTTCTCAGGCAATGGCCGGAAAAAAATGAACGTGGGGACTATCTGCGCACCACTTTCGAAGATAGCTGCCGTTTTTTCGGCAACTCACTGGGGCCGGAATATAACGCAGCGCATGCAAATCACTTTCATTTGGGCATGAGAGGTTTTGGCGTGTGCCGATGATTAGATAAACGCGGCGGATTAGAAATCCGCATATTCCTGCGCAGGTAGCCAGAATCCGTCAATAAACTCTTCGATGGGGTAACACCCCGCACGGCGCAAACGTTGCTCTTTCATCGCCTGCAAACATTGTGTCTCGGTGTTGTAGGCACCTGCTACCAACTCATCGCAGCCGTGTCCGAGGTAACAAACAAATATCACCAGTGCAAACATGAGACCCTCAACTTTCCGATGGTATATTCGTCATTTTTCATCTTGCGCCCAAGTAGGCAATCGGCATTTCCATGCGTTGAAATCAATGGGGTATAGCATTCAATACGGTTGTTTTTTGAATCACTACAGACAATTGTAGATGAAACGCAGAAGAAGTGAGGGAGGGGCGTTTATCCGCTGGTTTTATCACCAGCGGATAAACGCGCATCAACGGCAAAAAGCGTTTAGCGATGTGTCGAGGCGGCAATACCTGCGCCATCACGAACCAGATCGCGTGGCAGATTGTTTTTGATGCGGCTGCCAATACGTTTCGCCAAACCAACCGGACAACCCTGATAGGTGAGCAGCAGTTCATCCGCCGTAGGAAGCGGGTCCGGGTAGCTGTCTTTACCCTGAAACCATTCACTGGCTTGTTGGGGCGTCAATGCATAGCGATGGCTGGAATCGGCTTTCGCCAGAGCAATTACGGCTTCATGCTGCCAGCGATAGCCTTTGGGGAAGCGCTCTGCCAGCTTGATGCCAATTCGCGAGAATTTGATGTTGCCAAAGGCCGAAGTAAGCGTAACGGGGAAAAGCCAGATTTCACTGTCCCTCTGCCACAGTTGGTGCTGGTTATCATCCCATGTCAGACCTTGCCTTTTCGCGCTCTGAACTATCAGCGCCGCATCTTTACCGCTCAGTGGCGAGAAGGGAAATTTACCGACTTTATAACCCGGCGTTGGAAGCGGGGGAACGCTGGATGTTTTTCGCAGGCGCGCAACAAAAAAACCTTCGCTGTCATAAATTTGCGGAAAAACATGTAAAAATCCGTCTTCTGTGGCTGCTTGCGACGCACCAGGGAAGAGGTCGGCCAGCGACTCGAATTCGCACGCATCGGGAAACTGCTGCTGTAGCCAGTGGCAAGCCTGCTGATTTTCCTGTGTATTCAACGTACAAATAGAGTAAATCATGACGCCGCCGGGTTTCAGCGCATGGGAGGCGCTCAGGATCAGGTTGCGTTGGGTGGCGGCGATGGTGACAATGCTTGCGGGCGACCAGTGTCCCATGGCCGCAGGATCTTTGCGCACCACGCCTTCGCCAGAGCAAGGCGCATCCAGGAGAATGGCATCGAAATATTCGGGTAAGGCTGCGACAAAAACCCGTCCATCGAAATGGGTGATGGCGGTATTACTTACTCCGCAGCGGCTGATATTGGCATGCAACACTTTAACCCGGCTAGCGGATATTCATTGGCGATAATCCCGCCCTGATTATGTAGTCGGGCGGCAATTTGCGTCGTTTTGGAGCCGGGGGCCGCGGCAACATCCAAAACTTTTTGTGGCATGGCGTGATCGTGGAACAGGGCGCTCACCGGCAGCATCGAACTGGCTTCCTGAATATAAAAAAGGCCGCTAAGATGTTCCAGCGTATTACCCAGGCGAATACTTTCATCGTCGGCATTCACCAGCCAAAAACCTTCTTCGCACCAGGGGATAGGTTCAAGTTGCCATTGATACGGTTCAACCAATTGCAGAAAGGCCTCAACGCTGATTTTCAGCGTATTGACCCGGATACTACGGCGCAACGGTCGTTGGCAGGCGGCAATAAAATCGGCCATCGAAAGGTGTGCAGGCATGATCGCCTGCGTTGCATCAAGAAATTCAGCGGGTAAATTGACCGGCGTAGGTTTAGCCACGAGGGATGTCCCATTGCTGCGATAAGAGTAGCGGCGGAGTTTATCATAGAAATGATAGCCGCCGAATTAGGAGTGCGGGCGGCAAACCGCACTGTCAGTGTCTAGTTTGACGGGATTGCCGTTCCCCATTGCCGCCATTCTGCCGGTTCTTCATTACGCAACAGAAAATGCTTTCCTTCTCGTGCTTGCGGCGCCAGCGGAGTGGAGGCAGGCGTTGCAAACGCGATACCGCCACGGATAAACTGCTGGAATGTGCCGCTTTTTATCACGCCGCCGGTTAAACCGAATTGCAGATTATAACCGGAAGCCAGCCAGAATACGGAGTTATCCCTGACCAGATGCTGGTAACGTTTACTAATGCGTAAGGCGACGGAGATGCGATCGGCAAGAGCACCAAGCGATAAACCGGTAACCGTTCCCACTTCGATACCCCTGAACAGCACCGGTGTTCCCACCTGTAGCGCGCCAGCTTCGGGCGCATCCACGCTAATATTTAATCCATCCTGATAGCGCGAATCGGAAATGGAGGCCTGTTGCAGTTCAAAACTGCGGGTAACGCTGCCGCCACCCGGTTCAACATTGATGTAAGGCTGAAATAATGTTTCCAGATTATTCACTCCGGCGGCTGAAATCTCTGGCGTAACCACGGAAAAACGCGTACCTGAACGGGCGAAGTTGCGCACGTATTCGGGATATAACACCGCTTGTACCCAGACTTCATTACGCTGTTCGGACAGTTTCAGTGAATCAAGCTGACCGATGTCGATGCCCAGATAACGAATAGGCATGCCCGGCGATAACTTGCTGGCGTCGTAAGTCCGCAGGATGATGCGGCTACCCACCGCACGGGCCGCGGTTTCGTTATTGTAGAGCACGCGTTTACCGCTTTTGATTTCAGGCGCGCCGGCAAGGTTATCAAAGCTGATGGCGCCTTTCAGCGCACGATTGAGCGGCGACGCCTGCACAGTCAGACCCGTGGTGTTCAGTTGTACGCGAGCGCCGCCTTCAGCCCAGAAAACGCTGTTGTCAGTCAGCAGTTTGCGGTGTTGTGGATGGATATAGACATCCACCTCGAAATAATTCGCTTTAGGCCGGACGCGCATGATTTCACCCACCTCGAACTTGCGGTAGAGCACAATCGAGCCATCCTGAATGTCGGGCAGGCTGTCTGTGACTAACGTTAGTGTTGGCGAGGGCGCAGCCTCACGGATGCCTTCCTGCGCTTTTTCGAGGTCGCTGTACAGCGGGTAACTCGCCAGAACCTCACCTTTGGCGCCCGGCAATACTTGAATTCCTCCGCTCACCCACTCCTGCGCGCTGGCGCCCAACACCTGGATGCCATCCAACCCCACTTTAACGTTCATGCGGCTGTTGACGACAAATTTGCTGTCCTTATGCAACAGACGGCGATATTGCGGTTCGATCGCCAAAACAAAACTGACGCCTTGTTCATCCAGCGTGCGTTTGACGATTTGACCAATCTGTACGCCATGCAGCAAAACCGGCTGTCCGGCGTCGATACCGTAACTTAGCGCCGCGTTCAACCGTATGGATAGTGCGCCCGGCTGCGCCAAAGGCTGCTGGCTGCTGTCCAGTACCTCAAAATGTTGCCGGGGTTCGCCTTTGCCGGGGATTAGCGTCAATGTCGGTCCGCTGAGTAGTCGTGAAATATTTAAATCGTTAAGTGAAAGTTTGGGTTTGGTCAGTTCAATGCGCGTACTTTCGCGCATCAGGGAAACCACGGCGGGATCGATAATCAATTCACCGTTGACGCGTTCACTGTTGGGGATCAGGGTGATCTTGTTCAGCGTTCCCACCTCCAGTCCCTGATACATCAGCGGGGTACGACCTTCCGCCAGTCCGTCGCCGGATGGCAACTCAAGCTGGATCACCACCCCGCGCTGACTTTGCGCCAAATCGGGATATAACCGGTAGGATTGTTCCGCGGCGGCGGTTTCCCCCTCTTCCGGCGAGTCAAAGGCAATCGCGCCGTTGACCAGCGCCGCCAGGTTTTCCATTTCAATTTTTGCGCCGTTAAAACCGATGTCCGCATTGAAACCGGAAACATTCCAGAAACGGCTGTTCTTTTTCACCAGATCGGTAAAGCGTCGCTCAATCAACACATCGATGGTCACGCCGTGATGATTTTGCGATACCGTGTAGTCATACACTTTGCCCACCGGGATCTTGCGGTAATAGACCAGTGAACCGGTGTTCAGGGAACCTAAATCATCGGCCTGAAGGTGGATTAATAGCTCGCCGGTATTCACCCGATATTTGGGCTGCGTGTCCAGAGCGGAAAAATGTGTCTGTGGTTCGCCAGGCCCTGGCATCATGCCAATGTAGTTACCGCCGACCAACGCATCCAGCCCGGAGACGCCGGCCAGCGAAGCCTTGGGCGTCACCAGCCAGAATTGCGTGCCGGAACGCAAGGCTTCTTCCATATCGCTTTTGATGCTGGCTTCAACCTGAATAGTGTGCAGATCGTCGCTGAGTTTGATGTCTTGCACGATGCCGACCTCAACCCCCTGATAACGAACCGGCGTACGTCCGGCGACAATGCCGTCCGCCGACACGAAATCAATGGTCACGCTCGCTCCGCGCTCTTGTTGATTGGTATAAACCAGCCAGCCGGCAATCATTAGCGCAATCAGCGGCAGTAGCCAGAAAGCAGAAAGACGGTGTTTGTTTTTCACCGTAGCCTGGCTCGATATTTCGGGTTTATTGTCTTGCATCGTTATCCCACATCAGTCGGCTATCCAGCCATTCAACGGCCAGGATAGTTAGAATCACCGCCGCGCCGAAATAAAAAGCGGCAGGCCCCATGGTAAAAGCAAGTAATTGGTCGCGATTGACGAGTGACATCGTCAGTGCAATAACAAATAGATCCAGCATCGACCAGCGTCCAATCCAGGTGATCATCCGCAGCATTCGCATTCTGGTCATTATGCCGAGCGTGACCCGGAAATGAATACTGAGCAACAGTCCTAACAGCACAATGACTTTAGTAAAAGGCACCAGAATACTGGCGATAAATACCACAATCGCCACCGGAATATTGCCGGAAGCGAGCGAAAGAATGCCGGAAAAGATGGTGTCTTCGGTGCGAGCGCCGTTCACATAGATAATAGAGATCGGCAGCAGGTTGGCCGGAACCAGGAAAATGACCGATGCGATCAGGGCGGCCCAGGATTTTTGCAGGCTGTGACGGCGGCGCAAACGTAAAGGGACGTGACAACGCGGGCAACGTCCCTGATTATCCGGCGAACTGGTCAGGTGACAGGAGAGGCACACCCGATAGCGCGCCGGTAAAATAATGGGGCGCAGACGCGGATAAAAGCGCTGCCACAGTTGGTCGGTATTCAGGTGGATCAGCGTCAATACGCTCAATGTCATCAACGCCAGAAACGCAATCAGGCCGTGCCCCGGCTGAACATCGGCAAACTCCCGAACTTTAATGGCGGCGACCGCCATGCCCACCAGATAAATATCCAGCATCATCCATTCTTTCAACTTGTCCAGCATCAGCAGGATAGGGCGCAGGTTCATGCCGATACGCGGTGCAAAAAACAGATACAGCAGCGAGAAAACCAGCGTTAGCGGAACGCCGACGGTACAAAAGGCCACCATGCTCGCCGTCACCGGGTTTCCCTGCCGGGTAATCTGCCAGATACCTTCAAATAAGGTGGCATTGATGGATACGCCAAGCAACCGAATGCTGATCAGCGGTTCGGTAAAAGCAAACGGCATGAGAACCAGCATGGCAACAGCCATGGCGGTCAGCCGTGAGATGGGCCAGTCGCGTCCTGAACTGACTTTGGCGTCGCAGCGCGGACAGTTGGCCGTCTGGTTGCGTTTGACTGTGGGCAACATAAAGAGCGCATCGCATTGAGGGCAGCGGTGATAACATTCCATGGTCTGCGCTGGCGTCGTCATGCCGTCCGTTCGCGGTGGTCTGGCAGACGGGAAAAGGACAGGACTGATTATGTGATATATCTTCATATTTCCTGCTGTCATAGAAACGGACATCATTCAGTGTATCAGGTACTGGCGCATATCCTAACGATGCCATAGCGTAACTGAATGATGCGCGCCGTAAAATGAGGCTACACTGTTTATGCGATTCATCTTCGCGGGCTAAAGACGGATGGCGCCAAGATTGCGGTGATGATGTGATGCTCCACGCATAAATAGCACATTATGCATGCGCTACGAATGGCAATGAGGAGGATTCTGTGCGCGAATCAATAAATCTTATGGCATCCTGTAGCGGACATTGATAATTGCGGTTGCGCCGTTATTTGCCTGCATTGAAAAGATAACTACACATTATTATGAATAAACACGCGTTTTATAAGGAACTGGTCAGTGATTTGTCAGCGCTGATTGCCGGGGAACATCGTTTTATAACGATATTATCAAACAGCAGCGCATTACTGTTTGAACGGCTGGATGGGGTTAATTGGGCAGGATTTTATCTACTGGAAAACGATACGCTGTTCCTGGGGCCCTTTCAGGGACGGGTTGCTTGTGTCCGTATTCCGGCGGGCAAAGGGGTATGCGGCCGGGCGATCGCTGAAAATCGTATCCAGCGTGTGGATGATGTGCACGCCTTTCCCGGTCATATTGCCTGCGACGCGGCCAGTAACGCCGAAATTGTCCTGCCGCTGACTGTGGGCGATCAATTGATCGGTGTTTTAGATATTGATAGTACGATTTACCAACGGTTTGACGCGGATGATGAAGTGGGGCTCAAAGCCGTGGTGAACGCACTTTGCGCACAACTTGAAGAGAGCGATGTGCTGACTTTTATCAATTCTCTCACGTTGAGACAAGGATAACGTAGCAATTGCCGATAGCGTCATTATAATGACGCCTGTTCATGCCTGCGCTGGTTGGCAAACCCGTTGTAATCAGGAAATTTCATGGAAAATCAACCTAAGTTGAACAGCAGTAAAGAAGTCATCGCCTTTTTAGCAGAGCGATTCCCGCGTTGTTTCACCACTGAAGGTGAAACCCGCCCGTTAAAGATCGGTATTTTTCAAGATCTTGTTGAGCGAGTGCCGGAAACCGATAACGTAAGCAAAACGCAACTGCGTTCCGCATTGAGGCTCTATACCTCAAGCTGGCGTTATCTGTACGGCGTCAAATTAGGCGCTCAGCGCGTGGATTTGGATGGAAATCCGTGCGGCGAATTGGAGCAACAGCATGTCGAGCATGCGCGTAAGCAACTGGAAGAAGCGAAAGCCAGAGTGCAGGCGCAGCGTGCCGAGCAACAGGCGAAAAAACGCGAAGCGGCTGGCGACTCTGCGGAGCCCGCGCGTACACCACGTCCTCAGGGCAAGAGTGAAGCGCGTCGTGGTCGTAATGGCGCTAACGCGACTCCACACAAAGCACGTCAGTCTTCGTTCCGTTCATCGGCTTCTCAGCAGCCCGCCAATCCTCAGCCACGCCCGGTCAAACCAACCGCCAGCGAACCTAAGCGTGTCGCTGTCACGGATGTTTCCAAACTGCAAGTCGGTCAGGAAATCAAGGTCAGAGCTGGCAAAGATGCCATGGATGCCACTGTGCTTGAGATTGCCAAAGGTGAGGTCAGAGTTCAGTTGGCTTCCGGTATGGCAATGATTGTACGCGCAGAACATTTGCAGTTCTGATACGGAGGCCAACCAGGGCATGAACAATTTAGTCAGAATAACCGCCATTGCAGGTTTATTGTTGGCGGGCGCGGGTTTTGCAAATGCCAATGAGAATATTACGCGCATTGAGCAAATCCCCCAGCTTCAGCAGGAGCCGCAACATGCGACGATAAGCGATCGTGTCGCCTCCCGTTTCCTGCGCTCCCATTATCGCCAGTTTATGCTTGACGAACAGTTCTCAGAGAAGATTTTCTCGCGTTATCTCAATATGCTCGACTACAGCCACAATGTGTTGCTGGCATCGGACATCGCGCATTTTTCTACCCATAAAACCCAACTGGGCGAGGGGATTAAATCCGGCAAGCTGGATATTCCTTACGCGCTTTATAATCTGGCGCAAAAACGACGTTTTGAACGTTATCAATACGCCTTGTCGTTACTGGATAAGTCGATGGATTTTACCGGCAACGACACCATTGATCTGGATCGCGGCAAAGCGCCCTGGCCGCAAAACGCCGGTGAGCTTAATCGGTTATGGGACGCCAAGGTCAAGTATGACTGGTTGAGCCTGAAACTGACCGGTAAAGATGATAAAGATATCAAAGAGACGCTGACCAAACGTTACCAGTTTGCAATTCGGCGTCTGGCGCAAAGCAACAGCGAAGATGTTTTTCAGTTGATCATGAATGCCTTTGCGCGGGAAATCGATCCGCACACCAGCTACCTCTCTCCAAGAAATACCGAGCAGTTCAATACGGAAATGAGTCTGTCGCTGGAAGGGATTGGCGCGGTGTTGCAAATGGATGACGATTACACCGCGATCAACTCGATGGTGCCTGGAGGCCCGGCGGCGAAGAGCAAAAGCCTGACCGTCGGCGATCGGGTGGTGGGCGTAGGCCAGACCGGTAAACCGATGGTGGACGTTATCGGCTGGCGGCTTGACGATGTCGTCGCGCTGATTAAAGGGCCGAAAGGCAGCAAAGTGCGGCTGGAAATTCTGCCCGCCGGCAAAGGCACCAAAACCCGCATGGTGACGCTGACGCGTGAACGCATTCGTCTTGAAGATCGCGCCGTGAAAATGTCGGTCAAGAATGTGGGCAAAGAGAAGGTCGGCGTACTGGATATCCCCGGTTTCTATGTCGGTCTGACGGATGACGTCAAAGTTCAGTTGCAGAAACTGGAAAAACAGAATGTCAGCAGCATCGTGATTGACCTGCGCAGCAACGGCGGCGGCGCACTGACGGAAGCCGTCGATTTGTCCGGCCTGTTTATCCCAAGCGGCCCGGTGGTTCAGATCCGCGATAATAACGGCAAAATCCGTGAAGACAGCGATACCGACGGCACGGTATATTACAAAGGGCCGCTGGTGGTGCTGGTAGATCGTTTCAGCGCCTCGGCATCGGAAATTTTTGCGGCGGCGATGCAGGATTATGGTCGTGCGTTGATTGTGGGCGAACCGACCTTTGGTAAAGGTACGGTGCAGCAGTATCGCTCGCTGAACCGCATCTACGATCAAATGCTGCGCCCGGAATGGCCGGCGTTAGGTTCGGTTCAGTATACGATCCAGAAATTCTATCGTATCAACGGCGGCAGTACGCAGATGAAGGGCGTCACGCCGGGTGTGATGATGCCGACCGGAACGGAAACGGTCGATACCGGTGAGAAGTTTGAAGATAACGCGCTGCCGTGGGATAGCATTACAGCCGCGGCCTACACGATCAGCGGCGATCTTAAACCACTGGTCAGTGATCTGAACGAACAGCATCAGGAGCGGATTGCCAAAGATCCAGAGTTCCAATATGTGGCGGAAGATATCGCGCGTTATAACGCGTTGAAAGACAAACGTAACATCGTATCACTCAACCTTGCTCAGCGTGAGAAGGAAAATGACGATGACGAAACGATGCGTCTGGCGCGAATCAATGATCGTCTAGCGAGAGAGGGGAAAAAGCCACTGAAATCACTGGAAGATCTGCCTAAAGATTATCAGGCGCCCGATCCGTATCTGGATGAAACGGTGCACATTGCGCAGGATTTGGCGCAAGCGCAGAAAGAGTAACCTTTCACGTTCAATCCCCTTCGAACCCCGGCTTGCCGGGGTTTTTTGCAGGTTGAACCACGTATCAGGTGATGAACATAAAGAGATTAACGGCCCGCTATCAACTGTTGGAAATAAGTTTCATATAGCGTGCTGGCGCTGCCGACATCGTTTTGCCATTCGCCTTTGTTGATTGTTTCGTCATCCGGGTACAGCGTTTTGTCACCGGAGACATCCGACGGCAACAATTTCTTCGCCGCAGGATTAGGGGTGGGGTAGCCAATGGTTTCCGCCACCTGCGCGGCAATTTCAGGACGCAACAGGAAGTTAATCATTTTCATCGCGCCATCAACGTTTTTGGCATTAGCCGGGATAGCCAGACTATCCATCCAGAAAATCCCGCCTTCCTGCGGCCAGATCACATCCAACGGCGTGCCTGACTGACGGGCGACAAAGGCGGAACCGTTCCATACCATCCCCAGATTCACTTCGCCTTCCATGAACGGGTTGCCGGGATTGTCGGAGTTAAACGCCAGCACGTTCGGCATTAATTTTTTCAGTTCGTTATAGACGGCTTCAATCTCTTGGGGATCGGTAGTGTTAGCGGAATAACCCAGTTTGCGCAGTGCGATCTGGAACACTTCGCGCGCATCATCGGTCAGCAACAGACTGTTTTTATATTTAATATCCCACAGATCGGCCCAACGCGTGACGCTGGCCGGGTCGATTTCATCACGATTCACGCCAATGGCCGTCGCCCCCAGATATAAGGGATAGAGTAGTGGTTATCGGGATCAAAAGATTTATGCAACAGATTCGGGTCAAGATTGTGGAAGTTGCTGAGCTTACTGGTATCAATCTTTTGCAGCATGCCTTCTTTACTCATTTTGGCAATGAAATAGGTTGAAGGCACGACCAGATCGTAAGCGCCATCCTGATAGGTTTTCAGCTTGGCATACATGCTTTCATTGGATTCATAGGTGGAGTAGATCACCTTGATACCTATTTCTTTGGTGAACTGTTCCAATAATCCGGGCGGAACATACTCTGTCCAATTGTAGAAATAGAGAGTTTTGCCGTCGTCGGCGCTGGCGCTGTGAAGCCCCCAAAGCCAGCGCACAGGCAGCCAGCAGATGTGACCACGTTTTCATTACTTATCTCCTGAAATGTCCCAAAGGATATATACCCGTCATCTGGTTATGTTCTATCATCGCCAGCCGCGGGCAGGCTGGCTCTTACCTTTCATTCGATATTATTTTCTGGTGCGATCACGCAAAATCAACTGACTGCTGAGCACCAAAAATAACGACAGAATGAGCAGGATCGTCGCTAACGCATTCACTTCCGGGGAAACCCCGACCTTGACCATCGAGTAAATTTTCAGCGGCAGAATCTCATATGTTGGGCCGGTGACGAAAGACGACACGACAACGTCGTCCATGGACAAGGTAAAACTGAGCAACCAACCGGCAGCCACTGCTGGCATGGCTAACGGTAGAATAATTTTCCGCAGAATAATCGCTTCACTGGCGCCCAAATCACGGGCCGCCTCCAGCATGCGAACATCGAATCCTTTCAGGCGCGAATAAACCGTCACTACCACGAAAGGCAGACAAAATGTGATATGGGAAAACAGCAATGACCAGAATCCCAGTGAAATCCCCAACAGCATAAACAGCACCAGCAGGGATATCGCCATAACGATATCGGGCGACATCATCACTACGAACAACATGCCGCTGACGAATGGTTTACCGCGAAAACGATAACGATAGAGCGCCACCGCCGTCAGCGAGCCAATCAGCGTGGCGAACGTGGCGAACGTGGCGGACAGGACCGCCATGGTCAGCGAGTGTTGCGCGGCTTGCAACAGACTGTCGTTGTTCAGCAACCGCTGAAACCAGTCCAGCGTAAAACCTTGCCAGTTAATACCGAAACGCGCCTGATTGAAGGAATTCACAATCAAAATGATGATGGGAATGTATAGATAGGCGTAAATGATGGCCATAAAGCCGCCACGCAGCAGGCGTCCCATTATGCCAGTTCCTCTTTCTTGTTCAGCAGGCGAGCCGTGCGATAGTAAATGAACAGCAGAACGCCCATGATCAAGGTCAGGCAGATACTGGTCGCCGCGCCAAAAGGCCAGTCACGGATGTTGAGGAACTGACTTTTGATCACGTTGCCAATCAAAAGGTTTTTGGCGCCGCCCATCAGATCCGCGACAAAGAACAGCCCCATCGCCGGCAGCAGCACCAGCAGACAGCCGGCGATAATTCCCGGCATGGTCAAGGGAATAACGACGCGGATAAATGTCTGGTATTTATTGGCCCCCAGATCGCGGGCCACTTCAAGATAGGCTTTATCCAGTTTCTCAATGCTGGAATAGAGCGGCAATACCATAAGAGGCAGTAAGATGTAGATCAGGCCGAGCACGACCGCTTCGGAGGTGTACATGATGCGTAAGGGCGTATCAATGATGCCGCTCCACATCAGGAATTCGTTCAGATGTCCGCGGGTGCTCAGAAATATTTTCAGCCCGTAAATACGGATCAGCGAGTTTGTCCAGAAAGGGACAATCAGCAGAAACATCATCAGCGGACGGATGCGTTCCGGCAGATGAGCCAGAATAAAGGCGAAAGGATAGCCCAGCAGCAGGCAGCAGAGCGTCGCGAACAGCGCCATATTCAGCGAGTGCAGCAATACCGAGGCATACATCGGATCGAGCAGACGAGCGTAGTTGTCCAGCGTGAATGCCAGACTGATCAGATCGGTGTCGTTACGCGTCAGGAAACTGACGCCGATAATCATCAGGTTCGGCATGAAAACGAATAGCGTCAGCCAGGCGACAATGATGGTGATTATGGTGTTCTGAAAGCGTTTACGCGGCGTCTTCATCGTGTAGAACGACCTCCCAGCTTTCAACCCAGGTCACGGCGACTTTCTGATTGAGCGAGTGATCGAAATCAGGATCGTCTTCATTAAAGAACTCGCTGACCATCACCATTTTGCCGTTCTCAAGTTCAATGTTGGACTCGAGCGTCATACCTTTGTAATTTCGCTCACGCACGTATCCGATAATTCCTTCGGCGCTCGCACTGTCATTGATTTCCTCCACCCGCAGATCTTCCGGTCGCAGCAGCACGTTGAGATGTTGCCCTACGCTAACCGGGGAACTGACTGTAATCACGCATTCATGCCCTTCCACACGGGCGCGTACCCTCTGTTGGTCAAGGTGTGCCAACACGGTGGCGTCGAGAATATTGATTTCACCGATAAAGCTGGCGACAAACAGGTTTTTAGGCTCCTCGTAGATTTCACGCGGCGTACCGTCCTGCTAAATACGGCCATCGCGCATCACCACGATGCGATCGGACATGGTGAGCGCTTCTTCCTGATCGTGCGTCACGAAAATAAACGTAATGCCCAGCTTACGTCGCAGGGATTTCAACTCATTCTGCATCTGCTTGCGCAATTTGTAGTCAAGCGCCGAAAGGGGTTCATCCGGCAGCAGAACTTTCGGTTGATTGACGACCGCGCGGGCAATCGCCACGCGCTGTTGTTGCCCGCCAGAGAGTTGATGCGGGCGGCGTTGCGCCAGACTCTCCAGTTGCACCATCTTCAGGGCCTCGATGACACGCGGGGCGATATCGGACGCGGGCGTTTTCTGCATCCGTAAGCCGAAAGCCACATTGTCGAACACGCTAAGATGAGGAAACAGGGCGTAACTTTGGAAAACAGTATTGATGTGCCGGTGTTCGGCAGGCTGGTGGGTAATATCCCGGTTTTCAAGAATAACATTGCCGCTATCAACGGTTTCCAGTCCGGCAATCAAGCGTAATACGGTAGTTTTACCGCAGCCGGAAGGACCGAGAATAGTCAGAAACTCACCGTGGTTAATGGTGAGATTAAAGTGAGAAATGATGTCTTTGCCATCAAAACCTTTTTGGACCTCGATCAATTCGACGACCGGCGTAGCGGGAGAATTATCTTTCATTAAGGTATTGCTCTGTTTCCAAGTATGACGTGTTCACGGAAGATCCGTTGCGTGCACGCCAAGGGTTATCACCTTTCAGCCTACGAGCTTAGTTGAGGGCGGCATTTTACGGGAAACGGTGCGTAACGCCAACTCGTGTCGTTATACTTCAAACCGGGAATATCGGTAGAGAGAGATAGTGCGATGAAGGAAGTAGCAAGTATGGTGCATTGATGTTTCACACTTGTTTTCCCTGTGGCGACAAGCGGTGACATTGTGGTATGGATCGAGGCGTGAAGTGCATTATTTCCGGGCGCTCCCCGCTTTTTTCGCTTCGGGACGCTAATACAGTAAAAACTGACCTGACGCAATATCCGTGTTGGCAGCCATCCTCATAATGCCAGACAGGGTTCGGGGGGCAATAGCGATGGATAAATTACTCGACAGGTTTTTGAATTACGTTTCTTTTGATACTCAGTCAAAGTCCGGCGTTAGGCAGATACCGAGTACGGAAGGCCAGCTGAGACTTGCGCGCGCCTTGCAGCAGGAATTGTTGGAACTAGGATTTGAACGGGTGACGCTCAGCAAACAGGGGGTTGTGATGGCGACGCTGCCTGCCAATGTTGCCTGGGCCGTGCCGACCATCGGGTTTATTTCTCACATGGATACATCGCCCGATTACACCGGCAAGAACGTTAATCCGCAAATTCTGGAAAACTATCGCGGCGGTGATATTGCGTTGGGAATGGGCGATGAGGTGTTGTCGCCGGTCATGTTCCCGGTGCTGCATCAATTGTTGGGCCATACGCTGATCACCACCGATGGTAAAACGCTGCTGGGTGCGGATGATAAAGCCGGGATAGCTGAAATCATTACGGCGATGGTGCGTTTAAAAAAGCGCCACACGCCACACGGGGAAATTCGTATTGCCTTCACGCCCGATGAGGAAATTGGCAAAGGGGCGCAGTTCTTTGATGTGAACGCATTCAATGCGCAGTGGGCCTATACCGTTGACGGCGGAGGTGTGGGTGAACTGGAGTATGAGAACTTCAATGCGGCGGCGGTAACGGTGAAAATTGTAGGGAATAATGTTCACCCCGGTAGCGCCAAAGGTGTCATGGTCAACGCGCTGACACTGGCATCGCGCTTCCATCAGGAAGTACCGCAGGAAGAGTCGCCTGAAAAAACTGAAGGCTATCAGGGGTTCTATCATTTGCAAAGTATTAAGGGCGTGGTGGAACGAGCGGAGATGCACTATATCGTCCGCGATTTTGATCGCTCAGGTTTTGAACGGCGCAAACAGAAGATGATCGACATTGCTGAGAACGTCGGGGTGGGATTGCACCCGGATTGTTATATCGAAGTGACGATCACCGACAGCTATTACAATATGCGCGAACAGGTTGAGCAACACCCGCATATTATCGCGCTGGCGCAGCAGGCCATGCGGGATTGTCATATCGAACCTGTTCTCAAACCGATTCGCGGCGGAACCGATGGCGCGCATCTGTCGTTTCAGGGATTGCCTTGCCCGAATTTGTTCACCGGCGGCTACAATTACCACGGAAAGCATGAGTTTGTGACGCTGGAAGGCATGGAGCAGGCAGTATCCGTTATCATGCGAATTGCCGAATTGACTGCTCAGCGGGCCAGATTATAGTCAGTTTGTTTTGCTGTGAGCGATGTCGTTATAATAAAAATCAGGCGGGGAGAAACCCCGCCTGATTTTTATGTCTCATTGATTAATCAGCAAAATACCAGTAACCGCCGTTTATCAGAATAGTGAGTTGCGTCAGAAACGCGGGGTCGTCCAGCGCGTCGCCCAGCATCGAAACATCAATGACATGATGTTCGGCCAGCGCGATGAGTGCCTGCTTATGCGGGCTATCAATTTTTTCCCCGTTTACAAAGCAGTCATCGCCGACGCACAAGACACGCAATCCGCCCAGACGACGCAGCGGTTCCCCTTGTTGCAGATAATCATAGATTTCGCTGGCCTGATAAGGCGGCTCCGGCGGCGCGACGTCAAGCTCATGGCGGGATTGAGAGATAAATTCGCCAAACCAGTTCTGGAAATGTTCCGGTTGCTGAACCAGTTCCAGCATCATTTTCTGCAGCGCATCCATCTCTTGCGGCAGAATGAGCGCCGGATGATCGCGCGCGGGAATGGCGGGATCGCTGTAGCGATAGCTGCCAAATTCGCGGGGAAGGACATAATCAGCGAAACCGCTCACCAGTTCGCGAGCATTCGGGGCGCGGAAACCGACGGAATAATTGAGCGCGTTTTCCAGCGAATAGCCCTCGTGTGGGAAACCCGGCGGAATATAGAGAATGTCGCCTGGCTCCATTTCTTCATCAATGATGGCCTCAAACGGATCAACCTGTAATAAATCCGGGTGAGGACAATGCTGTTTCATCGGGATCTTTTCGCCTACTCGCCAACGGCGGCGGCCGGTGCCTTGAATGATGAACACGTCGTATTGATCCAGATGCGGGCCGACGCCGCCGCCCGGCACGGCAAAAGAGATCATCAGATCATCCATACGCCAGTCCGGTAGTTGACGGAAAGGGCGCATCAGCGCCGCGGAAGGCTCATGCCAATGGTCGACGGCCTGAACCAGCAGCGACCAGTTGGTTTCCCCCAGATGATCGAAGCTTTCAAAAGGGCCGTGGCTAACCTGCCAGCGGCCATTGTTATGGCTCACCAGACGGCTATCGACTTCATTTTCCAGCGACAGACCGGCAAGCTCGTCCGGCGAAATCGGATCGATGAAATTGGTGAAACCGCGTTTGATAATGACCGGGCGTTGTTGCCAGTAGCGCGCCAAAAAATCCGGCCAGTCGAGATTGAGTTGATAGTCCATACCATATTTTCCGGCAAAAAAAGGGCCTGATGGCATTATAGCCGAAGCGCCGTCGGCTGTACTGACTTTCAGGAAAGCAGAGGGAAAATCTGTGTGATAAAAGGCGGGCGAACGCCCGCTAGTTCAACTTATTTCAGTTCGTCAACCTATTTCAGTTCATCTACCATAGTGATGGCGCGGCCAATATAGTTGGCCGGGGTCATGGCTTTCAAGCGGATTTTTTCTTCTTCCGGCAGCGCCAGACCGTCAATAAAGGCCTGAATGCCCGCCGCATCGACGCGTTTGCCGCGGGTCAACTCTTTAAGCTTCTCATACGGTTTTTCAATGCCGTAGCGACGCATCACGGTCTGGATAGGCTCCGCCAGCACTTCCCAGTTGTGATCCAGTTCGTCGGCAAGACAATCACGGTTCACTTCCAGTTTGCTGATGCCTTTCAGGGTCGCCTGATACGCAATCAGCGCATAGCCCACGCCAACGCCCAGATTACGCAGAACGGTAGAGTCGGTCAGGTCGCGCTGCCAGCGGGAGACCGGCAGTTTACCGGCCAGATGTCCCAACACGGCATTCGCCAGCCCCAGGTTGCCTTCGGAGTTTTCAAAGTCAATTGGGTTCACTTTATGCGGCATGGTGGAAGAGCCGATTTCACCCGCGATGGTTTTCTGCTTGAAGTGATTCAGGGCGATGTAACCCCAGATATCACGGTCGAAGTCGATCAGAATGGTATTGAAACGCGCGATGCAATCGAACAGTTCGGCGATGTAATCATGTGGTTCGATTTGCGTGGTGTAGGGGTTCCAGCTAATGCCAAGCGAGGTGACGAAGCTTTCGCTGAACTGATGCCAGTCGATTTCTGGATAAGCGGCAAGGTGTGCATTGTAGTTACCGACCGCGCCGTTGATCTTGCCCAGAATCTCAACCTGCTGAAGTTGACGATACTGACGCTCCATCCGATAAGTCACGTTGGCGAATTCTTTGCCGATGGTGGACGGCGTCGCCGGTTGACCGTGCGTGCGGGAGAGCAGCGGAATGTCGCGGTATTGCCGGGCCAGATCCGCCAGCGCATCAATTATTTTACGCCAGTGCGGTAAGATCACGTCACGTCGCGCCGTATCCAGCATCAAGGCGTGAGACAGGTTGTTGATGTCTTCGGACGTGCAAGCGAAGTGGATAAATTCGTTCACGGCATGCAACGCAGGCACCGCCGCCACTTTCTCTTTCAGAAAGTATTCGACGGCTTTCACATCATGATTGGTGGTGCGTTCGATGGTCTTGATGCGCTCGGCGTCCTGCTCGCAGAATTCGGCGACAATTTGGTCAAGGAAAGCGTTTGCGTCGCGATCAAATGCAGGAACTTCCCTGATTTCTGCACAGGCCGCCAGTTTTTGCAGCCAACGTACTTCAACCTGTACGCGGAACTTCAGCAGACCGAATTCGCTGAAAATCGTGCGCAACGTGCTGACTTTATCGCCGTAGCGTCCATCTATCGGGGAAACGGCGGTCAGTGAGGATAATTCCATCGCAAGCAACTCCTGGGGTTGATTTTAATAAAATGAATATCGGGTTCCGATGCCCAACGGCCTGTCGGCGTTTCATCGTCCCCGCGCTGGCGGGGAGCGGCAATCATCGAACTTGTCCGATGTAAAACGAACGTAATGTCTAACGATCGTATTGCGCGTCAGCAACGCGCCAGTATCTGTTTGGCTTCTTTGATCAGATGGCTACGGGAAAACATCAGTTGCAGGCGTCCTCCGCCAATCTGCTGCCACAGCACGGCGGAACGAATGCCCGCCAGCAACGCCGCCCGCACTTTGGCCTGAACCTGACTGTTTTTCAGCACTTCCGGCGCGCCAGTCACCTGAATGCGTGGGCCAAGGGTACTGATGACATCAACATAAATGCCCGCCAGCGCGCTGATGATCGTATCAGACAGCAGTTCAAAATGCTCTAACTGACGCTCTAACTGCCCGATACGGTTACCCAGTTCATTTAATGACGCGGGTTTGGCTTTGAGCTTGCGCTCCAGCGCAATCAGGCTGAACGCATAACGTGAAAGTTCTGCCCCGGCGCCTTTGTTGCTGCTGGTATTCAGAATGCCGAGCAAGGTTTCCAGTCCGGTTTTCAGGTTACTTTCCGCATCGCCATAAACCGCCAGCGTGGATGCCGGATTAACCACCAGAATGCTGTTCAGCGAGGAGTGGAGAATGTCGCCGTCACAATTGCCCGTATTCGCCAACTGATGCACCAGATGGGCTGACTGACAGATACCCGCCAGCGCCAGCGTAATGTCATGATAATTTTTCGCCACAATCACTCCTGTAAGCGTTCTTCAATGATACCCCCGCCAAGGCAGACGTCATCCAGATAGAAGACGGCGGACTGACCTGGGGTTACCGCGGCGACCGGTTGATCAAAACGAACCGCGAGGCGATCTTCGCCGAGCGGGGTAACCGTACAAGGGATATCTACCTGACGGTAGCGGGTTTTCACCGTGCAACGTGATGCCGCGGTTAGCGGTTGACGGTCAACCCAATGCAACTGTTGAGCGATTAACCCGTAAGACATCAGACGCGGGTGCTCATGCCCTTGTGCGACGTACAGAATATTATTGGCGACGTCTTTGTCCACGACGTACCACGGATCTTCGCTGCCGTCTTTGACGCCGCCAATCCCCAATCCTTTACGCTGTCCCAGCGTGTGGTACATCAACCCCTGATGTTGTCCCATCGGTTTGCCATCATCAACGGACAATATCGGGCCAGGCTGGGCAGGCAGATAGCGCGCCAGAAAATCGGTGAATTTACGCTCGCCGATGAAACAAATTCCCGTGGAATCTTTCTTTTTGGCGGTAGCCAGTTCCAACTGCTCCGCGATTTTGCGAACTTCGGGTTTTTCCAGTTCTCCGACAGGGAACAGGCTTTGCGCGATTTGCTCGTGGCTCAACGTATAAAGAAAGTAGCTTTGGTCTTTATTACCATCCACGCCGCGCAGCAAACGGCTTTTACCGTCAACGTCCAGACGGCGGACATAGTGACCTGTCGCAATGTAATCGGCGCCAAGATCTTCGGCGGCAAACTCAAGAAACGCTTTGAATTTGATTTCCTTGTTGCACAGAATATCCGGGTTGGGGGTGCGGCCCGCTTTGTATTCCGCCAGAAACAATTCAAATACGTTATCCCAGTATTCGGCGGCAAAGTTGACGGTGTGCAATTCAATACCCAGCTTATCGCAAACGGCTTGGGCATCGGCAAGATCGGTGGCTGCGGAGCAGTACTCGGTATCGTCATCCTCTTCCCAGTTCTTCATGAACAGGCCTTCAACATGATAGCCCTGTTGCTGTAACAGGTAGGCGGAAACGGATGAATCAACCCCGCCGGACATACCGACAATCACTTTTTTCTGGCTGTTATCTGACATGGAAGTCTCACGAACTGAAATACTTATGCGTTAAAGCGAAAACAAGCGGCGCATTTTAGCATGTTGCGTGGGGGCCTGCACCGCTATTCCTGACGCGCGGGCCGCTAAAAAGGCCAGTTAAAGGCTTGCATGAGCGTCAACGGATAGCGTTCCGGCTGCTGATAACAGCGAATGCTTTCCGCCACCAGTGGGGATCGCAAGCAAGATGAATGCAGGATCTCCCCGGCGCTCAGCCAGTGGCAGCGCTCGATATCGCTGTCATGGGGATGAGTTTCGACACGATGCGGGAGATCGAGCGCAAAACAGAAACGCAGAAACGGCGTGTGGTCGGGTGCAATCCACTGATGCAGACGCAGAAAATGTTGCGGTACGGCGTGAATGCCGGTTTCTTCCCACAGTTCACGACTGGCCGCCTGAATCAGGGTCTCATCGGCTTCCAGATGTCCTGCGGGCTGATTCCACAGACGCTTGCCGTTAATTAACTCTTCAACCACCAGAAAATGGTTCTCGGCCTGAACAACGCAGGCCACCGTAACATGAGGTTTAAACATCAGTGATTTCCTTCCATTCTCCGGGTGACAAACTTTCCACGGTATGGTTGGCCATGCCGTAGCGAATCAGACGCAATGTAGGGTAACCGATATGTGCGGTCATGCGGCGAACCTGCCGGTTACGCCCTTCATACAACGTAATTTTCAGCCAGCAATCGGGAATGCTTTTTCGTTCCCGAATTGGTGAAACCCGTGTCCATAACCACGCTGGCGCCTCAACGATCTCGACGCCTGCCGGCAATGTTGTTCCATCTTTCAGTTCAAGCCCGTGTCGAAACCGTGCCAGCGCGTCCTCATCCGGGATTCCTTCGACCTGAACATAGTAGATTTTTGCCGTTTTTTGCGCCGGTTGCGTGAGTCTGGCCTGTAACTTACCGTCATTGGTCAGCAGCATCAGCCCTTCGCTATCCCGATCCAAACGTCCGGCTGCATAGATGCCGCTGAATGGGATATAGTCTTTCAATGTTTTGCGGCCCGCTTCATCGGTGAACTGCGGCAAGACATCAAAAGGTTTATTGAACAGCACGACGCGACGCGCGGCGTTATCTACCCGACTTTTGGTTGCCGTTTGTGAACTGAATCGTTTAACGTTGTGATTTTTAACAGGGAATCTCTTCATCATTTTTATAGCCGCGAAAAACAAAAGCATTATACTCGAAATAGTTTGCGATTGGCGCGGTCTGAACATTGAAGTAGTATTGACCCACATCTTACAAGTCATTAACAAAATTGCGCTCGAAGGAGAGGTTAATGGAAAGCAAAGTAGTTGTACCGACAGACGGGCAAAAGATCACGGTTGATGCCCACGGCAAACTGATTGTTCCCCATAATCCGGTTATTCCGTTTATTGAAGGGGACGGCATTGGCGTCGATGTGACGCCAGCGATGATCAATGTCGTGAACGCGGCGGTGAAAAAAGCCTATCAAGGGCAGCGCGCGATTTCCTGGATGGAAATTTATACTGGCGAAAAATCCACACAAATTTATGGTAAAGACGTTTGGTTGCCGGAAGAAACGCTGGATCTGATTCGTGAATACCGTGTTGCGATTAAAGGCCCACTGACGACGCCAGTAGGCGGCGGTATTCGTTCGCTGAACGTTGCGCTGCGCCAACAGTTGGACTTGTATGTCTGTCTGCGTCCGGTTCGCTACTATGAAGGCACGCCCAGCCCGGTAAAACATCCTGAACTGACCGATATGGTGATCTTCCGTGAAAATGCTGAAGATATCTACGCCGGCATCGAATGGAAAGCGGGTTCGGCGGAAGCGGATAAAATCATCAAATTCCTGCGTGAGGAAATGGGCGTCAATAAAATCCGTTTCCCTGAGCAGTGTGGTATCGGTATTAAACCTTGTTCCGAACAAGGCACGAAACGTCTGGTTCGCGCCGCGATAGACTATGCCATCACCAATGATCGTGATTCCGTCACCCTGGTGCACAAAGGCAACATCATGAAATTCACCGAAGGCGCCTTTAAAGACTGGGGCTACCAGTTGGCGCGCGAAGAATTTGGCGGTGAACTGATCGCTGGCGGGCCGTGGGTGAAAATCAAAAACCCGAACACCGGCAAAGACATTGTGGTGAAAGACGTCATTGCCGATGCCTTTTTGCAGCAAATCCTGTTGCGTCCTGCCGAATATGACGTTATCGCCTGTATGAACCTTAACGGGGACTATATCTCCGATGCCCTGGCCGCTCAGGTTGGCGGTATTGGCATTGCGCCGGGCGCCAACATTGGCGATGAGTGCGCTCTGTTTGAAGCGACTCACGGCACCGCGCCGAAGTATGCCGGTCAGGACAAAGTGAACCCCGGCTCTGTTATCCTGTCCGCTGAAATGATGCTGCGTCACATGCAATGGTTCGAAGCCGCCGACCTGATAGTTAAGGGAATGGAGGGCGCGATCAGGAACAAGACCGTGACTTACGATTTCGAACGTCTGATGGATGGCGCTAAATTACGGAAATGCAGCGAGTTTGCGCAGGACATTATCGATAATATGTAATTAGTGTTAATCAAAGATTAAGAAGAAGGAGGCCGCAATCGGCCTCTTTGTTTTCATTGCCGAAATGAGGCCAACGGACGTCTGAAATTGGCTGGCAGAGGTGACAGCGCGACGGTTCTCAGGTGGCGGTTACAAATAAACCAAACTTCATCCCGGTCATTGGATAGGATGTAATAGGCGTCAGACGTTTCAGATGGATTAAAAACGCCAATCGCACGATATGCCATTTCAGTATTAAAGCCGCTTTTGAGTGGCAAAGGGGTAGGGCCATTCTCCAACTCTTTTATTCTCACATACAGACCTTTTTCAAACCAAAGCATAGTTGCCTCTGAAATCTTAATGATGATGATATGAGTATAGGCGCGGGATTGTGTTTCTACCTTCCGTCAGGATTGCGATACGTATAATCATTGAGAAAACATACTATTGCGCGTTTTTTTGTATTTCATGTTATGAAAGTTTTAGCTTGCCTGTTTATTTTGTTATTCAGCCCGGTAATTACTGCTATCAAAAAATCTAATGAAATAAGTCGCTTTATGGCTTCATCTTATTACGCCGCGATTTTGTTGAAAACGTGGATTTAACTTGATCTAAATCACAATTGTTCGATATGCATTTTGTTCTTATGAAAATCCCGTTGTGGGAAATAATGCAGTCGATTGATTTCATAAAGGCATGCTAAATAACTGATCCTAATATCGCTACATTTTTACCAACCCATGATTCCCACCGGGGAATGGGCTGACAGTATTCATAAAGTGACGCCCTTTTTTCAGTAACTGCCACATTGAGCGGCACTGGTGGTTTCCGGTTATCGTTTCGTGCAGCGCCTGCCACAGCCGTTCAACATGATTTACCCAGGGCGAGTAAACCGGCTGATAAATAACACGAAACTTCGGATTCT
>NZ_QNRY01000049.1 GCF_003315515.1 Brenneria salicis ATCC 15712 = DSM 30166 | reverse complement strand
TGCCCCGATCGCGATGGACGACGGTCTGCGTTTCGCCATCCGTGAAGGTGGCCATACCGTTGGCGCGGGCGTTGTTGCTAAAGTTATCGCTTAATTCGCGGATACACTTAAAGCATAAAAAGGCACTTCGGTGCCTTTTTTTATGGTGATAACAGTAAATGTAAATTGAAATAAAAACCATTCCTATTTACAATGCGCCCATTGGTTAAAAAATCGCTAGGAGCGATTTTAAGCGCCGCTTTCAGTGGTACGAAAGGTAGCGTGAAGGATGTACGCTATAAACTAATGAGTCATCCCCGTATGTATGTTTGCCTGTGCAATGCGATTTCTGACAAAGTCATCCGTAATGCTGTTCGTCAGCACCAGCCTCAATCAATGCAGCAACTGCGCAAATTGGTCCCTATTGGAACGGATTGCGGTAAATGTATTCGTCAGGCGCGTGTTATCTTTGAGGAAGAACAGACCAAAATTCCTGATATGTATGAAGTAGCATAAAATGTAGGGGTGTTTCTTTGACTCTCTGCTTACTGGTTCTACACTTTAAGAACCGGAGCGGAGGAGCGTGTCATGAAAGGCGATAATAAAGTCATTGCGCATTTAAATAAGTTGTTGGGCAACGAGTTGGTAGCTATCAACCAATATTTTCTTCATGCCCGCATGTTTAAAAACTGGGGACTGACCCGTCTCAACGATCATGAGTATCATGAGTCAATTGACGAAATGAAACACGCTGATCGTTATATCGAACGTATTCTGTTTCTTGAAGGTATCCCAAATCTGCAGGATTTGGGGAAGTTGAATATTGGAGAGGATGTAGACGAGATTTTTCGCTCCGATCTTCAGCTTGAACTGGATGGCGCGCAGGACTTGCGTGAAGCTATTGAGTACGCCGATTCGGTTCGAGATTATGTCAGCAGAGATTTGATGATTGAAATCCTGGTTGATGAGGAAGGACATATCGACTGGCTGGAGACCGAGTTGGATTTGATTTCCCGTCTTGGCATCCAGAACTATCTTCAGTCTCAACTTAAAGAAGCGTAGTTCCCATCACCCCAATTAATTCCCCACGGTCGGACATGTTTCATGCCGACCGGCATTTAAATCATTTCTTTCCTTTTGTTGCTTCCTGAGCTAATTTGCGTATAATGTGCGAGCTTATCAAAACTGAGGTAAGCCTGATTCGATTTGAGTCAGCGGGCTAAACTAATCAATTAGCCAAAACAATACTCCCGATATGGGGGTTATGTACTAACGATTACACTCCCCCATCAATCGAAATGGGTGTGATGAGTAGTCATTTACGTTTATAAATAATTGGAGCTCTGGTCTCATGCAGAACCAAAGAATCAGTATCTGCCTGAAAGCGTTTGATCATCGTCTGCTCGATCAATCAACTGCGGAAATCGTCGAGACTGCCAAGCGCACTGGTGCGCAGGTCCGTGGTCCGATCCCGCTGCCGACCCGCAAAGAGCGCTTTACCGTTCTGATTTCTCCGCACGTCAATAAAGATGCGCGCGATCAGTACGAGATTCGCACTCACAAGCGTCTGGTTGACATTGTTGAGCCAACTGAGAAAACCGTTGATGCTCTGATGCGTCTGGATCTGGCTGCCGGTGTAGACGTGCAGATCAGCCTGGGTTAATCAGGTCATTGAGCGATTGAGAGGTTGAAACAATGATTGGTTTAGTCGGTAAAAAAGTGGGCATGACGCGTATCTTCACTGAAGATGGCGTATCTATCCCTGTAACCGTTATCGAAATTGAAGCAAACCGCGTCACTCAGGTTAAAGACCTGGCTAACGACGGTTACCGTGCTGTACAGGTAACTACCGGTGCTAAAAAAGCAAACCGCGTTACCAAACCAGAAGCGGGCCATTTTGCTAAAGCTGGCGTTGAAGCCGGTCGTATCCTGCGTGAATTCCGTCTTGCAGAAGACGAAGAGTTCTCTGTAGGTCAGAGCATTAGTGTTGAAATTTTCGCAGACGTTAAAAAAGTAGACGTGACTGGTACATCCAAAGGTAAAGGTTTTGCCGGCACAGTTAAGCGCTGGAATTTCCGTACTCAGGATGCTACCCACGGTAACTCCTTGTCTCACCGCGTTCCGGGCTCTATCGGTCAGAACCAGACTCCGGGCAAAGTGTTCAAAGGCAAGAAAATGGCAGGCCAACTGGGTAACGAACGCGTAACCGTTCAAAGCCTGGATGTCGTGCGTGTTGACGCTGAGCGCAACCTGCTGCTGGTTAAGGGTGCTGTTCCGGGTGCAACTGGTAGCGACCTGATCGTTAAACCAGCTGTGAAGGCGTGAGGAGATAGCAATGGAATTAGTATTGAAAGACGCGCAAAGCGCGCTGACTGTTTCCGAAACTACCTTCGGTCGTGATTTCAACGAAGCGCTGGTACACCAGGTTGTTGTTGCTTACGCATCAGGTGCCCGTCAAGGTACTCGCGCTCAGAAGACCCGTGCTGAAGTAACTGGTTCCGGTAAAAAACCTTGGCGTCAGAAAGGTACTGGCCGTGCGCGTTCAGGTTCTGTCAAGAGCCCGATCTGGCGTTCCGGTGGTGTGACCTTTGCTGCCAAGCCTCAGGACCACAGTCAGAAAGTTAACAAAAAGATGTACCGCGGCGCGCTGAAAAGCATCCTGTCCGAACTGGTACGTCAAGATCGTCTGATCGTCGTCGAGAAGTTCTCTGTAGAAGCGCCGAAAACCAAGCTGCTGGCACAGAAACTGAAAGACATGGCACTGGAAGACGTGTTGATCATCACCGGTGAACTGGATGAGAATCTGTTCCTGGCCGCGCGCAACCTGTACAAGGTTGATGTGCGTGATGCAGCAGCTATCGACCCAGTTAGCCTGATCGCCTTCGACAAAGTCGTCATGACTGCTGATGCTGTTAAGCAAGTTGAGGAGATGCTGGCATGATCCGTGAAGAACGTCTGCTGAAAGTATTGCGCGCGCCGCACGTTTCTGAAAAAGCGTCTTCTGCGATGGAAAAGAACAACACCATCGTGCTCAAAGTTGCTAAAGACGCGACCAAAGCAGAAATCAAAGCCGCAGTGCAGAAACTGTTTGAAGTCGAAGTCAATGATGTTCGCACCCTGGTAGTTAAAGGAAAAGTGAAACGTCATGGACAGCGTATCGGTCGTCGTAGCGACTGGAAAAAAGCTTACGTCACCCTGAAAGAAGGCCAGAATCTGGACTTCATCGGCGGCGCAGAGTAAGTCGGAGGAGTAAAAGAACAATGGCAATTGTTAAATGTAAACCGACATCTCCGGGTCGTCGCCACGTTGTTAAGGTGGTTAACCCTGAGCTGCACAAGGGCAAACCTTATGCCCCGTTGCTGGAAAAGAACAGCAAATCCGGTGGCCGTAACAACAATGGCCGCATCACTACCCGTCATATCGGTGGTGGCCATAAACAGCAATATCGTCTGGTTGACTTCAAACGCAATAAAGATGGTATTCCTGCTGTTGTTGAGCGTCTGGAGTATGATCCGAACCGTTCCGCGAACATCGCGCTGGTTCTGTACAAAGACGGCGAACGCCGTTACATCCTGGCGCCGAAAGGCCTGAAAGCCGGTGACCAGATTCAATCTGGCGTTGATGCTGCAATCAAACCCGGTAACACCCTGCCGATGCGTAACATTCCTGTCGGTTCAACGGTTCACAACGTAGAAATGAAACCAGGTAAAGGCGGCCAGTTGGCGCGTTCTGCCGGTGCCTACGTTCAGATCGTTGCTCGCGAAGGCGCTTACGTTACCCTGCGTCTGCGTTCCGGCGAAATGCGTAAAGTCGAATCCGACTGCCGCGCGACGCTGGGCGAAGTTGGCAATGCGGAGCATATGCTACGCGTTCTGGGTAAAGCAGGTGCTGCACGCTGGCGTGGTGTTCGTCCTACCGTTCGCGGTACGGCAATGAACCCGGTCGACCACCCGCACGGTGGTGGTGAAGGTCGTAACTTTGGTAAGCACCCGGTAAGTCCGTGGGGCATTCAGACCAAAGGTAAGAAGACCCGCAGCAACAAGCGTACTGATAAATTTATCGTGCGTCGCCGTACTAAATAATCTTAGAGGATAAACCATGCCACGTTCTCTCAAGAAAGGTCCTTTTATTGACCTGCACTTGCTGAAGAAGGTAGAGAAAGCGGTGGAAAGCGGTGACAAGAAGCCTTTGCGCACTTGGTCCCGTCGTTCAACGATCTTTCCAAACATGATCGGTTTGACCATCGCTGTCCATAATGGTCGTCAGCACGTTCCGGTGTTTGTTTCCGATGAAATGGTCGGTCACAAACTGGGTGAATTCGCGCCGACTCGTACTTATCGCGGCCATGCGGCCGATAAAAAGGCCAAGAAGCGCTAAGGTAGGAGGAAGAGATGGAAACTATCGCTAAACATTGCCACGCTCGTTCTTCTGCTCAAAAGGTTCGGCTGGTGGCTGACCTGATTCGCGGTAAGAAAGTGTCGCAAGCTCTGGATATTCTGACCTACACCAACAAGAAAGCCGCTGGTCTGGTTAAAAAAGTGCTGGAGTCTGCCATTGCTAACGCAGAGCACAACGATGGCGCTGACATTGATGATCTGAAAGTCGCGAAAATCTTCGTTGACGAAGGCCCAAGCATGAAGCGCATTATGCCGCGTGCCAAAGGTCGTGCGGATCGCATCCTGAAGCGTACCAGCCACATTACTGTGGTTGTGTCCGATCGCTGAGACTCTGGAGACTAGCAATGGGTCAGAAAGTACATCCTAATGGTATTCGACTGGGTATTGTCAAACCTTGGAACTCTACCTGGTATGCGAATACCAAAGAATTCGCTGACAACCTGGACAGCGACTTTAAAGTTCGTAAATACCTGACGAAGGAACTGGAGAAGGCTTCCGTTTCCCGTATCGTTATCGAGCGTCCGGCTAAAAGCATTCGTGTGACTATTCACACTGCTCGTCCGGGTATCGTTATCGGTAAAAAAGGTGAAGATGTTGAAAAACTGCGCAAAGTCGTAGCGGATATCGCTGGCGTGCCTGCACAGATCAATATCGCAGAAGTTCGTAAACCCGAACTGGACGCAAAACTGGTTGCTGACAGCATCACTTCTCAGCTGGAGCGTCGTGTGATGTTCCGTCGTGCTATGAAGCGTGCGGTACAGAACGCTATGCGTCTGGGCGCTAAAGGGATCAAAGTTGAAGTAAGCGGTCGTCTTGGCGGCGCTGAAATCGCGCGTACCGAATGGTATCGTGAAGGTCGTGTTCCGTTGCACACGCTGCGTGCGGATATCGACTACAACACCTCCGAAGCGCACACCACTTATGGTGTTATCGGTGTTAAAGTGTGGATCTTCAAAGGTGAGATCCTGGGTGGTATGGCTGCTGTTGAACAACCGGAAAAACCGGCTGCTCAACCTAAAAAGCAGCAGCGTAAAGGCCGCAAGTAAGGAGAGTCGCTGATGTTACAACCAAAGCGTACAAAATTCCGTAAGATGCACAAAGGCCGCAACCGCGGTCTGGCTGCGGGTACGGATGTGAGCTTCGGCACTTTCGGTCTGAAAGCTGTTGGCCGTGGTCGTCTGACTGCTCGTCAAATCGAAGCTGCACGCCGTGCCATGACCCGTGCTGTTAAGCGTCAAGGTAAGATCTGGATCCGCGTATTCCCGGACAAACCGATCACCGAAAAGCCGCTTGAAGTTCGTATGGGTAAAGGTAAGGGTAACGTAGAGTATTGGGTTGCCTTGATTCAGCCAGGTAAAGTCCTGTACGAAATGGACGGTGTGCCGGAAGAGTTAGCCCGTGAGGCATTCCAACTGGCAGCAGCGAAACTGCCGATCAAAACCACCTTTGTAACTAAGACGGTGATGTAATGAAAGCACAAGAGCTGCGTGAAAAGAGCGTTGAAGAGCTGAACACCGAGCTGCTCGAACTGCTGCGCGAACAATTCAATCTGCGCATGCAGGCGGCAAGTGGCCAGCTGCAACAAACTCACCTGTTGAAACAAGTGCGTCGTGATGTTGCACGTGTTAAGACTTTACTGACTGAGAAGGCGGGTGCGTAATGACCGATAAAATCCGTACTCTGCAAGGCCGCGTCGTTAGTGACAAAATGGAGAAATCCATGGTTGTCGCCATCGAACGTTTCGTGAAACACCCGCTTTACGGTAAATTCATCAAACGGACGACAAAGCTGCACGTACATGACGAAAACAATGAATGCGGTATCGGTGACGTGGTTGAAATCCGCGAATGCCGTCCGCTGTCCAAAACCAAGTCTTGGACGCTTGTTCGCGTTGTAGAGAAAGCGATTCTGTAATACAGTAGCGCACTTCTCGATATGATAAACGGCTCAGTATTTGGGCCGTTTATTTTTTCTACCCATAACCTGGAAGCGGTGTTATAATGCTGCGCCCTTAATTATGGGGCATTTTAATGGCCTGTCATGGGTCCTAAAGGTAGTAGTTGACATTAGCGGAGCACTAAAATGATCCAAGAACAGACTATGCTGAATGTGGCCGATAACTCCGGTGCACGTCGCGTAATGTGTATCAAGGTTCTAGGTGGCTCGCACCGTCGCTACGCAGGCGTCGGCGACATCATCAAAATTACCATCAAGGAAGCAATTCCTCGCGGTAAGGTGAAGAAAGGCGATGTGCTGAAAGCGGTAGTGGTGCGCACCAGAAAGGGTGTTCGTCGCCCGGACGGTTCTGTCATTCGCTTCGATGGTAATGCTTGCGTTATTTTAAACAATAATAGCGAACAGCCTATCGGTACGCGTATTTTTGGGCCGGTAACTCGTGAACTGCGTAATGAGAAGTTCATGAAAATTATCTCTCTGGCACCAGAAGTACTCTAAGGAGCGAATCATGGCAGCGAAAATCCGTCGTGATGACGAAGTTATCGTGCTGACCGGCAAAGATAAAGGTAAGCGCGGTAAAGTAAAAAATGTCCTGTCTTCCAGCAAGGTCATTGTTGAAGGTATCAATCTGGTTAAAAAACATCAGAAGCCGGTTCCGGCGCTGAATCAACCAGGCGGCATCGTAGAAAAAGAAGCGGCAATTCAGGTTTCTAACGTTGCAATCTTCAATGCGGCAACTGGTAAGGCTGACCGTGTAGGCTTTAGATTCGAAGACGGCAAAAAAGTCCGTTTCTTTAAATCTAACAGCGAAACTATCAAGTAATTTGGAGTAGTACGATGGCGAAACTGCATGATTACTACAAAGACGAAGTAGTTAAAAAACTCATGACTGAGTTTAACTACAATTCTGTCATGCAAGTCCCTCGGGTCGAGAAGATCACCCTGAATATGGGTGTTGGTGAAGCGATCGCTGACAAGAAACTGCTGGATAACGCAGCAGCTGATCTGGCAGCTATCTCCGGTCAAAAACCGTTGATCACCAAAGCACGCAAATCTGTTGCAGGCTTCAAAATCCGTCAGGGCTATCCGATCGGCTGTAAAGTAACTCTGCGTGGCGAACGCATGTGGGAGTTCCTTGAGCGTCTGATTTCCATTGCTGTACCGCGTATCCGTGACTTCCGTGGCCTGTCCGCCAAGTCATTCGATGGTCGTGGTAACTACAGCATGGGTGTGCGTGAGCAGATCATCTTCCCGGAAATCGACTATGACAAAGTCGATCGCGTTCGTGGTTTGGATATTACCATCACCACTACTGCGAAATCCGATGATGAAGGTCGTGCGCTGTTGGCCGCCTTTAACTTCCCATTCCGCAAGTAAGGCAGGGTTACTAATGGCTAAGCAATCCATGAAAGCACGTGAAGTTGTTCGCGTGAAACTGGCTGAAAAATACCGCGCTAAACGCGAGGAATTAAAAGCTATTATCTCTGGTGTGAACTCATCCGACGAAGAACGTTGGGATGCAGTTCTTAAGCTGCAGACTCTGCCGCGTGATTCCAGCCCGTCTCGTCAGCGTAATCGCTGCCGCCAAACTGGTCGTCCGCACGCTTTCCTGCGGAAGTTCGGGTTGAGCCGTATCAAGGTCCGTGAAGCCGCAATGCGCGGTGAAATCCCGGGTCTGAAAAAGGCTAGCTGGTAATTGTCACCAATTGAATCACGGGAGTAAAGACAGATGAGCATGCAAGATCCGATCGCGGATATGCTGACCCGTATCCGTAACGGTCAAGCCGCGAACAAAGTTGCGGTCACCATGCCTTCCTCCAAGCTGAAAGTGGCAATTGCCAACGTGCTGAAGGAAGAAGGTTACATTGAAGATTTTAAAATCGAAGGCGACGCCAAGCCAGTTCTGGAATTAGTACTGAAGTACTTCCAGGGCAAGGCAGTGGTAGAAAGCATTCAGCGAGTAAGCCGTCCAGGTCTGCGCATCTATAAAAGAAAAGATGAGCTGCCAAAAGTTATGGCCGGTTTAGGTATCGCGGTTGTTTCTACTTCTAAAGGTGTTATGACTGATCGTGCAGCTCGCCAGGCTGGTCTTGGTGGCGAGATTATCTGCTACGTAGCTTAATCGGGAGGAAAGAATGTCTCGTGTTGCAAAAGCACCCGTCGTCATTCCTGCCGGCGTAGAGGTAAAACTCAACGGTCAGGTTATTTCGATTAAGGGTAAAAACGGCGAGCTGAGTCGTAAGATCCATGACGCTGTTGAAGTTAAACAGGCTGACAACGCTCTGACTTTCGCCCCGCGCGAAGGTTTTGTTGACGGATGGGCCCAAGCGGGTACCACTCGCGCTCTGTTAAACGCAATGGTTGTCGGTGTTACCGAAGGCTTTACCAAGAAGCTGCAGCTGGTCGGTGTTGGTTATCGTGCTGCCGTAAAAGGCAACGTAGTGAACCTGTCTCTTGGGTTCTCTCATCCGGTTGACCACGCGCTGCCGGCAGGTATTACCGCAGAATGCCCAAGCCAAACTGAAATCGTGCTTAAAGGCGCTGATAAGCAGGTTATTGGTCAGGTCGCTGCGGAAATACGCGCCTACCGTCGTCCTGAGCCTTACAAAGGCAAGGGTGTCCGTTACGCCGACGAAGTCGTGCGTACCAAAGAGGCTAAGAAGAAGTAAGGTAACACTATGGATAAGAAAGCAGCTCGTATCCGTCGTGCGACCCGCGCACGCCGCAAGCTCCAGGAACTGGGTGCGACGCGTCTGGTGGTACATCGTACCCCACGTCATATTTATGCGCAGGTCATTGCACCGAACGGTTCTGAAGTCCTGGTAGCCGCTTCTACTGTAGAAAAAGCTATCGCTGAGCAACTGAAGTATACCGGTAACAAAGATGCAGCTATCGCAGTAGGTAAAGCTATTGCTGAACGCGCATTGGAAAAAGGGATTAAAGACGTATCCTTTGACCGTTCCGGTTTCCAATATCATGGTCGAGTCCAGGCACTGGCAGATGCTGCCCGTGAAGCTGGCCTTCAGTTCTAAGGTAGAGGTGTAAGATGGCTCACATCGAGAAACAAGCTGGCGAACTGCAGGAAAAGCTGATCGCGGTAAATCGCGTATCCAAAACCGTTAAAGGTGGCCGTATTTTCAGCTTCACCGCACTGACTGTAGTGGGTGATGGCAATGGTCGCGTTGGTTTTGGTTACGGTAAAGCGCGCGAAGTTCCGGCAGCGATCCAGAAAGCGATGGAAAAAGCCCGTCGCAATATGATGAATGTCGCGCTGAACAACGGCACCCTGCAGCACCCGGTTAAAGGTGCTCACACGGGCTCTCGTGTGTTCATGCAGCCGGCTTCCGAAGGTACCGGTATTATCGCCGGTGGCGCAATGCGCGCCGTTCTGGAAGTCGCAGGGGTTCACAACGTATTGGCTAAGGCCTATGGTTCCACCAACCCGATTAACGTGGTTCGTGCAACGATTGATGGTCTGGCAAATATGAAGTCCCCGGAAATGGTCGCTGCCAAGCGTGGTAAATCCGTTGAAGAAATTCTGGGGTAATTAACCATGGCAAAGACTATTAAAATAACTCAAACCCGTAGTGCAATCGGTCGTTTGCCGAAACACAAGGCAACACTGCTTGGCCTGGGTCTGCGTCGTATTGGACATACTGTTGAACGTGAGGATACTCCTGCCGTTCGTGGTATGGTCAACGCGGTTTCCTATATGGTTAAAGTGGAGGAGTAACAGATGCGCTTGAATACTCTGTCTCCGGCCGAAGGTGCTAAACACGCGCCGAAGCGTTTAGGTCGTGGTATTGGTTCTGGCCTGGGTAAAACCGGCGGTCGTGGTCACAAAGGTCAGAAGTCTCGTTCTGGCGGTGGCGTGCGTCGTGGTTTTGAAGGCGGTCAGATGCCTTTATACCGTCGTCTGCCGAAATTCGGCTTCACCTCCCGCAAAGCTATGGTGACGGCAGAGGTTCGTCTGTCTGATCTGGCTAAAGTAGAAGGCGACATCATTGATCTGAATACGCTGAAAGCCGCTAATGTTATTGGCATTCAGATTGAATTCGCGAAAGTGATTCTGTCTGGTGAGGTTGCTCGTCCGGTAACGATTCGTGGTCTGCGTGTCACTAAAGGTGCTCGTGCTGCTATCGAAACTGCTGGCGGTAAAATTGAGGAATAAGTAGCAGATGGCCAAACAACCAGGATTAGATTTTCAAAGTGCTAAAGGCGGAGTTGGTGAACTGAAGCGCAGACTATTGTTTGTTATCGGTGCGCTGATTGTTTTCCGTATCGGCTCTTTTATTCCAATCCCTGGTATCGATGCCACTGTGCTTGCCAAATTGCTTGAGCAACAGCGGGGTACCATCATTGAAATGTTTAATATGTTCTCTGGTGGTGCTCTGAGCCGTGCTTCTATCTTTGCATTGGGTATTATGCCGTATATTTCGGCGTCAATTATTATCCAACTGTTAACGGTGGTTCATCCAGCGTTAGCTGAAATAAAGAAAGAAGGGGAGGCTGGACGTCGCAAGATTAGCCAGTACACCCGTTACGGCACGCTGGTATTGGCAATATTTCAGTCAATCGGTATTGCTACCGGTTTGCCGAATATGCCTGGAATGCAGGGCCTGGTATTAAACCCAGGCTTTGCGTTCTATTTTACCGCTGTTGTAAGCCTGGTCACCGGGACAATGTTCCTGATGTGGTTAGGCGAACAGATTACAGAACGAGGTATTGGCAACGGTATTTCGATCATAATCTTCGCTGGTATTGTTGCGGGTTTGCCGCCGGCCATTGGTCATACCATCGAGCAAGCGCGGCAAGGCGACCTGCACTTCCTCCTGTTGCTGTTGGTTGCAGTTTTAGTGTTTGCAGTAACCTTCTTCGTTGTTTTCATTGAGCGTGGTCAACGTCGTATCGTCGTCAACTATGCAAAACGTCAACAAGGTCGTCGTGTTTATGCAGCACAGAGTACGCATTTACCGCTGAAAGTTAATATGGCGGGGGTTATCCCGGCTATCTTCGCTTCCAGCATTATTCTGTTCCCAGCCACGATAGCATCCTGGTTTGGGGGCGGTAGCGGTTGGAACTGGCTGACGACAATTTCGCTGTATTTGCAGCCCGGACAACCGCTTTACGTGTTACTCTATGCGTCTGCAATCATCTTCTTCTGTTTCTTCTACACTGCGTTGGTTTTCAATCCGCGTGAAACAGCAGATAACCTGAAGAAGTCCGGTGCATTCGTGCCAGGAATTCGGCCGGGAGAGCAAACGGCGAAATATATCGATAAGGTAATGACTCGTCTGACTTTGGTCGGCGCGATGTATATTACTTTCATCTGCCTGATCCCGGAGTTCATGCGTGATGCAATGAAAGTGCCTTTCTATTTCGGTGGCACGTCATTATTGATCGTTGTTGTTGTCATCATGGACTTTATGGCTCAAGTGCAAACTCTGATGATGTCGAGTCAGTATGAGTCTGCATTGAAGAAAGCAAACCTGAAAGGCTATAACCGTTAATCGGGCGAGCTTGAGAAGTTACGGAGAGTAAAAATGAAAGTTCGTGCTTCCGTCAAGAAATTATGTCGTAACTGTAAGATTGTTAAGCGTAACGGTGTCGTTCGTGTGATCTGCAGTGCCGAACCGAAGCATAAGCAGCGTCAAGGCTGATTATCTCACATATTTTTCTTGCAAAGTTGGGTTGAGCTGGCTAGATTAGCCAGCCAATCTTTTGTATGTAACTGCAATGCTATTTGAGTATCCTGAAAACGGGCTTTTCAGAATGGTATTGCTGTATAAAATTGTAGGAGTGCATAGTGGCCCGTATAGCAGGCATTAACATTCCTGATCAGAAACATACTGTGATCGCATTAACTTCGATCTACGGTATCGGCAAAACCCGCTCACAGTCTATCTGTGCTGCATCCGGTATTGCTGAAAATGTTAAGATCAGTGAGCTGTCTGAAGAGCAAATCGATAAGCTACGTGACGAAGTTGCCAAGTTTGTTGTCGAAGGCGACCTGCGTCGTGAAGTTACCCTGAGCATCAAGCGTCTTATGGACCTTGGTACTTATCGTGGTTTGCGTCATCGTCGTGGTCTGCCGGTTCGCGGTCAGCGTACCAAGACTAACGCCCGTACCCGTAAGGGTCCGCGCAAACCGATCAAGAAATAATCGGGGTGATTGAATAATGGCAAAGGCACCTGTTCGTGCACGTAAGCGTGTAAGAAAGCAAGTCTCTGACGGTGTGGCTCATATCCATGCTTCTTTCAACAACACCATCGTTACCATTACTGATCGTCAGGGTAATGCGCTGGGTTGGGCAACTGCCGGTGGTTCCGGTTTCCGTGGTTCTCGTAAATCCACTCCGTTCGCCGCTCAGGTTGCAGCAGAGCGCTGTGCTGAAGCAGTGAAAGAGTACGGTATTAAGAACCTGGAAGTTATGGTTAAAGGACCTGGTCCGGGCCGTGAGTCTACTATCCGCGCATTGAACGCGGCTGGTTTCCGCATCACTAATATTACTGATGTGACTCCGATCCCTCATAACGGTTGTCGTCCGCCGAAAAAGCGCCGCGTATAACGCCGCTTTTAGGATTGTTGGAGAAAGAAAATGGCAAGATATTTGGGTCCTAAGCTCAAGCTGAGCCGTCGTGAAGGCACCGACCTGTTTCTGAAGTCTGGTGTTCGTGCGATCGATTCTAAGTGTAAGATTGAACAAGCTCCTGGCCAGCATGGTGCGCGTAAACCGCGTCTGTCTGACTATGGTGTGCAGTTGCGTGAAAAGCAAAAAGTTCGCCGTATCTACGGTGTGCTGGAACGCCAGTTCCGTAACTATTACAAAGAAGCAGCACGTCTGAAAGGCAACACCGGTGCGAACCTGTTGCAATTACTTGAAGGACGTCTGGATAACGTTGTTTATCGTATGGGTTTTGGCGCCACTCGTGCAGAAGCACGTCAGCTGGTCAGCCACAAAGCTGTTATGGTAAATGGTCGCGTTGTTAACATCGCTTCTTATCAGGTATCCCCGAATGACGTCGTCAGCATCCGTGAGAAAGCTAAAAAGCAGTCTCGCGTTAAGGCCGCTCTGGAGCTGGCTGAACAGCGTGAAAAGCCAACTTGGCTGGAAGTTGATGCTGCCAAGATGGAAGGTGTGTTCAAACGTATTCCTGAACGTACCGATCTGTCTGCGGACATTAATGAACACCTGATCGTCGAGCTTTACTCCAAGTAAAGCTTAGTACCAAAGAGAGGACACAATGCAGGGTTCTGTGACAGAGTTTCTAAAACCGCGCCTGGTTGATATCGAGCAAGTGAGTTCGACGCACGCCAAGGTGACCCTTGAGCCGTTAGAGCGGGGCTTCGGCCATACTCTTGGCAACGCACTGCGCCGTATTCTGCTTTCATCAATGCCAGGTTGCGCGGTGACCGAGGTTGAGATTGATGGTGTACTGCATGAGTACAGCACCAAAGAAGGCGTACAGGAAGACATCCTGGAAATCCTGCTCAACCTGAAAGGGCTGGCGGTGAGAGTTCAAGGCAAAGATGAAGTTATTCTTACCCTGAATAAATCTGGCATTGGCCCTGTGACTGCAGCCGATATCATCCATGATGGTGATGTCGAAATCGTCAAGCCACAGCACTTGATCTGCCATCTGACTGATGAAAACGCGGCTATCAGCATGCGTATTAAAGTTCAGCGTGGTCGTGGTTATGTGCCGGCATCTGCCCGTATTCATACGGAAGAAGATGAGCGCCCGATTGGTCGCCTGTTAGTCGATGCTTGCTACAGCCCTGTAGAGCGTATTGCTTACAATGTTGAAGCGGCACGTGTAGAACAGCGTACTGACCTGGATAAGCTGGTCATCGAAATGGAAACCAATGGTACGATTGATCCTGAAGAGGCGATCCGCCGTGCGGCGACCATTCTGGCTGAACAACTTGAAGCTTTTGTTGACTTACGTGATGTTCGTCAGCCTGAAGTTAAAGAAGAAAAACCAGAATTCGATCCGATCCTGCTGCGCCCTGTTGACGATCTGGAATTGACTGTCCGCTCTGCTAACTGCCTTAAGGCAGAAGCTATCCACTACATCGGTGATCTGGTACAGCGTACCGAAGTTGAGCTACTCAAAACGCCTAACTTGGGTAAAAAATCTCTTACTGAGATTAAAGACGTGCTGGCTTCACGTGGTCTGTCTCTGGGCATGCGCCTGGAAAACTGGCCACCCGCAAGCATTGCTGATGAGTAACCGGATCACAGGTTAAGGTTTTACTGAGAAGGATAAGGTCATGCGCCATCGTAAGAGTGGTCGTCAACTGAACCGTAACAGCAGCCATCGTCAGGCTATGTTCCGTAACATGGCTGGTTCTTTGGTTCGTCATGAGATCATCAAGACGACCCTGCCAAAAGCGAAAGAGCTGCGTCGTGTTGTTGAACCGCTGATTACTCTTGCCAAGACCGACAGCGTTGCTAATCGTCGTCTGGCATTCGCCCGTACTCGTGATAACGAGATCGTGGCAAAACTGTTTAATGAACTGGGCCCGCGTTTCGCGAGCCGTGCCGGTGGTTACACTCGTATTCTTAAGTGTGGCTTCCGTGCAGGTGACAATGCGCCGATGGCTTACATCGAGCTCGTTGATCGCTCAGCTTCTCAGACAGAAGAAGTCGCTACTGCAGAGTAATCTGTAAGAGCGTAAAAAAACCGGGGAAACCCGGTTTTTTTATGTCTGAAATAAGCTAGCCTGTAAAGATAGAGTATACCGAATAGAGATTACTTGATGTGGTTGATCGATGAGATGGCGGAACGCCATATTACTCATGCCCAGCAGGATGGCGTTTTTGATAACCTTCCAGGTTCGGGATGTCCGTTAATACTGGACGATGATAGTGCTGTGCCGCAAGCGCTTAGAGTCGCTTATCGTTTGCTCAAAAATGCAGGGTGCTTACCGGTTGAATTGCAAGAACGTAAGGAAGCATTGGCATTGGCTGATATGTTGCAAACTATTTCCAGGGAATCTTCCGATTATCAAGAGACATCTCAGCGATTACGCCTGCTTGAGTTGAGTTTGCGTCAAAAGGGTATAAATACCAATTTTTTACATGGAGAGTACGCATCATCGCTGAAAAAAATTTTTTAAATGCTGTTTAATTATTATGGCAAGATTGTTTTCACCTCCTTTTCTCCACTATACTCTCCACGCTTTATTTCTATCATCCCATCTTATGATGAGTCATCATGACAACTTACCGTCATAAAAGAGGAAAGATCCAGAATAATGCTATCGAAGCATTGCTGCATGACCCACTGTTTCGTGAGCGAATAGAGGTTAATGTGAAAGGCAAGGGTAGCTATCGCCGAAAAGATAAACATGTAAAGAAGGCAAACTGGGAGGCCAGTAGTAAGAAATCAAATGATTTTTTACTTCTGGCCTTTTTGTTTTCTGTTGTTAAGACGCCGCTGTTATATCGTATTAATCGATTTACAGCTTAGGTTGCTGTTGAGCTTTTAGCAGATCGCGAATTTCAGTTAATAATGTCTCTTCTGCACTTGGCTTAGGTGGTTCGGCTGGTGCATCTTCCTGTTTACGGCGCATTTTATTCATAAGTTTGATTGCCATAAAAATAGCAAAAGCGACGATGACAAAATCAAAAATATTTTGGATAAAGACGCCATAATGCATAATTACTGCGGGTATATCCCCTTGGGCATCACGTAAAACCAAGCTGAATTGTTTGAAATCAACGCCGCCGATCAGTAATCCCAAAGGCGGCATAATGATATCAGAGACCAGTGACGAAACGATTTTACCAAACGCGGCGCCAATGATAACCCCAACGGCTAAGTCGACAACATTTCCCCGCATAGCAAATTCACGGAATTCTTTAATAATACTCATAACCACTCTCCTTGATAAAAAGATAAATTAATTTTAACAAATGGTTTTATATTTGCCATATCACCTTGTGATGTTTAAAGACTTATCTTTTTTTTTACAAAAAGAATGGGCTAGGCTGGAATAACCGCTCCACATCTGGTACGAATTTTTTGTCTGTTAGAAACATAATGACATGATCGCCTTGCTCTATATGCGTATTATCATTCGCGATAATGACATCATCTCCGCGAACGATCGCGCCAATGGTTGTTCCCGGGGGGAGTTTTATATCCTCAATCATCCGTCCGACAACTTTTGATGTACCCTCATCCCCATGTGCAATGGCTTCAATCGCTTCTGCAACTCCTCGGCGTAGAGAGGACACGCTGACAATATCCGCCTTACGTACATGGCTGAGTAAAGCCGAAATCGTTGCCTGCTGTGGTGATATGGCAACATCAATGACGCTTCCCTGAACTAAATCAACATAAGCCCGCCGTTGGATAAGAACCATGACTTTTTTGGCACCCATCCGTTTCGCCAACATTGCAGACATAATATTGGCTTCATCATCATTGGTTATCGCGATGAAGACATCGATCTGTTCAATATGTTCTTCTGCCAGGAGTTCTTGGTCTGACGCATCACCGTGAAAAACAACGGTGTTTTGCAAGAGTTCGGCCAGTTCAGCAGCACGCTCCGCATTTCGTTCTATCAGCTTAATGTTATAAATTTTTTCTAATCGCTGAGCTAGACCTGCGCCAACGTTTCCTCCCCCAACGATCATAATTCGTTTATAGGGTTTCTCCAGTCGTTGTAATTCACTCATCACCGCCCGGATGTGTTGGGAAGCGGCGACAAAGAAGACTTCATCACCGGCTTCAATAACGGTAGAACCTTGAGGGCGAATAGGACGGTCCTGACGAAAAATAGCAGCAACACGCGTTTCGACATGAGGAATATGTTCACGGATAGATGACAGCGCGTTGCCGACTAACGGGCCGCCATAATAGGCATTTACAGCGGCAAGGCTGACTTTTCCTTGGGCAAAATTAACAACCTGAAGCGCGCCAGGATATTCAATCAGCTTGTAAATGTTATCGATGACCAATTGTTCAGGTGAAATTAAATGGTCAATGGGAACCGCTTCAGGCAGAAAAAGATGCTCGGATTCACGGATATATTCAGCCGATCGAATCCGCGCAATACGGTTTGGCGTATTAAAAAGCGAATAGGCAATCTGACACGCAACCATATTGGTTTCATCAGAATTAGTTACGGCGACCAGCATATCTGCGTCTTCCGCACCTGCTTCGCGTAATACGCGTGGATGGGAAGCGTGACCGGTGATCACCCTGAGATCAAATTTATCCTGTAGCTGACGTAAACGCACGGTATCGGTATCAACGACGGTGATATCGTTATTTTCACCAGCCAGATTTTCTGCCAGCGTACCGCCCACCTGACCAGCGCCAAGAATAATAATCTTCATAGTTCATTCTGCCGTAGATTGATTGCCGTAGAGCTTTAGACAATATTGGGGCCAATGTCAGTTTTTTACTAGCTTGGCATAAAAGAAACCATCGCCGTCATCAATGCTGGGTAGTTTCTGTATGCCTGGGCTCGTTGGATTTCCCGTATCAATTAACTGTGCATCGGTGTGGCGACGGAGGAAGGCGGCCATTTGCTGCTGATTTTCTTCCGGCATAATTGAGCAGGTGGCATAGACCAATGTTCCACCTGTTTTCAGGTGAGGCCAGATAGCATCAAGCATCTCTTTTTGCAGCATGGCGAGTTCGGCAATGTCATTATCGCGTCGTAGCCATTTTATATCTGGGTGACGACGAATGACGCCGGTCGCGGAACAGGGCGCATCCAGAAGGATGCGATCAAAGAGTTTACCGCTGCACCAGGTCGCAGGATAGCGCCCATCGCCTTGTTTTACCTCAGCATGTAATTGCAGGCGTTGTAAGTTTTCTCGCACCCGGATTAATCTCGTCTCGTCAAGATCAATGGCTAAAACCTGAGATTTGGGCGCGGCTTCGAGGATATGGGTTGTTTTACCGCCTGGCGCCGCGCAGAGATCGAGGATCTGTTCACCATTCTGTGGCGCCAGCCAATAGACACATCCTTGCGCTGAGGCGTCCTGGACTGTAATCCAACCTTGCGCAAACCCCGGTAGAAGATTAACCATACAAGGTGTAGACAGGCGGATGGCATCCGCATAGTCAGGATGGGGAAAAGCTTGAATACCTTCCTGAACCAATAATGTGATATATGCATCGCGGGTATGGTGCTGTCGATTGACTCGCAGCCACATGGGAGGACGCTGATTATCGGCGGCGACAATATCTTCCCACTGCGTCGGGTAGGCGTCTTTAATCCTTTTTAGTAACCAGCCGGGATGCAGGTATTGGACAGTATTATTCGCTGCGCGCTGGAGTAACTCATCTTGCTGGCGTTGGAACTGGCGCAGCACCCCGTTGATGAGCCCCTTAAGCTGCGGACGTTTCATGGCGACGGCGCCTTCGACGGTCTCAGCCAACACAGCATGTGGCGGAATTCTCGTGTATAGCAACTGATAAATACCGACCATAATAAGGTAATGCAGTGGTCGCTGTTTACCCGTTAGCGGTTTGGACATCAGTTGTTGAATACACCACTCTAATTGTGGCAGAACGCGTAATACGCCAAAGCATAGTTCCTGCAATAATGCGCGATCTTTATCGGTGATTTCCCGCTGATAAGCAGGCAACAAGGTACTGAGTGACTGCCCGTGATCCAATACTTGTCCCACCACTTTAGCGGCAATACTGCGAAGATTATATGAGCTTTTCAATTTGTTAGCGACTACGTGAAAGATAGAGCATACCGGCTAACGTTGCCGATATGAACATCGATTAGGCCAGAATGTTGCCGGGCGTAAACCACTCTCGGCGTGAGTTTAGTAAATCCTGAGCTTTCATCACTTTTTTGCCCGCAGGCTGTAATTCGACGATATTTAAAATATCTTCGCGAGTGGCGACCTGAATACCATTTTTGTCTGCTTGCAGGATAGTACCCGGCCGTGCATGGTGACAGCAGGAAATAATCTCGGCTTTCCACACTTTGATAGGCTTTTCGTCTATCAGAAAGTAGCTTACCGGCCAGGGATTAAAAGCCCGAATACAACGCTCAAGCTGCGCAGCGGAAAGCTGCCAGTCAAGACGAGCCTCTTCCTTACTGAGTTTTTCAGCATAGGTGGCAAAAGCGTCATCCTGTGTTTCTGCTGAGATACGGTTACTCGCAAGGTGCTCTAACGTCTCCAGAAGACCACGCGGACCTAGCTCAGCAAGCTTGCCGTATAGCGTGGCGCTCGTGTCCTCTTGCAGGATCGGACACTCGATTTTGTGCAGCATTGCGCCGGTATCCAGACCGGCGTCCATCTGCATAATCGTAACGCCTGTATTCTGATCTCCGGCCCAAAGTGCGCGTTGAATGGGGGCGGCGCCTCGCCAACGAGGTAGGAGCGAACCGTGTACATTGATACAGCCAAGCTGCGGCATAGCTAACACGGCTGGTGGCAAAATCAAGCCATAAGCGACGACAACCATGACATCCGCATGTAGCGTTTCAACTAAATCCTGACTTTCCGAAGCACGCAAAGACTTGGGCTGATATACCGGCAGGTTGTGTTGTTCTGCCAGTATTTTTACCGGACTAGGCGTCAGCTTATTACCTCTTCCCGCCGGGCGATCAGGCTGAGTGAAGACGCCAACCAACTGATGCCTTGACGATAACAAGGCATCAAGATGGCGTGCCGCAAAATCAGGTGTTCCTGCGAAAATAATGCGTAAAGAGTTAGACACGGTGTTCCCTGTAAGGAAAAATTATTAAGCGCGGCTATTTTGCTTGGCCAGCTTTTCCAGCTTTTGACGAATTCTCTGGCGCTTCAGCGGGGAAAGATAATCAATGAATAGTTTCCCAATCAGATGATCCATTTCATGCTGGATACAAATAGCAAGCAGGCCCTCGGCTTCGAGTTCAAACGTATTTCCTTCCCGATCCAGCGCGCGCACTTTTACCCGCTCAGCGCGTGGAACCAGCGCTCTTGTTTCTGGAATCGACAAACAACCTTCTTCAATACCGGTATCACCGCTTTTTTCAAGAAGTTCAGGGTTGATCAAAACCAGACGTTGGTCCCGCTCTTCTGAAACATCAATAACAATAATACGTTGATGAATATCCACTTGTGTGGCGGCCAAGCCAATGCCTTCTTCTTCATACATGGTATCAAACATATCATCGACGATACGCTGAATGTTTGCATTGACTTCTTTTACGGGCTGCGCCTGTATGCGAAGCCGCTCGTCTGGAAAGTGTAATACTTGCAAAACTGACATATATATTTAGATCTGTATCCGAGTAATGGGAGAGTCCTGGCATCTATTCTAGACATTTCCTGCCTTGATTGACAGCATCTGCATTTAATTGCGCGGTTAACCTGAACCCGGCGAAATAAAGGATGTTTCATGCTATCAACGGAAATCTGGCTGCGTTTAATGGAAGTGAGGCAGTTGAACGCGAAACGTGCCAGGCTCATTGCCGGAAAGCTTATTGACAGAGGGCGCACGGATAGCAATACCTTGTGCGCTCTGGGGATGACGGAAATTCAGATTGAACAATTCCGACGTGTTGATGATCATTTACTGAAAACCACGCAGGCATGGTTGGATCAAGCAGGTCATCACCTTGTCACTTGCGCTGATCAGCGATATCCGTATTTGCTGAGTAATATCAGTTCATTTCCTCTTTTACTGTTTGTGGATGGCAATCTGGATGTACTGACATCGCCACAAATCGCGATAGTCGGTAGCAGAGCAAGCACACGGTATGGTGAGCAATGGGGGCAGTTTTTTGCTCAGGAGTTGGCAGTCAACGATCTGACGATCATTAGTGGCTTGGCTATCGGGATTGATGGCATTGCGCATCGAGCGGCGCTTGACGCGGGAGGAAAAACGATTGCCGTATTAGGCTCCGGGCTTGCCAATATTTATCCTCATCGCCACAAGCCACTCGCGATGCGAATCCTGGAAAATGGCGGTGCGTTGGTATCCGAATTTCCGCTTTCTTCACCTCCCAGGCCAACAAACTTTCCCAGAAGAAACCGTATTATAAGCGGATTGAGTTTGGGGACATTGGTGGTTGAGGCATCGATTCGCAGCGGCTCTCTGGTTACCGCACGTTATGCATTAGAACAAGGTCGAGAAGTCTTTGCTTTGCCGGGGGCAATTGGTAATCCGATGGCAGAGGGAACGCATTGGCTGATTCAACAAGGTGCCTGCCTGGTCACTCACCCCAAAGATATTGTCGAACAACTAGGAAGTGAGCTTCACTGGATCTCTTTTGGCAACGATCAAATTATTTCTGCGGTAGAAGAGGATGTTGAATTGCCATTTGCTGATGTGTTGGCTAACGTAGGAGATGAGGTTACACCTGTTGACGTTGTCGCTGAACGTGCCGGCCAACCTGTGCCAGAAGTAGTGCATCAACTATTGGAACTGGAGTTAGCAGGATGGATCGCAGCAGTACCCGGCGGCTATGTCCGATTAAGGAGGGCAGGCCATGTTCGACGTACTCATGTACTTGTTTGAGACTTACATTCACAATGAAACTGAAATGCGTGTCGATCAGGATACGTTGACTGATGACCTCACTCGCGCTGGATTTGACCGTAACGATATTTATAGCGCGTTGGATTGGCTGGAAAAACTGGCTGATATACAGGAAGGGCAGAACACGTCGCTTAATTTGGCGCATGATCCGCTGGCTATGCGCATCTATACGCAAGATGAGGCGTTGCGTCTTGATACCGAGTGTCGCGGCTTTTTATTATTCCTTGAACAAATCCAGGTGCTGAGTCTTGAAACGCGTGAAATGGTGATTGAACGAGTAATGGCGCTGGAAACTCAAGAGTTTGATCTTGAGGATTTGAAGTGGGTTATTCTCATGGTGCTTTTCAATGTACCTGGCTGTGAAAACGCTTATCAGCAAATGGAAGAGTTATTATTTGAGGTGAATGACGGTTATGTGCAATAGCCTGGAGTGCAAAAGAACGGATGGCTAAGACCGGATTGTTTACCGATAAGAAACAAGATATCTGTCCTGAGTGTGGGTCTGTATTGGTTATTCGTACAGGCCGACACGGGGCTTTTCTTGGTTGTTCCGGTTATCCAGAGTGTGAGTTTATTCGTCCGTTGAAAACTCAGGCTGACGGTCATATTGTCAAAGTACTGGACGGGCAGACTTGCCCGCAATGCCAGTCCACATTGGTGTTGCGACAGGGGCGCTATGGCATGTTCATCGGGTGTGGCAATTATCCCGAATGTAACCATACCGAAGTAATCGATCGGCCTGATGAAACGGCGATCAGTTGCCCGCAATGTCGCAAAGGCGCTCTGCTACAGCGTAAATCCCGTTATGGGAAAGTGTTTCACTCTTGCGAGCGCTACCCTGATTGCCAGTTTACGTTAAACCATAAGCCTGTTGCCGGTGAGTGTATTTATTGCCATTACCCGCTGCTGATCGAAAAGAAAACCGCACAGGGCGTCAGACTTTTTTGTGCCAGTAAATTATGTGGAAAGCCGATAAAGGCTGAAGTGTTGTTAACGATGAATGATGTTTCTTATGATCTGATTCCTTTACTGACGGAATTACAGAATGGAAAGGTAATCGCCTATCCTACTGAGGCCGTCTTTGGCCTGGGGTGTGATCCTGACAGTGAAATCGCTGTCAAACGTTTGCTGGCCCTAAAACAACGTCCATGGCAGAAGGGGTTGATTCTTATTGCTGCCGATTATCAGCAACTGACACCCTATATTGATGACAGCATGTTATCTGGAGAACAAAAGCAGGATATGTTCGCAGGTTGGCCAGGCCCTATTACCTGGGTGATCCCAGCGAAAGCAACTACACCGAAATGGCTTACCGGACAATTTACATCCCTTGCCGTCCGGGTCAGCGCACACCCTGTGGTAAGACAATTGTGCTTGAGTTATGGCAAACCCTTGGTTTCAACCAGCGCTAATTTGAGTGGATTACCGCCTTGCCGTACTGAAGGGGAGGTTTACCAGCAGTTCGGTAAGAAATTTCTTGTCGTTCATGGGAAAGTCGGCGGTAGAACAAATCCTTCAGAGATAAGAGATGTTTTAACCGGTGAACTGCTGCGTCAGGGTTAATCTAATGATTGGAGAATAGGGTGTCTGAGATAAAGTCTTTTGCTGTTTTTGGTAATCCAATCGCTCATAGTAAATCGCCGCGTATACACGAGTTGTTTGCTGCTCAGACGGGCATTGATCTTTCTTATCACCGCGTGTTGGCTCCGGTGGACAGCTTTGAAACGGCTCTTCGTCACCATTTTCTCCGCGGGGCTTGCGGCGCAAACATAACCGCGCCCTTTAAAGAGCGTGCCTTTGTAGAAGCGGATGAACTTAGCGAATGCGCATTACTTGCCGGTGCGGTTAATACGTTAAAGAAGCTGAAAGACGGTCGTTTACTGGGCGATAATACGGATGGTATTGGCTTATTAAGCGACTTGCAGCGTTTGAATTTGATTAATCCGCAAGATCATATCTTACTGATTGGAGCGGGCGGCGCGGCGCGTGGTGTTATACAGCCATTGTTGTCTTATGGCTGTTCAGTTGTGGTGACTAACCGTACTATTTCAAAGGCGGATGCATTGGCGCAGATCTTTAGTTCGATTGGCAAGATTGAGAGCGCAACCTTTGATGCGTTGTCATGGCGATCATTCAATCTGGTAATCAATGCAACATCATCAGGCATGTATGATAGCGTACCTGATTTACCCTCAAGCTTAATATCTCCAGAAACTCGCTGTTATGACATGTTCTATTTACCTGAACTCACTCCGTTTTTAGCATGGTGTGTAACGAAGGGGGCCGGTAACTATGCAGATGGCTTGGGCATGTTGGTTGGACAAGCTGCGTATGCTTTCAAACTGTGGCATGGCGTGATGCCAGACGTTAATCCGGTCATTCAGGCACTTAAGCAGGAATTGTCGCGATGAATCAGGCGATCCAATTTCCAGATCGTGAAAGTTGGGACGAAGCGTTGCAGGCAATCCGTTTCCCGGTTCTGGTAAATGGATTTCAGCAGGAATGCATAATCGGCATAGAATTGCTCCGGCGGCATTATGGCAACGTCAGCCCTGAACAGTTTTTGGATCTGTTCAGGGAGAATCGCTGGGATTTTGAGGATGTGTTTGAAAAAATGGTTTTTAATCAAGAACATGATGAACAGGGCTACTTTTCTCTATCTTGAGCAAGATACTCATTTTTCCAGTGAACGTAGTTATTTGAAGAGTAGATGAGCCCTTCAATTTCTTCCTGAGTCAGTAGCCTGATTTTTTTAGCAGGGCTCCCCAAGTATAAATAGCCGCTTTCTAAACGTTTGCCGGGGGAAACGAGGCTACCAGCACCAATCATGACGTCATCTTCAATAATGGCGCCATCAAGAATTATCGATCCCATCCCGACTAAGACTCGGTTACCAATTCTGCAACCGTGTAGCATTGCTTTATGCCCAATCGTCACATCTTCTCCGATGATCAGTGGATTACCTTCTGGATTTTTCTCTGAAGTATGGGTGATATGTAATACCGATCCATCCTGAATGTTGCTTCTTGCGCCAATACTTATCTGATTAACATCGCCACGAATTACCACAAGTGGCCATATACTGACATCATCACCCAACGTCACTTTGCCAATGACGACACTTGAACAATCTATCATGACATTTTCGCCAACAACAGGAAGTGCATCTTTATAATGGCGAAGTAATTCAGATCCCATCAACAACCCCTTAGTTACTGTTATCGTCATTTTTGCTGGTAGATAAAATACCAGTGGATGCGTTGTATCTATACCCTGAAAATAGCCCCGCTCGAGTAAGATCTCAACGAAGGGGCTGAAAAACGCACGAACGGAAAAAAAGATCGAAAAAGTGGTTGTGTAACGAAATGGGAGCCCTATAATGCGCCTCCATCGACACGGCGCTGTGAACTAAATCACAACGAAGCGGCGAGAAAAGAAGAGATGCTGAAATAAGCATTGACTCTGAAAGAGGAAAGCGTAATATACGCCACCTCGCGTTAGTGGCTAAGGCCAGTACGCACTGCTCTTTAACAATTGAATCAGACAATCTG
>NZ_QNRY01000048.1 GCF_003315515.1 Brenneria salicis ATCC 15712 = DSM 30166 | reverse complement strand
CCGGTTGGTGATTTGTGATTTTTGGCGATTGATCAGATCGCTCAACTCGGACTGAGTTCCCTCAAAGTGATCTACTATTTGGAACAGCTATTTAGTGATGTTTTGTGTCGTTATCAATCTAAAATTAGAATTATGTAGAGTACATCTATGATTAAACATTACGTCGCTAAATTCCTACCCGCCAAATCAAGCTTAACGCACTCTAACAAAGAAGATATATTATCATTAGCATGATTATTATTCTTCAAAAAGTAATATCCTTTACCAGAATAAAAAGAGAATTTAAATGGATTTGACAAAACGCCTTCTATCAATTCATCAAAAACCATACCAATATCAACAATCGCTACTCCTAATCCTTTTATCACAGCATTAATAGCTGAATCCATCGATCCAAACTCATACTTATTGATAACTTGAAACCTATCTTTCAAACGTGCTTCTTCACACCAAAAAAACCAATCTAACTCTCTTGATTTGACATAGACAAGATCAATGATAATTTTATTTTCGTTTTCAAAGAGATGTAGTAATTTTGGAGACACCACTGCAATTAAACATTCGGATGAAAGCAAAGTGTAATGCCACTCATTAGAAAACTTACCATCGCCATATTTTACTGTTGCATCATGAACATTTAAATTGGCAAGGGAATGGGAGTAATCATCATTTATAGTTTCGACAGTGACTATTGGAAAACCTGTTTGATTTTTATATTTTTTGAAAATTGGAATGAGCTGACGTATAGCAAAAGTATAGGGACTGCTTATATTTAATACGATTCCATCGCGGTGAATATTTTCACATGCTTTGTTTAGTATCTCGAATGCATTGCGAAGATTACCAGAAAAAGACTGACCTTCTTTAGTTAAAAAAACCTTTGGTCCTTTACGATAGAAAAACTTCCTGCCAAAAAAATTTTCTATGTTATTAATATGCTTGCTAACTGCACTTTGTGAAATAAATAATTCACTAGCAGCTAAAGTGAAAGATTGATGCCTGGCTGCTGACTCAAAAGCCTTTAATGCGTAAAGAGGGGGAATATTGGCCCAATCCATTTATCCATCTCCATTAAATAAAAATATCCCAATTAACGCACATTCTTACCTCATCTCAAACTACAAAACAATGGGAGTAATCCTAAAAAATCATGAGAAAAAGGAATGGTAAGAATAACTATTTTCCCATTTTCAACTTACTAAATCTCATCTATAACGTGAAGTAAATATTGACTCACGAACTCCGCAATCCAGTTAATTTACTTATTAAGTTTTATATGGAAAAATGGGAGCAGTTATGAACATCTTTTCATCTTTTAGAAAACACACACTTTTATATCCAAATGAGACAGCAGTAACGTCAATGGATCGTAATATATCTTTTTACGATTTACTGATTTTAACCCAACGGATAGCCACAGGGTTGCAGAATGCAAATATAAAAAAAGGAGATCGAATTTCTATCCACATGGGTAACAGTTTTGAGCTTATAGCTGTATATTATGCCTGCCTGAAAATTGGGGCTATCTTTGTCCCTCTCAGCCTAAAATTATCAGCTAAAGAGGCGAGAAATTTAATTCAACATAGCTCATCCCGTGCATATATTGGTGACATAACCAGATTTCATGAGGCAAAAAAAGAGATTGAATCATGTAAAACTCTTGAAAAGAAATGGGTTATTGATCTAAAGAAAGAAAACGAAAAAAATCTTACCCATGCCTGGGCAGGTATGAGTCTACAACCTTGTGAAGATTCAACAAAAAATATCTCCACGAATGAAATCGCTTCTATATTTTACACATCAGGAACGACAGGGAAACCTAAAGGAATTGTTTATTCGCAAAAAACACTAATTGATGCTATCGATTTAACCAAAGCAACCATAAACCCCAAGTCATCCAACTCGGATGGAGAGAATCCAGCTATTCTTAGCTTAGTCGATCTCATCAGCCCATGGAGTATACTTATTACTTTGGCGGCTCTTAACAAGGGCTATTCAGTATTATTACTTTCAGAATATGATATAGAAAATATCACAGAAACATTAAAAGAAACAAAGCCAGCATGGATTGCAGGAACACCGTCAAACTTCCAAGAAATTATTAGAAAAGTAGAGCAAAATAATACCTCACTCGATCTTAGTGAAACGGTTTGTGTTGCGGGTGGTGATTCCTGTGCAACAGAATTAAGCCGGAAATTTTTTGAATCTTTTAGCTCTCATCTCCAAAGCTCTTACGGACAAACAGAATTAGGGGGGCCTGTAATATACCATCACAATCTTTGCACTATAAAAGAACCCTCAATCGGTTGGCCCTTACCTGGCGTAGAAATTAAAATCAAGAATACTCAATCATGTAATGGGGAACTTTTCATTCGCTCTCCGGCAAAAACCGTAGGAATTTGGAATGGACATGATATTGAGTTTTTTCCTTCTGATCGATGGCTCGCTACCGGCGATCTTGTTCGACAGGAAAATAATGGAAACTTACTTTTTCTCGGGAGACAAAAAGATCAAATAAAAATAGAAGGCTACCCGGTATACCCACTTGAAATTGAAAATATTCTTATTCAGCACGACGATATCGCCGCCACAATCGTCTTTAGTATCCCTGATGCCTTCGCTGGTGAACGTATTATTGCATTAATTCAACCCAAAACAGATCACTCACCCGATATAGAAAAAATAAAAACCTATTTATCTGTTCACCTTGCCTATTACAAACACCCTTCCGAATTCATTGTCATAAAAAAAATTCCTGTAACTGCCACGGGAAAAATAAGCCGAAGGAAACTATCAAATGAATATCATTCATTGAAGAGTCAGGCAGAAATAAATTTTAACATTAGAGGTAACTAGCAGCCCTCTTTAAAAAAGCAACATTAATGACATCTTGTAACACACTATGCATAGATAATGTAAGTGGCATCTAATTTATTAAAATATATATTAACTAAAAAGGATATATTACTTTGAACAATATAGAAAACACCATTATCGGAATTCTAATCGATGATCTCTTTATTAGCGTTCCTCGTTCAGAAATCGAAACAGATATTAATATGCGTGATGGCCTGGGTTTAGACTCCCTAGGCTTTAGTGAACTACGAGCTCAATGTGAGTATGCTTTCAACATCAAAATCGAAGATGAATACTTTACTCCTCAATATTTCGACTCAATTCAAACACTAACGAATTTGATTTCAGATTTAATCCCAAACGCCAATAATCGGGGAGAAAGCCAATGAGTATTCAATCCCAAGACGGAGATAAACGTCAACCACGGATGATGGGATTCACGGAGCTTAAAGGGTGGCTAAGACACCGACACCCCATGGTATATCTTGATCGTGTTCTTGATTACGAGCCGGCAAATTATATTAAAACACTTATGGCTGTTTCAGGCCAGACAGACGCCATCGCAGGCCATTTTCCAGAGCGAGCTATTTTTCCAGCAAGCCATATGATGCAGGCCATATCACAATCGGCAATTATTTTATTTCAGCTTTCAACATCACCGCTGACTGATGATGAAATAACACTAGTCGGCTCAATTAAATCTCGCTTTACGCGGGTGGTTGTACCTGGCGACCAAATCATTTTTCACCTCAATTGCGAAAGTTTGCGCGATAAATTCTTGACGTTTTCCTGTAAAGCAGAAGTCGCGGGTCAAACGGTCGGAATGCTAAAAGGTTCGCTGGTACGCGAGAATATATCCACGCTGGGGAAACAGTTATGGTAAATCATCACTCTCCTGTTTGGGTCACAGGTATGGCCTGGTCTACAGCATTAGGTGATGAAATACCCACTGTATGGAAATATCTGCTAGAGGGCATGTCCGGTATAACTGTTCTGGATTCCACATTATCGCTACGCAGTAACCTCGCCGCGCCCATACCAGACGTCCCTTTGGAATGGGAAGGAACAAGACGTCAACACATATTAACGGTAAAAACCTTAAGCAAAGCGCTCGAGGACGCTTCTATTTCTGCGCATGACCCAGATATTCTCCCAGTTTTAGGAACCAGCTACGGTCATCATTTAGACTCACCCGATACCCTCTCGTTATCAGAATGGTCAAAACAAGCTGTTAAAGCAGTCGGCTGTGTTAAGTCCCCTATCACAGTAAGTACGGCCTGTTCAGCCAGCTCCGATGCCATTTTAACGGGGCTGAACTTCATCAAGGCGGGCCTTACCGAAATATGCATATGTGGGGGAGCCGACATTCTGACATTGGGGAAACGACTTAGTCATTCACGACTAGGAACAATGTCTACCGATGGCTTATTTGCATTCGATATAAGCCACAATGGTACTGTCCTCGGTGAAGGTGCCGCATTTCTGATACTGGAGTCCGAAGGACACGCTAAACGTCGCGGCGCCAAGCCTTACGGCATTCTCTCTGGCGCCGGTTCCGCAAACGATGCAGCAAGCGCAGTTTCGCCCGACTTATCAGGCCAAAATGTGATTCTTACCGTAAAGCGAGCGCTGAATAACGCAGGCTTAAAACCGGAAGATATTTCCATTATTAACGCACATGGTACAGGAACAAAGGTTAATGACAGTGTAGAGGCCAAAGCTTACTCAGAGTTTTTTTCACCTTTACCACACCCACCGACGTTATTTGCAACAAAAGGAGCGTTTGGGCACACGCTTGGCGCGACGGGAGCCATTGAAGCTATCGCAGTGCTACAAGCATTAAAAACACAGCGGCTTCCCCCTATTTATGGATTACGCGATCCCATTAGCGACCTCAATTTACCTATCGCTACTCAAAAAAACATGCCGTGTTCTGCAACAGCTGGGCTGAGTATAACGCTTGGATTCGGCGGATTTAATACTTGTCTTGTTTTCCAAAGTGCAGAGAGTGCAGCACGATGAAAAATGTCGAAACATTAACCACGCAACCACTCAACATAGTGGGTCATGGTATGGCAAGTACGTCTGATTTATCCACGTACAAACCGGCCCAAAAAGCATCGCTTTATGCAGATCCTTTATCATGGCTTGTTCTTGAAGCAGTTGAGCAGGCTATCACTGAGCATCGCGATGTAATCACATCGGCCTGCTCGTCTGTGGGGCATATCGCTATTAGCGACCATTGTACACTCAAGACCATACACGATATTTCAGCAACACTTTCTTCAGGACACCTTTCACCAATACGTTTTTCCGGAGCTTGTCCTGGGATGGTCATCGGACTCCCATCGCAATTTCTACGATTTAGCGGTCCGAGTATCGTATGGAGCATGCCATCGGACAACATGCAAATCTATACCGCAGCATTAGCGCAGATCTGGCTGGATGAGGGTTCAGCGACTCATGTCATTATTACCAATCATCATGTCGACGAGTCAGGTCATCACATTCGCAGTGTTGTCGTCACGCAGAACGTAGGGGAAAATAAATGATGCCCCAACCCATAATAACGCCCAATTCCGCTAAGCACTTTCTGGATAGTCTTATTCAGGTCGATGTTAATACGCATGATGCGCCATCATTGGTTTTCGATGATCTGGTAAAAAGTCTTCGTACAAATGGGATTGAGCCCGGCACTCCTGTAATGCTGGCAATCCCAAATAGCGTGCAATTCGCCGTAATCATTTTTGCCCTGTTGGAAATTGGCGCGGTTCCCGTACTATTGCCGTCCTCTGCGCCAGCGTCTCGTATTTATCGTATTGCTCAGGTAGTTAGTGCAAGGAACTTGATCGCATCACACCTTCCCCCGGGGCTGGCACAAACCCACCCCGCGCAGACTCTGGCACACTCTGGTCAGTTGATTCGATTAGATATACCCAGGGAGCGCCGCTATCAAAAGGGCGAGGTTATTCTTCTCACGTCGGGAACGTCCGGCATTTTTAGCGGCTGCTTATTTCATATCGACGATTTATTTCGCAATGCGCTTAGTCATGCGCAAGCCGTTGAACAACGTGCGGAAGATCGGATATTGATCAATCTACCGATGTACTATTCGTATGCTTTCGTCGCGCAACTACTGTCCTCTTTTGCGCTAGGGAATACGACCATTATTGCTGGCCCTCCCTTTACACCTGGCAACTATGAACGAACGATTGAAACCTATCAAATCACCCAATCATCCATTACGCCGACAATGGTTAATGCCTGGCTGCAATCCGGTTCTGGACAGATCCCTGCTCCGTTACGCCGATTAACCATCGGCGGAGACGCTCTCCCAGCCAATTCAGTTGAGGCTGTGTTATCCCGTAGCCCCGGAATTGAACTGTATCTCACCTATGGTTTGACTCAGGCGGGACCGCGTGTTGCAACATTGGCTGCGCATCGCGCGTCACCCGATAAATATGCGTCCGTCGGCAAGCCTTTCCCTGAGGTTAATGTTTACCTGCGCAAAGATAACCCTGGCGACAAGGATGGCGAACTCATCGTCGAAACCTATACCGGAATGATTCGACGAATTCGGAGTATGGATGAGGGTATTGATACGCCCCGCAATGGAGACCGCCGTATTATCCATACCGGCGATCGCTTCACCATTGATGAGGACGGCTATCTCTTCTTTAAACAGCGCAACCCAACCTATGTCATGAGCCGCGGCGAAAAAGTATGTTTGAAATCGGTCTGTGAAATAGCCGAAACCATTGCGGGGGTTTCTCGTGCGGAAGCCTGGGTACATAACGACGTCCCCGAGGCCGGAGGTGTGGAATTCACGCTAGATGTCTATTGTCACGACGACTCACTGAGCGAAGGCGAGATTCGACGTCAGCTCGGCAAGATTTTGCTGCGCGGTGAACAACCGAAGATCATCGCACTACACTCCGCTTCGGATATCGGGTGGAGAAAAACCGCTCGTCAAAACGTCGCCACTAAATAACAGGAGTTCACGTATGGATGCCTTAAACCTGCCTCTTATTCTCTCTGGCGAATCCGAGGCGGCGCTCGCCAGCGTAGCCGAACACTGGCGAAGTAAGCTCGAATCCTTATCCGACGATGAATTAGCGACGTTTTGCCTGCATCAATTCGCCATCCCACATGCGGAAATTCGTAGTGCCGTCTTCGCGACCGACAAAGCCGGATTGCTCAAAGGACTGACGTCACTCGCGCAGGGCCGCGCCGCGCGCAACGTTTTAACAGGGAACGCCGCAACGGGTTCAAATCCGGTGCTGGTTTTCTCCGGGCAAGGGCCACTGTGGACAGGAATGACCTCGGAGTTACTCCGCACGCTGCCCGCTTATCGTCAAAGCGCGCATGAAAGCGGCGCGATATTTGAGGCCAACCTGAACTGGAACCCTGCAGATGCGCTAGCTGCGGGCGAGCCTTTCTCACGTCTGAAACAAATCCAACCAATACAGTTCACAATATCCTCCGCGCTCGCGGATGCATGGCGAGCGTTTGGCATCCATGAAGCCGCGGTAGTCGGGCATTCCGTCGGCGAAGCGTCGGCCGCCTTTTCCGCTGGTTATTTAAGCCGGGAGGATGCCACCCAACTGGTGACATTGTGGGGACAAGAACTCTCAAACATTGAAGGACAAGGTGCAATGATATCGGTAGCGGCCTCCGTTGACGATATTGCGCCGTTACTTAAAGAGTGGGATGACAGGCTGGCTGTTGCCGCTATCAACAGCAACAAAAGCGTTACATTAAGCGGCAGTACAGCAGACACTAACGCCCTGCTCGACAAATTAACCAAAGCGGGATTTTGGGCCTGGAAAGTACCCGGAGGAGAGGTTGCAGGGCACTCCCCTCAGGTGGCCATACTAAAAGCCGAGGTGATAGCGCACGCGCCGCGCAATATTCTCTCTTCAGCGCATGCGGCCTACTACTCTTCCGTCGCCGGCGCGCGCTACAGCGCCAGCGATTTTCAGCCGGACTACTGGTATCGCATCCTGCGGGAGCCAGTTTTGTTCGAAAACACCATCCGCGCTTTGATCAAAGACGGACATCGTCTTTTTATTGAAGTCAGTCCGCACCCCGTTCTGACCTCCATCATTGAAGAACATCTGCGCACAGCCGGCGTTAAGGGCGCGGCCATCTCCACGCTTGACCGCCGGAAAAGCGATCGGGAAAGTTTCCTTTATTCCCTGACTCACGCGTTTATCAACGGCGCATCAGTTGATTGGACATGCGTATTCAATCAACTGTTTCCCCAGCAAGCAGACCGCTATCACGCTGCGCTGGTTTGCGTGGCGGAAGCCGCTCCCACCGCCGACGAGTCCTCTTCGCTTTTCGCTAATTCAGTTAATACCACGCTAAACGACGATATCGATCGGCTAGCGCTGTACGATCGTAGCCCATCGGAACAATATGACATTCTACTGGAACTGGTATCGCGCGAAATCGAAGCGCTGCTGGGAGAAACCTTTTCCTCAGACATGCAGGCGTTTCGTGATATTGGATTTACCTCATTGACCGTTGTCGAGTTCTCACGTGGGCTCTCCGTCGCTACGGGGATAGAACTCCCCTCCACGCTGGTTTACGATCACCCGACACCACGTGCATTAAGCGAATACCTGAGACAAGAGCTTGGCCTATCGTCACCCGATGGAGGACTGGAGACTCAGGATACGCGCCATCACGACGAACCTATCGCAATAATCGGTATGGCGTGCCGCTATCCCGGAAATGTGAACAGCCCTGAAGCACTGTGGGATCTGATCTTTAACGAATGTGACGCGATCGGTGATTACCCGTCGGATCGCGGATGGGATGTCAATAAACTGTACGATCCAGAACCGGGCCGACTGGGTAAAATATCCACCCGCACCAGTGGTTTTTTGTATGAAGCACCTCTATTTGACGCTGGGTTCTTCGGCATCTCGCCACGTGAAGCCCTGACGCTGGAGCCCCAACAACGACTTTTGCTTGAAGTCTCCTGGGAAGCCATTGAACGAGCAGGGATCGAACCTTCGAGTTTATATGGTTCCAATACCGGGATATACGCGGGCATCATGGCGACAGAGTATGGCTCCCAGATTCAACATGCCCCAGAGGACGTTTCAGGCTACGGCTATATGGGAACAGCCACCTGCGTCGCTTCCGGCAGGGTGGCCTATAGCCTCGGCCTGCATGGACCGGCGGTCACTATTGACACCGCGTGCTCCTCTTCGTTAGTTGCTATTCATACAGCCTGTGAAGCGCTACGCAGCAATGACTGTAAGTTAGCGTTAGCGGGCGGTATCACGATTATGCCGACACCCGGTGTACTCATAGATTTCTCTCAACAACGCGTGCTCGCGCCGGATGGACGATGCAAAGCCTTCTCCGCGTCAGCGGATGGCGTAGGGCTCTCGGAAGGCATCGGTATGCTGCTACTGGAGCCACTTTCTCAGGCGCAGGCGAACGGACATACGGTACTTGGCGTCATTCGCGGTAGCGCAGTGAATCAGGACGGTGCATCTAACGGACTAACCGCGCCGAATGGCTCCGCGCAACAACAGGTGATTCGTCACGCGCTGGCTAACGCAGGCCTTAAGCCGCAGGATGTCGATGTCGTCGAAGCGCACGGCACGGGCACACGTCTTGGCGATCCTATCGAAGCAAATGCGCTGATGGCGACCTATGGCCGTCATCGCTCAGCTGAACAGCCGTTACTCCTGGGGTCAATCAAATCCAACATCGGACACACGCAAGCTGCCGCTGGGGTTGCCGGGCTGATCAAGATGCTGATGGCTTTCCGCCACAACATGTTGCCGCGCAGTCTGCACATCACCGAACCATCTCACGAAGTTGACTGGTCAAGCGGCGCGATACAGCTACTCTCAGCCTCGCAACCCTGGCCGCAAGTCGGCGATCGGCCCTATCGCGCGGCAATCTCTTCATTCGGCGTATCTGGCACTAATAGTCACCTCATCGTGGAACAACCTCCGATATCGGGATCAGTTGGCCGCACAAATACCGAGGCCGGCGCTGCGCCACAGGAAATGCTCTGGCCAATTGCCGCAAAAACCGACACCGCGCTGCGCAAAAAAGCAGCGCAATTACGGGAGTATCTGGCTAACAAACAAGTGGTCGATCCCATTAACGTGGGTTACTCACTAGGCATCTCTCGTAGTCAATTTGCCTACCGCGCCGCCGTCAGGGGCCAATCAAAAGAAGCATTATTAAAAGGGTTGCAAGCGCTTGAAAATGGGCAGGATCATCCGGCACTAACCGTCGGCACCTCACCGGCCAGCGAATCAGGAAAACTATTCTTTGTCTTCCCCGGACAGGGGTCACAGTGGCCTGAAATGGGGATGGAACTGTATAACGCCTTTTCCGTTTACCGGCAGGCTATTGACGAGGCGGATAACGCGCTGCGTGCGTATGTCGATTGGTCGCTGATTGACGTTCTGCGTAGTAACCCCGATACCCCGCCCTTAGACCGCATTGACGTCGTGCAGCCAGCGCTTTTCGCGGTGATGACCGCACTGGCGCGCCTCTGGCAATCTTTCGGATTTACGCCGCACGCCGTCGTGGGACATTCTCAGGGTGAAATCGCCGCCACCTATATCGCGGGCGCTCTGTCGCTACAAGATGCGATCAGGATCGTGACGTTACGATCCAGGCTTATGCTTAGCCAGTCAGGACACGGCGCAATGGCCACGCTCGGCCTTTCCGAAGAGCAGACCCGCGCCTTCTTCTCTCCAGATGACGGGGAGGTTACCCTTGCCGTCTTCAACAGCCCGACATCAACCGTGGTTTCAGGCGATACCAGGTCCATCGAGACACTACTCCGGCGTTGTAAAAAAGAGCGAATCCGGGCCAAACGGATTTCGGTTGATGTCGCAGGCCACTCGCCGCAGTTCGACACCTGGCGCCCCATTCTGATGGAACTGTTTTCCAGCCTGAAGCCCAGCGCCACTCGCATTCCTTTTTATAGCACCGTGGGCGGCTATGCGCCTGACGCCCCCCTTGATGGTACGACGCTCGACGCAAAATACTGGTGCGACAACCTATGCCGCCCGGTACGTTTCTTCGACACGGTATCGGCATTGAGCAAAAGCGGTAAAGTGACCTTTTTGGAGTGCAGTCCGCACGCGGTCTTGCTGCCCGCGCTCGAAGAAACGACTGACAACGCGGCGACGATCATCGGTTCGATGCAACGCAACAAACCCGCCGTCGAGCGCCTCACGCAGGCAATGGCGCATTTGTACGTCAATGGACACAACATCAACTGGCGCGCACTTCACCCCACCGCCAGCCTCGTGGACATTCCTACCTATCCTTTCGAGCATCGTCATTACTGGCTGACGCCTCCGGCCGCCGCCAATGTCGCCACCGTCGGACAACGCCCGACGGAACATGCGTTGCTAAGCGCAATCATCGACCTGCCTGACGACGAAGGCGTGCTGATGACAGGGCGCATAGGACTTACCAACCAGCTATGGCTTGCCGATCATGCCGCGACCGGCGTTGCCCTGGTTCCCGGAACAGCTTATCTGGATATGGTGAGCTATGCCGCGTTACTGACGGACTACCACAAGATTGCGGAATTGGTGATACAAACGCCGCTGGTACTGCCTGAACAAGGTGAGTTGGATCTGCAACTCAGAGTCGGACGCCCTGACGAGCAAGAGCGACGCACCGTCACGATCCATGCCCGGCGCCATCACGACGAGGAGCACGGCGCCTCAGAGTGGACGTTGTACGCCAATGCATTATTACAGCGTGACGCATCAAGTCAGAAACGTCCGTTCGACAACATGGACTGGCCGCCCGCCGATGCCGAACCGCTGGATCTTACCCTTCTTCATCAACGGCTCTCCGCCGCTGGGTATGAATATGGCTCGGCCTTTAAAGGACTGAGTGCGGCCTGGCGCAGCGGCGATAGCGTGTATGCCGAAGCAAATCTGCCTGAAGAACTGTCGACGAACGGACATCTCCTGCATCCTGCACTGCTTGATACCGTACTGCATACTATCGCGCTGCCAGATAGCGAAAACGACGATGGGACGGCGCTGCGGCTACCGTTCTCGCTCAGCGGCATCACCCTGGCCGACAGGCAGCCACGCCAGTTGCGCGCGCGTTTGCATCTGAAAACGAACGATAACATCAGCCTGATTGCTACTGATGAGACCGGCGAAACGGTGATTTCCATTGAGGCGCTCAATTTACGGGAAACCACACGAGACAAGCTGCGCCATCAGTTACGCATCCAACCGGAATATGATCTGCTGCGCACCACATGGAGCGCTTTGCCCAGCGCGTCTAAAGTGAAAGAAGCCCCTGCTACCACCAGTTGGGCATTGCTTGAAACCGATCCCGTCAACGCCAGTCCGCTGGACATCGCCGTTCGCTATGACTCGCTGCGGACATTGAGCGCAGGGCTGACGTCATCCACGCCGCCAACGGTGCTCGTTTGGCCGTTACCGGTCACCGATTCGGCGAAGACGGACGATGTACAGCACACGACTCGCTCGCTATGTGAACAAGTTATTAACCAACTCCAACCCTGGCTGGCCGATGAAAGCCTGGTCAATACCACCCTGGTGGCGATCACTCACCGAGCGACGGAACAAGGTTCCCATGAGTGTCTGGATGTAGCTCATAGCGCTGCATGGGCGTTACTGCACTCAGCGCAGAACGAAAACCCCGGCCGCATCGTGTTACTCGATACCGATCATCCTCTCGCCGATACTTCGTTACTCAGCATGGCGCTGGCCAGCGATCATCCACAGTTGGCACTACGCCAGGGACAACTACTTATTCCACACCTGAGCAGAGCGGCGAAAACCGGGCTGCTACCCCTGCCGTCCGACAGCGCGCTGTGGCGCCTGGACATTTCGGATACCGGGAATCTCGACAATCTTGTGCTAAAACCCGCCATTGAAGCTGGCGCGCCGCTGGGCAAGGGACAGATTCGGCTCAGCGTGCGTGCGGCCGGCGTTAATTTCTATGATGTCGTGTGCGCACTGGGGTTAATCGCGCCTCAACATGAATTCGGCACGGAAGCCGCTGGCGTCATTACGGAAGTCGGTTCGGACGTAAAAGACTTCAACATCGGCGATCGGGTGATGGTACTGACTGAAGGCGCTTTCGGGCCGACCGTTATCGCCGATCAGACGACGACTTTCCACCTGCCTGACGACTGGACTTTCGCGCAAGCCGCTGGCGTACCCATCGCCTTTCTCACCGCCTATTATGCGCTAACGCAACTCGCCTCGCTGCGCCAGGGCGAACGTGTTTTGATTCACGCAGCGGCGGGCGGCGTCGGCCAGGCTGCCATTCAATTGGCGCATCAGCTGGGGGGGGAAGTATTTGCCACCGCGCATCCTGACAAATGGCCGGTTCTGCGTCAGCTCGGTATCGCCGACGATCATATCGCCAGCTCACGCAGCCTTGAATTCACCAGGCAATTCCGTCCGCAACTTAATGGTAGAGGGATTGATGTGGTGCTCAACTCCCTTACTGGCGAGTTTATCGACGCTTCAATGTCGCTAATGGCATCGGGAGGCCGCTTTATCGAACTGGGCAAAACCGATATTCGCGAGGATTTTCCTACCGACCTGACTTATCACTACCTTGACCGGCCGGACAATGACCCCGAACAGACAAGGGAGATGTTGACCACGCTATTATCGTTGATGCGCGCAGGCTCACTGGCGCCATTGCCGATCACCGCCTTTGATATCAGAGAGGCGATACACGCATTCCGGTTAATGCAGCAAGGCCGGCATACCGGCAAAGTTATTCTGACCTTCCCTCAACGGCTCAATCCCGACGGCACGGTGTTGATTACCGGGGGGACAGGGACGCTGGCAGGGCTGCTCGCACACCATCTGGTGGCGTCGCATCAGGTCAAAAACCTGATACTGGCCAGCCGTCGTGGTCCCCGCGCCGATGGCGCGGCGCAACTGAAAGCGGAACTGGAAAACGCAGGGGCGACGGTCGAGATCGTCGCCTGTGACGCCACCGATCCTCTGGCGCTGGACAAGCTGCTCGCGGCGATCCCGGCCGCGCATCCGCTGACTGGCGTGTTCCATACCGCAGGCGTACTGGCTGACGCCACTATCGCCAACCTGACGGCGGAAAGCCTCGATACGGTATTTTCACCCAAAATCGACGCGGTCTGGCACTTACACCAAAAAACCCGTACTGACGATCTCGCGGCTTTCGTTCTCTACTCATCCAGCGCGGGGACCCTGGGCAGCCCAGGGCAAGGCAACTACTCAGCCGCGAACAAAGCGCTGGACGCACTGGCGCATAACCGCCGCCGCCAGGGGTTGTGCGCCACCTCCCTGGACTGGGGTTGGTGGCAGCCGGTCACCGGGCTGTCGAGCAGGCTCAACGATACCGACAACGCGCGTATCGCGCGCACCGGTTTGGCGCCCATCACGCCGGAACACGGTAATGCTATGGTCGATGCGGCGTTGGCATTGCCTTATGCCGTTTATACCGCCGCGCCGTTGAACCCGCAGATATTGCGTAAAAATGCACAGTCAGGACGTCTCCATCCGTTATTTGAACGGCTGGCGGGGCCCGCGAGTGCGCGTCGAACGCCATCAGGCGGCGAAAGAACGCCCGATCTGCGCCAGTCGCTGTCCACGCTGGAACCCAGCGCACGACTAAAACAGCTACAGGCCGCCATTGTCGATAACATCGCGGGCATCCTTGGCCTTGATAACGGGTCGCTTCTCGCTCCCGAACAGTCATTTAAAGAGAGCGGCATCGACTCGCTTATGACGCTGGAGTTGCGCAACCGTCTGGCGGCGGTTTCCGGCCTGCGTCTGCCGGCGACGCTGACGTATGACTACCCCACCCCTGTCGCGCTAGCTGAATATCTCGATACGGAGCTGTTCTCCGGGCAGGATGCGACGACGAACGGCGCGATAACGGAAGAGAATGAGTCGCAGATTCGCGAGCGCATTGCCGGCATCCCGCTTGCCAACCTGCGCGATGACGGTTTGCTAGACAAATTACTTCAGATGGCAAACGGCGTCTCCCCCGTGGAGAAAGTGCCGAGAAACTCTCAGGTAACCGATATCGAGTCCGCAAGTCTGGATGAGTTGGTGTCCATGGCTCTGTCTGACAAGGAGAAAGCACTATGACGCCCAGAAAAGACAATAACGCAGCGGAAAATATCGCCGCTGTCGGGGGAACCGCCGATCCGCGCCTGGTCGAAGCGTTACGCCACAGCCTGTTGCTGAACGAACAGTTGAAACAGCGTAATCAATATTTGACCCAGACGGCGCATGAACCTATCGCCATTATTGCCATGAGTTGCCGCTTACCCGGCGGCATCCACTCTCCCGAACAGCTTTGGCAACGCCTGTCCGATGGCGAAGAAGCCATCGGTCCCTTCCCCGACGATCGGGGATGGAATGTGGAGAAACTATTTGAAAAAAACCCGGAGCTCAGCGCTGTCGCCAGCGCTTGGAAAGGCGGTTTTCTGGAAGATGCGGCGGGGTTCGACGCCAGCTTTTTTAAGATATCCGACCGCGAGGCGCTGGCGATGGACCCCCAACAACGCTTATTGCTCGAGGTGAGTTGGGAGGTTCTGGAGCGTGCCGGCATCGTTCCCGCTACGCTAAAAAACAGCCCGACCGGCGTCTTTATCGGCACCACACACAACGGCTATCTCAGCGATATCGAGCAGCGCAACCCGGATGCCGACGGTTATCGATTACAAGGCAGCTTGAGCAGTATCAGTTCCGGGCGCATTGCTTATACATTAGGGCTGAACGGTCCGGCCATCACGGTGGACACCGCCTGCTCCGCGTCTCTCACGGCGATCCACCAGGCCATTCGTTCCCTCAGAAGCGGCGAATGTTCACTTGCCATTGCAGGCGGCGCGACGATTATGGCCTCTCCAGAGGTCTTCGCCGAGTTCACCCGTCAAGGCGGTCTTGCCGCTGACGGAAGGTGTAAAGCCTTTTCCGACCATGCTGACGGAACGGGTTTTTCTGAAGGCGTCGGGCTTATTTTGCTGGAAAAACTCTCCGACGCGGTACAGTCCGGCCATAGCATACTGGCCGTGATTCGAGGAAGCGCGATTAACCAGGATGGTGCCAGCAACGGGCTAACCGCGCCAAGCGGCCCCGCGCAAGAACAGGTCATTCGTCAGGCGCTGCACAATTCGGGGCTGACCTTTTCCGAGATTGATGTTGTAGAAGCGCACGGCACGGGTACTATGCTCGGCGATCCCATTGAGGCGCACGCGCTGCTCAACACCTACGGCAAACATCGACCCGACTCTCAACCGCTATGGCTTGGCTCGCTGAAATCCAACATTGGTCATGTTCAGCTTGCCGCCGGCGTCGCCAGTATCATTAAAATGGTGATGGCTCTACGACATGGGCGCTTACCCAAAACGTTGCATGCTGAGACGCCGTCCAGCAAAATAGACTGGTCGCGCGGCAACGTTAAGTTGCTTAATATTGCCTGCGACTGGCCCGATAACGGGCGTCCCAAGCGTGCAGCAGTATCATCATTTGGCTTTTCCGGTACTAACGCCCACCTCATTCTTGAAGAAGCACCGCCGCTTACGTCTCCAGCAGAAGATACGGCACCTACAAGAGCGTTCCCCGTCCCTAGTATCGCGCTGCCGTTGTCCGCCGCTTCACCTGCCGGGCTGTGCGCCCAGGCCAGGCAACTGCGCGCATGGATTACCCAGAACACGGATACGACACACGATCTCGCCGCCGTCGCCTATTCGCTAGCCGCCACCCGCTCCCACTTTGACTATCGCGCTGTGGTTAGCACAGAAGATCGCGACGGCATGCTCAACGCGCTAGAGGCACTGTCCGCCAATCGCTACGCGCCCGGCATCATTCAGGGTGTCCGTTCTCCGTCGGGTAACGTCGCGTTTCTTTTTACCGGCCAGGGCGCACAGTGGCCGACGATGGGACAAGGGTTATACCGCTTGTCTCCGGTATTCGCTCAAACGCTTGACGAGATCTGTCAGCATCTCGATCCCCTTCTGCCTCAACCGCTTAAAACCGTGATGTTCGCCCAAAAGGACAGCGCCGACGCCGCACTGTTAGACCGCACCGATTTTACCCAGGCGGCGCTTTTCGCGTTCGAGGTCGCCCTATGCCGGACAGTCATGCAGCTCGGCGTACAGCCCGATGTACTGATTGGTCACTCCATCGGCGAGATCGCCGCCGCCTATATCGCCGGCATATTCAGTCTGGCCGATGCTGCGACATTTGTTGCAACGCGTGGGCGGCTGATGGAATCCATTACCACCGACGGCGCAATGGTCGCCATTGAAGCTAGTGAGACGGACATTTTGCCGTCGTTGCAGGGGTATGAAGAATACGTCGCGATCGCCGCGATTAATGCGCCGTCATCCGTAGTAATATCCGGCGACGCGGACAAGGTGCTGAATATCGCTGAACAGTGGCGGTCGCGCGGCTACCGCACGCATCGTTTAAGAACCAGCCACGCATTTCACTCTCCCCACATTGATGGCATCGTTGATACCTTACGCCGAACGCTGTCAGCGCTGTCGTTTCAGGCACCTGCTATTCCGATTGTTTCAACGGTTACCGGTCAACGGCTGACCAATGAACAGGCATGTTCCGTTGAGTATTGGGCAAACCAGGCCCGCTGTGCGGTACGATTCGACGCTGCCGTCCAATGGCTTGAGGCATACAATATCGTCGTCGCGCTGGAAGTTGGTCCTGACGGTGTGTTAACGGCTCTGGGACGAGCCAGAGCAGTCAGAGAATCCAGCGGAGTTCCCAGCAAGGCGTGGATTGCCTCTTTGCGTAAAGGGCGGGACGAGTGGCATCCCTTCTTCGCCGCGCTAGCAAAACTATACGCGCAGGGGCAGCCGCTAGACTGGACGAAATTGCTCGTCCAGACGCCCCCCGTACCGCTGCCGACCTATCCATTCCAGCACCGTCGCTATTGGTTGCAAGCGCCACCGGCGCGCCCGGCGTTAGACGGTGGATTTTTTGCGCTTAACCATCCTTTTTTACACGCCGGCATCGACAACGCCGCTCAACGAGGCTGGATTTTTAGCGGACGATTAGACGCGGTCAGGCAGCCGTGGATACTGGAACACCGGATCGCCGACGTCACTACGGGTGCCGGGGCGATGACCGCAGAGATGATGCTGTCCATCGGCGAGCGCATTGGCTGCCAGCGTCTTGACGATCTCTTCCTGCACACGATTTTGCCTCTGGATGAGTCTATTCCTACCCCCATCCAACTCTATGTTGGCCCGGCTGAGGCGGATGGCGGTAGAACAGTGGAAGCCTATTTCCATCAGCCTGACGATCCAGAACCGCACGGGTATCAGATGGCTCCCTGGAAACGCTACGCAACTTGCCGTCTTATGCCAGACGATGCTTCATCACCAGAGTGGCCTGATTTACATAATGACAACTGGCCGCCCGCCAACGCCAGATCGGTTGATTTTACCCCGATTTATGAGCACCTCGCCGCTCAGGGCGTGATCTTGGGTAACGCTTTTCAAAGACTCGTCAACGTCTGGGAGCACGAAGACGGACTGTATATCGAAGCCACGTCGCCGGAGAGTAGTCATGCGGAACCGGGAGAAGATTTCACCCTGCACCCGACCCTGCTAGACGCGGGGATGCAAGCGGCATTGCTGGAACAACTGAATCCGGGCGAGGAAAATCGTCCGCCTCGTTTACTTTTCTCCCTTAGCGGGATACGGCAATACATCAAGGGCGCACAGTGTCTGCGAGGACATCTGGTGCGAAAAACCGCCGAGCTATCCACATCAGGCTACAGCGAATATGCGTTACGACTCGCAGAAGATACTGGTCGGGCAGTCGCGACCATAGACGCCATTGTGTTGAAATCGTCAAACTCACAGCGCATTCGCCCGTCGCGTCCCCCGTTTTACCATCTGGAATGGCGTGAGATTGCGCCGGATTCGTCCCCCACGAAGCCGAAAGTTTGCTGGATTGTTCCGCAAAACAGGTTACGGGATCGCTTCTCCGGCCTCATAAAGGAGCATGACGCTTCCAGCGCGTATGACGATATTCATCAGGCGCTGGCGACTTTCTCACCTCAGCCGGATGAGATCGCCGTATTAATCGCACCGGATGGCGACGATACCTCTGAGTTTATCGATCATAGCCCGACACACAGCGTACTCAATGCGCTGCAAGCGTGGATTAGCGATCCCCGAGCCACCGATGTCCCCCTCCTTGTGGTGACGCAAGGCGCGATAGCGACAAACGATGGAGAGAATGTCCCTAATCTCTCCCAGTCCCCACTGTGGGGATTGGTGCGCACTACGCAGCTTGAATATCCAGACCGATTCTTCCTGCTTGATATCAATGAGGTAGAAAACACATCATGGCCCTTGATAAGCGCCGCGATTAACGCGTTGTCCCATGAGCCTCAACTGGCACTGCGCATGGGAAAAATACTCGCACCGCGATTGGTGCAAACCGCCGGTGATGGCGACCTATCCGCTCACAACCATATCGACAAGCCGGAAAATCCGTGCCGTAACCTTGATCCTGACGGCACCGTGCTGATCACCGGCGGCACGGGCGCACTGGGCAAAGTCGTCGCGAAACATCTGGTGGAGCATCACGGCGTTCGCCACTTGCTGCTTGCCAGCCGACGAGGTAAAGACGCGCCGGGTGCCAATGAGTTACGAAAAGACATCGCCGAGCTTGGCGCGAAAGCAACGTTGGTAGCCTGTGATGTTTCCGATTCAGAAGCGGTGGGAACCCTGCTCAGCACCATACCGACAGCGCATCCGCTCACCGCCGTCATTCACACCGCGGGAAGCGTGGATACTACAACGCTGAATACCATGACTACAGAGCAGGTTGACAGCGTATGGCAATCTAAAGCCGTTTCAGCCTGGAACCTGCATCTGCTCACGCGGCATCACGATCTTTCGGCATTCGTTCTCTATTCTTCCGCGGTCAGCATTCTTCCGCAAAAAGGACAGGGAAACTACGCCGCCGCCAACGCCTTTTTAGATGCGCTGGCGCACCACCGACGCCATCAGAGCCTTCCTGCGACCTCGATGGCCTGGGGAATGTGGGCCGAACGCTCGGAAATGGGAGAACAACTTGGCGACGACGATATACAGCGTATTATTGCAACGGGCCAAATCCCGCTTTCTCGTCCGCAAGGCCTTGCCTTCCTTGATGCCGTTGTCGGCACGCACGTGGTGAATCATTCACCGCTGCTGATACCGGCGCGTTTAAACCTGGAAGCGCTACGCGAGCAAGGCGACATCCCGCTATTGGCAGAAGTACTCCCTCGTCTCATGGCATCCAGGAGCAGCGTCGGTTTATCGCGACAGATCACGGATATGCCGGAAAAAGAGCGGCTGCCTTATCTGCTTAACGTGATCATTCAATACGCAGGTGAAGTACTGAACCATCCCGATCCGAAGTCCGTAAGAACCGATGTAGAATTCATCGCACTGGGATTCGACTCTCTCACCTCGGTGGAAATGGGGGGCCGATTATCACTGGCGCTCGGCGTCCGCATTCCCGCCACCGCAATTTTTGATCATCCGACACCGCAAGCGCTGGCGCAATTCTTATTGAGTATTCTTGTTGGGGAAAAGCACGTCATCTCAACAGAAGCGCACACCGAGACGAAGAAAGAGACCGACAGGTTTTACCACCTGCTACGGCAAGCCGTGCAACGAGGCATGACGCAGGAAGGACTTAGCGTGCTGGCTGGAGCGGCACGCCTGCGCAAGCATTTCACGCACAAGCAGCATAAGCAGCACGCGCCGGAGACGGTATGGCAGCGTAACGATCGGGAAAAACCGCTGTTGGTTTGCCTTAACTCATTCATTCCCGCCACTGCCAATTTAACCTATCAGCGCTTAAGCTCAACCTTGAGCGATCGCTACAGCATGTTGACCGTGCCGCTGCCCGGCTATCACGGCGACCCGCTGCCCGCCACCGACTACGCGGCGGCGGCGGCGCTGGCTACGGCAGTGGAGAGAGGCGCGCAGGAACGTGAATTTACGCTGGTCGGCTTCTCAACTGGCGGACTCGTTGCCCATGCCGCCGCCCACCAATTGGAGGCTCGTGGTCTACAGCCCAAAGCGGTGGTATTGATCGACAGTTTCCCACCGTCAGCTATGAATGAAGCCGCAATGGGCGATGTACTACGCACATGGTTTGCAGCCAAAGGCGAATTCTGGTCGGACGAGGATACCGCACTCATGGCAATGGCCTGGTATCTCGAATTATTCGGCCAACAGTGGACGCCCTCTCACTTGCAAACTCCGACAGTGATGCTTCAGGCCAGAGATTATCCTGCTTCCGCCCAGCCGGAACGTTGGGCGAATGAATGGCCAAATCTGGTGAAAAGCGTCATCACGCCGGGGAGCCATTTCGAACTGCTTACAGAATATGTCGCTCATACGGCAAAAAACCTATCTGATTTACTTCGTGAAACAGAGAAAAAACCAGGTCGAAAAAGGAGCGGCTTTGCGAGAAAAAACCGAAAAACAGAATATATTAAAAATGAATAATCAATATATTGATGTGATGAAAACACATCAGCTATCGCAATGATTTTATGCAGGAGAATGATTATGGCTGAAAACGACCTGGCCTCTCTTTTCAATGATTCCGCTTTATTTCAAGCTTTGGGTTTTTCCATTATTGAAATAAATGACGATGTCATCGTTATGGAAATAAATGACGAAAATCCCTGCCATCAGGGAGGTTTTGGCATACTCACTTCGCTCGGCATTAACGGCGCGGTGATCAGCGCCGCTCTGGAATCAGCGATAGGCCTATGTGGATTTAACGCTCTGGGTCGTGAACCCGCAGGTGTGGTTGAACTTTCAGTAAAAATTTTACGTGTGATACGTAAAAAACCATGTCGAGTCGAGGCACGCGTCGATAATAAAAATAACAACATCGCTTTTATTTCGGCCACGTTACTCAGCGCGCGAGGTTGTATTTGCGCAACAGGAACCGGCATTGTATTAAAGAGTAGAGTCAATGGGTAATAGCATGAGAGAACGCTAATTAACGTCTAGCAGAGCGGTTTTTATTTATGCATATTAGTGGAAAGCCAGCCACGGCGTTTCACGGATAAGTTATGCCACCAACACGATCTGATATAAAAAACAGATTAATAGATTTATTAGTTTCGACAAGGAGTTCAACATGACGACAAATTATTCCGTTCCTCAAGAGATGAAAGCTTATCTGATTCGTTCAGAGCGTTATGGCGAACCTATTACTGCAATTCAACCGGAAACAGTCAGAGTTCCAAAATTATTACCTAATCAGGTTCTCATTAAAGTGATGGCGGCAGGACTGAATTATAATAATGTCTGGGCGGCATTAGGGAAACCCGTCGATGTTATCGCGGCGCGCCGTAAAAGAAACAAAGATGCCGAGCCGTTTCATATTGGTGGTTCAGAGGCGGCAGGTATTGTTTATTCTGTTGGTCATCATGTCAGTAACGTTAGCATAGGTGATGCAGTGGTGGTGTCTTGCTCGGTATATGACGCTACCTCGCTTGAATCACGTCTCTCGAACGATCCGATGTTTACCCGCAGTCAGGAAATTTACGGCTATGAAAGGAATTACGGATCATTTGCGGAATTCACCGTCGTCGAAGACTATCAATGCTTTCCCAAGCCTGATTTTCTAACCTGGGAGGAGAGCGCGACCCTGATGCTGAATGGCCCTACAGCCTACAAGCAACTCACTCACTGGACGCCAAATAACGTCAAACCGGGCGATGCCGTTCTGATATGGGGAGCGGCTGGCGGTTTAGGCTCATTATCGGTGCAAATTGTAAAAGCCCTCGGCGGACTCCCCGTCGCGGTCGTGTCAAGTGAAGAGAAAGGAGATTATGTTCGCAAACTTGGCGCCGTAGGATATATCGTCAGGAAAAAATACTCACATTCCGGTCGGCTTCCCGATGTGACATCCGATGAACATGCTTCATGGTCCAGAGCATTCGCCAATTTCAGACGCGACTTCTTTAAGGCCTTGGGTAAAAAAGAACTTCCCAAGCTGGTCATTGAACATTCCGGGCAAGATACTTTTCCTATATCGCTGCAAATCTGCGATCACTCCGGCATGGTAGTCACAGTGGGGGGAACCTCCGGTTATAATTGCGACTTTGACGTGCGTCATTTATGGATGCATCAGAAAAGAATACAAGGCTCTCACTACGCCAATATCCGTGAATGTAATGAGTTTCTTCATCTTGTTAATCAAAGAAAGATCATTCCCACCATGAACAAAGTATTTCGTTTTGATGAAATACCTTATGCGCACCAAAAGCTATTAAACGGAGGAATATTAGGCAACGCGGCGGTATTGGTCAATGCGACAGCTCCTCAACTTGGTTCTAGCGTTTCTCATGATGAGAAACTCACTCCTGCATATAGTCATTGAATGGATAAAAAAGGAAAAACTGATAACGGCATTAAATCAACAGAAGAAAATATTTTATATCTGAACGCGCTATCCTTTTATCTACAAAGAGTGAGAGTTACTGGTTTTGATATGGGTGTCGAATCTTTATACAAAACATAAAAGATAACTCTCATGCTCCACGTTAACAATTCGGTCATTGACGTGTCACAGACCGGTGCTGGAACATAAGCTTTATTGATGATAATATGCTCAACGAACGTCGGTTCAGCACCTTGACCCTAGTGAATAATTTTAGCCGTAAATACCTGGTAATCTAGGTTAATCAGAGGAGCGCGGTGGCGATGTGGTTGCCGTCATGGAACACCTGAAGCAGTTGCGGCACGCAGTACCGCAGCGGCTACAGTTCAACAATGGCAGCGATTTATTTCCCAATTAATGGAGCGAGCGGTGGGCGAATAAAACGATGTGGAGATGGACTTCTCGCGTCCTGGAAAGCCGATGGATCAGGTTTTGCTCGAGTTATTAATAGTCGCTTTCGTGAAGAATACCTAAACACTCACTGACGTCAGAAATACAACCAGCAACAACTCCACTCGGCCTTAACCGACCAGAATCTGATAATTTTTTCGAAGTCTGCAAAAAGGCCGGATCGCTGATTTAGCTTGGCTCCGATTTTCGAAAGAGGTCAAATCATGAAAGAAAATGCACAACAGACAGTGGTGGAAGTGCTGATCCAACATTTGGAAAACGTTGGGGTAGACATTGCCTTTGGTGTTTCCGGTGCTTTCATCGCTCCGGCATGGAAAGCACTCTTCGAGTCATCCATTAATACCATCCATTGCCGACATGAAACGGGCGCTGCTTTTTGCGCCTCAGAATACAGTCTATATAAAAATAAACCAGCCGCTGTATTTTCCACTGCAGGCCCTGGCATCACCAACGCGTTAACGGCGCTGCGCGCAGCAAAGCTGGATGGTTCTAAAGTGGTATTTATTGCGCCAATAACAACGTCAAAAAATAATGGGTTGTGGGGATTGCAACAAACCACGGCGCAGGATATAAGCGCCCTGGCAGGCGATGGCATCACAGGGTTCTTTGATCGTATTGTTTGTATCGATGAAGAAGAAAAGGTATATGAAGCGATTGAGGCCATATCTCATCTGAAAACATCTCGTGGTCAGGTATTAGGTCTATTTATTCTTCCCAGCGTTCAGAAAAAAATTTTTTTTCAAGATGAGGTAAAAATAAATAAACAGATCTTTCATCCCTCGAAAAAAGAAGAAGAGCGTTATCTGGAAAAACAACAGTATAAAATAGCCGAAGTGCTTGCTACGGGAGATGCTATTATCTGGAATGGCTTTGGCTGCAACCATTGCTCGGAAATATTAACCCGACTGGCGACTGAAACGTATACTCCAGTTATGTCCACGCCACGCGGCAAAGGAATATTCCCTGAAAAACACCCATTATATATAGGCGCTACGGGGTTAGGTTCCGATGAACAGAAATTACAATCTATCGTAAATGATCCCTCCTTGAAGGCAATTATTATTTTGGGAACCCGATTAGGGGAGTCCAGTTCGCATTATCTGCAAAACAAAATAAAAGATATTGATGTGTATTATGTCAGTCTGGAAAATGCTGATATCAGAAAAAACCTTCCTGCTTCAACAGTCGTCATCAATGCTGAGTTGTCCCAATTTTTACATGGCGTATATGATAAAATAAAAAAATTACCCATTGCGCATCAGTCCAACATCCTTGAAAACACAAGAACGGTTGAACGACAGACCATAGCGGAAATCAAGAATGGCGTCATCCATCTAGAGGATGTTATGGCGATAATCCAAAAGGTTGCCATTGATGAATATGATTGCCTGGTGGCTGCGGATGCCGGAAACTCACATGTATGGACAAATAGGTATTTGCAGTTTCAAAAACCTAATCGTTATCGGGTGAATTCAGCTTTGGGGACTATGGGACACTATGCCTGCGGGATTGTAGGACTGGCAATGTCAGGCAAAGTCACCGTCGGCGTAATAGGCGATGGTTCTATGCTGATGAATAACGAAATCAGTACGGCAGTTCATCATCAAGCACCGGCTATTTGGCTGGTATTGAATGATGGCACTTATAACATGTGTCGGCAAGGTTTGAACTCGATAGGTTATCCGCAACTCGATTGCGCGATCCCTCAGGTAGATTTCGCTTTGTTCGCTCAGGCATTAGGCGCTAACGGCATCAGAGTAACACACTCATCCGAACTGGAAACCGCGCTACATTCCGCTATTATGCAAGGTGTTCCTACAGTGATCGATGTGCTGATTGATAGAGAAGCGCCGCCGCCGGTGTTTGGGCGAAAAGAAACCGTCAAATCGCTTTAGGCGGCACCAGATCTTCAAATTGATTGTGCAGTTTCCGGATCGTATCGATGAAAGTCCGCAGTCTAGCCGGGACATGGCGGTTGCCGGGAAAATAGAGCACCAGCCCCGGTTATAGCTTCAGAACACCCGCTACGGCAAGCCCGCAGGCGAACGAGGGACCCTGTAAATAATTCTGTGTAACTGCCACCGTATTAAAGGTGATCGCTCAGGCGGTCACCGAACTCGATAATAAAACGGCTCATTGCCAACCG